>JARRQD010000059.1:0-26519 GCA_037382205.1 Candidatus Thiodiazotropha sp.
CGAATTCAGCGTGCGCGGTACGCGATCCGCTGGAATGATTGGTTAGCCACGCTTTCCAGTAAAAATGTTGATATGATTATGTCCTTTGCGTTCATGTTCATCCCACGCTAATACTTGAAATCCGGAATTTTCAAGTTCAAACAGCAATCTGTCTCTGCTAGGGACGTAGCGGTAAGGATACCCCATATGCATCAAAGTAACTGACAGATCATCTTTGCTACAAAGACTGCTAACGAAAAACACCCCATCATAAGATAAAAGACGTAGGACATTTCGCAAAAAAAGTGGACGATCATCACCCAGAATGCAATGCAAACAATTCCCATCAACAATTAGGTCGAAAAACTCACCTGCTAAAACTCCGGATTGGCAAAGATTTCCTCGAATGTAAGTTACTGTCCTTTTGCCGGCCTCCTTTTCGAGCGCCCACGCGATTGCGGTCTCGGAGACATCGACACCCGTGACAAGGTACCCGTGTGCAGCAAGTAAACGAGATAAATGTCCTTCGCCACACCCTAGATCGAGCACTTTACCTGACTTAGGCACATATGACTTCGCAAGGATACGCTCAACTTGGGAAGGCCCAGTTGCAATTCGAGCGTCGCCGCCCCAGCCCTGCCAACCTTTTGTTCGGGCCTGTTCGTAAAGAGAATCATAAATGGAGTAGTCGCTGTGCATGACAATGATCCAAGGCTAACTATGATTAGATGACCTACTAACCTAATATAACACGTTAGTGTAAAGCCTAATCCCAAACAGACTCAAACTAAGTGGTTGATTTAATGTTCTCATTAAGTCTCTTTCAAAGTATTATATAGCTTAATGGTATGCACAAAATACAAGCAAAGGCGACTTGCCTTATATCTATCTTTGAGAAGTTACGGATTGTTTGAATAACCTCCCTGCTTGGTTAATTATTTTCCCTTTTTACTCAGCTAGTTGAGTATCTCCTAGAGTGTAAAACCAAATATGGTCCGAATAACCAATTGTGACAAATCGGGTAATTCTTCTGATTCTTGGGCTAGACCAGAATTGTTTTGTTTGGGTTGGGTTAGGTTGGAAAGTGGGGGGTCTGTAGTTCTGGATCCCGGCATTCGCCGGGATGACGGAATGAGGGTGTTTGGGATTTGGTATACCTAGAGGACAATTGCCAGGATTTGGTAAATCGGAATGACGAACGGCAGGGCTTGGTAAAATGGCTTGTCTAGCGCCCTTTGATAAACCCCCGCTCCATCAACAAGGCTTCGGTTACACCAGCGGCATTCATCTCAGCCGCCTGCTCTCCCATCATCAACCTTTCTAAATAACGAGCGATCAGGTCTACTTCAAGATTGACCCGGGTGCCTGCCTGGTAGCCATCCATAATGGTCTCCTGCAAGGTATGGGGAACCAGGTTGAGTTCGAATTGGGATCCATTGACGCCGTTGACGGTAAGGCTCACGCCATCAACACAGATCGATCCTTTGTGGGCGATATATTTGGCCAGCTCACTGGGCGTGGATACTGTAAAGCGGATGGAACGGGCATCGTCACGACGCGAAACGATCTCCCCTACTCCGTCCACATGACCGCTGACCAGATGTCCGCCGAGTCGGGTATTGAGAGTCAGTGCCTTTTCCAGGTTGACCGGGCTGCCCACTTTGAGGTTGTGAAGCGTGGTCAGATTAATTGTCTCTCGGGAGACATCCGCTTTGAAACCCTGGCCAGTGAGTTCGATCACGGTCAGGCAGATGCCGTTGGTGGCGATACTGTCGCCCAGCGCCACATCGCCCAGTTCAAGTTTGCCACTGTCGATGGTCAGACGCAGATCACCTCCCCGGCTCTCCAATGACTGTACTCGGCCGATGGCCTGGATGATTCCGGTAAACATCCTTAATCCTCGCTGATCTGGGGTTTGGCGGTGATGCGGATATCAGGCCCGATCTGGCGCACATCACGGATGTTGAGTGTGAGCCGTTGTGACATCTGTTGTATGCCGGGCAGCTTAAACAGTGCCCGTGCCGAGTCACCCATCAGATGGGGGGCCTGATAGATGATCAGCTCATCGACCAGCCCCTGCTCCAACATCGCGCCAGCCAGGGTTGCGCCGGATTCGAGGAGGACTTCATTGATCTCCTGGTCAGCCAGATAGTGGAGCACTTCACGCAGATCCAGCCCATACTCCCCGGTGGGTAAAGTGACGACCTGGGCACCAGCAGCTTCCAAGGCGACCCAATGGGTCGGGTTCTCATCGCTGCAAGCCACCAGGGTCTGGCCCGGCAGGCTGAGCATCTTCGCCGTGGCCGGTGTTTGTAACTTTGGATCGAGCACTACCCGCACTGGAGCCGGTATCTGCAGATCCTCATCGATACCCAGCTCACTGTGGGAGAGGCGCACATTCATTGAGGGATCATCGGCGAGCATGGTGCCGACACCGGTGATGATCGCATTGCTCGCCGCTCTCAGTTTGTGCACATCGTGCCGCGACTCGGCGGAGGTGATCCACTGGCTCTCACCGTTGGCCATCGCGGTGCGGCCATCCAGGCTCATGGCCATTTTGCAGCGGACATAAGGCAGCCCTTGGCGCATACGCTTGATAAACCCTGGATTGAGGCTGGCCGCCTGGGTTTCCATGACACCAGTAACAACCTCGATGCCGGCCTGTTTCAGTTGTTCAAATCCTCTACCGGCCACCTTGGGGTTGGAGTCGGACATGGCGGCCGGGCTCCAGGGTGACATAGGCAGTCGCGCCTCGGGCCGCCTCCCCGGCATCCACCAGGGCATTGCGCTCCGCATGGAGCTCCCCGGCCCGGCGATGGTAGCCTTCACCGACGATCTCACCATCCTTGACCAAAACGCAACCCACTCTGGGATTGGGCTGGGTGGTGTACCAGCCCCGCTTGGCCAACTGGATAGCCCGCCCCATGAAGCGGTGGTCGAGATTACTGCTCAAGTTTTCTTCTCCTCATCGGTGAGCAGGTCCAACTGGCGACGCCGGGTCTCCGGACTGGGCTGCTGCTCAAGTCGTTCGATCTCTTCACGGAAGGCGTTGACATCTTCGAACTTGCGGTAGACCGATGCGAAACGTACATAGGCTACTTGATCGAGTTGCTTCAGCTCCTCCATCACCAGCTCACCGATCGCCAGGGAGTTGATCTCCCGCTCACCACCCGCCATGAGCTTGCGGGTGATGTGGTTGATCGCCGCATCGACCTTCTCGGCACTGACCGCGCGCTTTTCCAGGGCGCGATCCATTCCGGCACGGAGTTTGCGCCCATCGAAATGGACCCGACTGCCATCCTGCTTGACGACCCAGGGAAGATTGAGCTCGGCGGTTTCGTAGGTGGTGAAGCGCTCCTTGCAGACCGCACACTCACGGCGTCGGCGGATCTGGTCACCCTCTCCCGCCAGACGGGAGTCGATTACCTTGGTATCCTGGGCACCACAGAATGGACAGCGCATCGCTTCTTTATCGGTTGCGGCTCAGCGGGCGCCGATTCAGCACCCGCTTGCCTGTGGCTTTACAATCAGTCGGCATAGACCGGATGTTTGGCGCAGATCTCAAGCACTTTGGCCTTGACCGCCTCAATCACTGATTCGTCACCTCGACCATCGATCACGTCGCACATCCAACCGGCCAGATTCTCACATTCGGATTTGTTGAAGCCACGGGTGGTGACCGCCGGTGTGCCGACCCGAATACCGGAGGTGACAAAGGGTGACTGGGGATCGTTGGGCACTGCGTTTTTGTTGACGGTGATGTTGGCGGCGCCGAGCCAGGCGTCCACATCCTTACCGGTCAGACCCGCTTCAATGAAGCTGACCAGAAACAGATGGTCGTCGGTGCCCTTGGAGACCACATCGTAGCCCCGCTCCATGAAGACCTGGGCCATCGCGCGGGCGTTGTCGATCACCTGACGTTGGTAGGTTTTGTACTCCGGCTCCATCGCCTCTTTGAAGGCCACTGCTTTGGCAGCGATCACATGCATCAGCGGACCACCCTGTATGCCGGGGAAGACCAGGGAGTTGAGCTTCTTCTCAATCTCTGGATTGGCCTTGGCCAGGATCAGACCACCACGGGGACCGCGCAGGGTTTTGTGGGTGGTGGTGGTGGTGACATCGGCGATCTGTACCGGGCTGGGGTAGTGCCCTGCCGCGACCAGGCCAGCCACATGGGCCATGTCGACAAACAGGAAGGCGCCCACTTCGTCAGCGATATCGCGGAAACGCTTCCAATCGACGACACGGGAGTAGGCGGAGAAACCGGCCACGATCATCTTCGGTTTATGCTCTCTGGCGAGGCGATCCACTTCATCGTAATCGATCTCACCGGTCTCTGCATTCAGACCATATTGCACGGCATTGTAGATCTTGCCGGAGAAGTTGGGTTTGGCGCCGTGGGTTAGATGGCCGCCATGGGCCAGACTCATACCGAGGATGGTATCTCCCGGCTGACAGAGCGCCATATAGACCGCCGCATTGGCCTGAGAGCCGGAGTGGGGCTGTACATTGGCATAGTCGGCGCCGAACAGCGCTTTGGCCCGGTCGATCGCCAGTTGTTCGGCAACATCCACATGCTCACAGCCACCGTAGTAGCGTTTGGCGGGATAACCTTCGGCGTATTTGTTGGTCATCACTCCGCCCTGCGCCTGCATCACCCGAGGGCTGGTGTAGTTTTCGGACGCAATCAGCTCGATGTGCTCTTCCTGACGACGCTCTTCGGCCTGAATGGCGGCCCAGAGCTCATCGTCGTAACCTTGAATCTGCATACTCTTTTGGAACATATCACCCTCTTCTACTGCGCACTGGCGTTGTCCAGGCGGATAAAACTTCAGTTAATGGTGTCATCTTTTTTTGTGATCTAACGATGGGTTTTCTTCATCGCGGCCACCTAAGCCTGTTGTTCGAACAGGTTTTGGCAACAGATCGATCACAGGGCTCTAGAAAGTCCTCCTGACCTTTAGAGCAAAGGCGGAATATACCAAAGATCAGATTCTGAGTCCTGCCTGAAGCGGGTTGGGAGAACCCCGGACTAAACAAAGGTTGAGTGGCTACGCCAGATCATTAAGAACGGTCTCAATGAGCCCCATGATCAATACCGGGTTTTATTCATGCTTTGACAGCGAATCAGCCGCCAAGTAGACCATTTTGCTGCATCAGCAACAGAATATCTTCGCGCAAGCCAAGCACGTAGATCGCAACGATGGCCACAAACAGTACGATCAGTAGAACGAACATGGTAATAAAACCACTGATTGCCATCCGTCGCTTGGTTTTGACATCATCGGTCATCACCCTTGAGACCTGACCCACCACGGGAAACTCCAGTTCGGTACTGAGGGTTCGTATGTCAAAATAGACCGGCTTCAGCTGGGACATCAGAAATGCCAGAGCACCTCCAATACCAAGCGCCACGATGAGTGTGCCTATCGACAACAGCAGACGCTTGGGCCCAACCGGTAACAGTGGCACCTTGGGCGGTTCAACCACCCTGAATTTCAAACTATCGCCAGCTTCGTCGGCTCGCTCGGACATCTTTGCGGATTCGAGCCGCTGTACCAGCTCTTGATAGTTCTCTTTGTTGATGCTGTAGTTGCGATTCAGACGTGTCAGCTCGGCCTCCACCTTGGGCAGCGTATCGAGTTTCTTCTTCAGCTCACTGACACGCTCCTGATACTCATTTCTACGCAAGGTCACCGCCCTTAATTCCACTTCCGACTGGCGATAGGCCAGCTTCAGCTCTTCCAGTGCGGATGTGCTCCCAGTGTTGGATCTGGATACCGGTGCAGATGCGGATGGCGGTTGACTGGCGGCCTGCTTTCTCAGCTCTTCAATTTTCGACTTCAGCTCTTTTACGTCAGGGTGCTCTTCTGTATAGCGAAGCAGCAGATCATCCAGGCGGGTCTGCATCGCCAGTAGTCGCCGCCCCATCGGTGTATCGGCGGCCGCGCTGATCCCCAGTTGCTCTTGTCGACGCTGCTCTTCCGCCAGGGTGGTGTCGTATTGATTCTTTAGCTCATCGCGTCGAATCTTGGCCTCTTTGTACTCCAGTTGAACGGCTTCCAGTTCGGTGCGAGCCGTTTCCAGACGAGGAAATATACCGCCGTTGTCTCTGGGGAGTGTATCGACGTTTTGACGTTTGAACTCGGTGAGTTTGTTTTCGGCTTCAAGCAAGCGTGACTCATAATCAACAATCTGTTTTTGCAGAAACTGCTGTGCGGCATCGGATTCGATGCGGGTGTCGCCCAGTGCGCTCTCAACGAAGATATCCAGCAACACCTTAACGACCCGCTGCGCCATAAAGCGGTCACTATACTCAAACGCGATGGTGTAGAAGTTTTCGGTCTCTCGGGTGCCTGGAATAGGACGACGATTGACATCAACCAAGATGGCACTTCCTTGCAGCAAGGGCCGCAGTACACTCTCCGTATCCACATACACTTTGGCTTCAGATGCGTATTTCGAGGGAAGTGTAAAAACCACTGACCAGCCGATAACCGCCACAATCCAGGAAGCAATAATCGCTTGCCAGCGGAAACGCCAAGCTGAGCGGATATAGTTCTTAATCTTGTAAATAATTTCGTTCATCTAACCCTGCTACTACAGTTTGTCCTGATATTGTTACTGCAAAAGTTGACTGATCCTAGTCGAACCGATTTCGGATCAAATATGACTATCTGACTGCGGGCACACATTCTAAAGGAGATCCACTTACTAAAGTAGCTTATTATTCACTTGGCAAGCCATTTTGGCTGAGTTTTTTGATCTGGGGCATACTGATGAGGGTTTCACCGATTTCGCACCACCATCCAAACCTTAAATTCCCCTTAGGTCTAGGCGATTATAATAAAAAACCTAACAATAAATCATATAGTTATGAAATTCACCTCATCAGCCCCTGAGATCCCGCCAGCCCAACGATCGATCTCTGATGCGGGCAGTCGGCCCTCAGTTATCCGCTAAAGAATCGATTCTAGCCGGTCGGTTCATCGATAACTCATTGTCATTTTTGAAGTTTTTACAACCACTTTGCTAACTCAGAATCCGTTCTATTCTTAACTTAGAAGTAACTTCGATGGATGTATCATCAACATCATTCGAGAACTTTTACCTATAACTATGATTAGTCAAGCAAAATGTGTGAACGGCCTCTACTACCCAGAGTGCCACCCTGGCTGGGCGGGGTGTGCTGAAGAGCTGTTTCACTACACCTCCCGCTACAGTGCTTATACAGAAGCGCTTTTACGCAACCTTTCCGGTCAGCGCCAGTTCAACATGTCTGGCTATCGGGCGGCGAACCTGGGTGATGAGCAACGCCGGTTGATGGCGGCAATACTCTTTCACCAACCCAGTTGTCGCACTGCCAGAGATATCACACAGCTGATCCGTGCGGTGGTCAATGGCGAGACCCAGGCCAACACGGACTTGATGAGCCGATATCAGGACCAACTGAAGGTCATACCCAAGGATGTGGAGTTGCTCTATTGTGGCAAATCACAGCATCACGAGATGCCGGCGGTCGCCCCCCTGGATCCATTTCTCAATCTGGCCGTCAGACTGAAGCTACCTGTTGCGGTATGTGGCAATCATGTTGAAATTGATTTGAAAGCGTTGGCACAGCATCTGGACTCACCCAACCCTCATCTGCGTAACAGCCTGCAGGAGGCCATTCTTCAGCTCCATTTTGCAGGTTATCAGCTGAAGAACCATCCGGGCCTGACGCATCGAGCGGTTCGAGCGCTGTCTCGGGGTGCAGATGATGTCGAAAGCGCAGCGACACAGCAGCCAGAGCCGCAATATCAGATCTCTCCTGGAGACTCATCCTCCAGGTAGGTATAGCCTTTCAGCCCCGCCTGGTAGCAGCGCAGAAAATGATTCGCCTCCCTGGCGGAGATACGCCCCTGGTCGCGCGCCTCCTGAAGTTGACGACGCATTCTGTCGAGCAGCACCGTTTCGTGGAACTGGACATAATCGAGCACTTCAGCCACCGATTCTCCAGCCACCACCTGCTCCATTTCGTGGCGATCGCCATCCATACGGATATGCACGGCATGAGTATCGCCAAACAGGTTATGCAGATCACCGAGAATTTCCTGGTAGGCGCCGGTCAGAAATATCCCCAGCAGATAAGGTTTTCCCGGCCTCTGAGTGTGTAGAGGCAGTGTTGGGGATAGGCCATTTTGCAGTGGAAAATGCTCGATCTTGCCATCGGAATCACAGGTGATATCCACCAATATCCCCTGCCGGTCAGGCACTTCGTTGAGCCGATGGATGGGCATCACAGGAAACACCTGATTGATTGCCCAGCTGTCTGGCAGGGATTGAAACACAGAGAAATTGCAAAAATAGCGATCGGCCAGTTTGGAAATCAGTCCGGGCTCCAATTGATTGAGTTCCGACTCATCCATCGCCGCCATGATTTTCGTGATGATCCGCCAATAGAGATCATCCGCATGGGCGCGATCCGAAAGGCTGGCATGCCCCAGAGCAAACAGCTTGTTGATATCCTCTCGACTGGCAGTCACATCATGTAGCGCCTCTCTTGCCTGCATCTCATCGAATTCGACCAGGGTATCCCACAGCTGTCTCAGCTGAACCGGGCTCTCCGCTTCAGGCTCTTTTGCCGCCATGTCATTGATGCGCCGGGTAATACCGATCACATCGACAATCAACACCGCATGGTGTGCAACCAGCGCGCGGCCCGACTCAGAGATGATGTGTGGATGGGGTAGTTCCGATTCATCACAGACACTTTTCAATGCCCACACCACATCGTTGGCATACTCTTGCAGGCTGTAGTCGACCGAGGCGTTGCTACTGGAGATGTAGCCGTCGTAGTTGACCCCCAATCCACCGCCTACATCCATGTACTCGATGGGGGCGCCCAACTGGCGCACTTCGACAAAATAGCGTGCCGCCTCCTGCATCGCCTCTTTGATATATCGAATCTGTGGCACCTGACTGCCAATGTGGAAATGGAGTAGCCTCAAGGAGTCCAATTTATCCAGTTGCTTGAGCCTGTCGACCGCCTCCAGCAGCTCACGCGGTGAGAGACCGAACTTGGAGTGATCCCCCCCAGAGTCGTGCCACATGCCATTACTGGTGGTAGCCATCCGGCAGCGCAGACCGATCAGCGGCGCGACTTCAAAGCGCGCCGCTGCGTTGAGTATCAGCTCAAGTTCGTTGGGTTTCTCCACCACCACAAAGACCCGTTTGCCCATCTTCAGGCCGATCATTGCCAGATCGACAAACTCCTGATCCTTGTAGCCATTGCAGATGATCAGACCATCCACATCCTCAAGCATCGCCAGCGTGGCATGAAGTTCAGGTTTCGAACCGGCTTCCAGCCCCCAATGGTAGTCTGCTCCAAATTCGACGATCTCTTCGACAACCTGACGCTGCTGATTCACCTTGATCGGATAGACGCCATAGTAGCCGCCACGATACTCCGCCTGGTTGATGGCGATATGAAATCGTTTGCTGATCTGATTCATGCGCTGCTTTAACATATCGGAAAAGCGCAACAACAACGGCGGCTTGAGCTGTTGCTCGGCCAGCTCTTCACAGAGTTTTTTCAGATCGAGCTTGTGAATGCCATCGGTTATTGCCTCCACATGCCCCTGATGATTCACCGAGAAAAAGCCGTTGCCCCACTGATTCAACTGATAGAGGGCCTCTGCCTGTTGCTGATCCCAGTCGTTACTATTCATCTTCCACACCCACTTGAGATCCCACTTCTGGCTTTTGTTGGTACCCTCTGGCCATTCCCCAGAAGGAGATGCACTTCTGCAGCAATTTGGCGGCCAACATGTCCGATACTCTGTTCGGCTCTGGCACCAGCTCAACGATGTCGATACCTGCTACCTCAATCCCCTGATTGCCCAGCAGGGTTTGTAATAGAGTCACCCCCTGGTGCCAATCAAGACCACCAGGCTGAGGCGTGCCGACCCCTGAAACCAATCCTGGGTCAAAGCCATCCAGGTCAATGGTCAACCACACTGGTCCCTGCAGGGAGGCCAGCCGTTCAAGCAATGCTTGCCATTGATCAGGCTGTACGAGCTGTCTGTCGAAATAGCAGGTGATTCGGCTCTCCTGCTCGATACGCTGCGCTTCCAGCTCATGCAGAGAACGTATACCGATCTGCAGCAGTGAATACCCCTTTTCCCATAACCGGTACATCGGGCAGGCATGGTTATAGACTGAGCCATGATAGCTGGGCCTTAGGTCTGCATGGGCATCGATCTGCACGATAGTGCCCCCTGCAGGCATGCGCGAGAAGACCATCTCCGGGGTAATCGAGTGCTCCCCCCCGAGCGCGATGAACAGATTATCTCTGGGGAGTTCCTCCACCCGTTGGAATAGCTGCCGGTGGAACTCTGCCTCTGTTGCCGCATCCAAACTCAGCAACGGCAGCACTGTGGATTTGAGATGGCGGCTTGGTGACCAGCCCATATCCTCTTCATAAAACTCCAACTGACTGCTGGCATTCAGGATCGCAGTCGGTCCGCCAGCCGTTCCTCCCTGATAGGTGACAGTCCGCTCGTAGGGTATCGGCAGGATAAGGACATCGGCTGATTCAACCGGGGCATTGGGTAGATCGAGATATTTCATGGCGCAGAGTGTGCCAGAAACCCAGGCATCTTGTGTACTGTTACGTACTAGTCATTGAAAGCAGACCGGCCAAAGCTGGGCCGATTGGGCGCCAGGCCTATAAACTCTCAGCATTTTATCGTGAATTCGTGTCCTGCCATGTTAAACAATAGTGGTTGTGTCCGGGTATTTTTCGGTAAGATATGCGGATTCTAAGCGCAGTGGCCCGAGGCCCTGTGCGGTTAATTTTTGATTTTTGCTAAATTCACTGGATAGACAAATAGATGGAAAGTGCATTACCCACCGAACTCGAAGTTGCTCAGCTGATTGTTGAGACCCTCAATCTGGAAGATATAAGTGCTGAGGAAATTGAATCAGACGCGCCTCTGTTCAGAGACGGCCTGGGACTCGACTCGATCGATGCACTGGAACTGTCGTTAGGCATCAAACAGAAATATGGCATTCAGTTAAAGGCAGACGACGAGAACCTCACCGAAATTTTCTCTTCTCTATCTAAATTGACCAAGTATATTGTGGATAACCGCTGACTGTGTGGCGCGTAACAGCTGAACCCGTTGCCAAAGATCATCCCTGTCTGGACGGCCATTTTCCAGGCAACCCGATTGTACCGGGGACCTTGATCCTGGAGCGGGTGATTGTGCTGCTTGAGCAGCAGTTCCCAGAGATCAGTATCAATGAGGTCGTTACGGCCAAATTCATCCAGCCGCTGCGCCCTGAGCAGAGTTTTGAGCTGAGCGCTCAATTGAAACCAGGCCAAATCAGCTTTCAGTGTGCCATCGATGATCAAACCATCACAGCCGGCAAGCTGGGCTATGTTGAGACTGGATCGAATCCTTGAGCAAACGATGGCAGGGACAGGTTGAACGGGGTACTCTGGGTGCACTCCATCTGATTCTCTGGATTGCCTTGAATCTGGGGAGGTTCACCGCACGCCTGATACTCTACCCAATCACCCTCTATTTTCTGATTACCGGGTCAACACAACGGCGCGCCTCAAGCGACTACCTCAATATTGCCCTGGATCGCCCCGCTACCCTGCTGGATAACGCCAAACATATCCATACCTTCTCAGCCACCATTCTGGATCGGGTCTTCCTGATGGCGGATCGTTACGACTACTTCGACCTGGAGATCCACAACCACAAGTCGATCGCCCAACACCTGCAGGCCCATCAGGGTTGCATTCTCCTGGGCTCACATCTGGGCAGCTTCGAGATTCTGCGGGCCACCGCCATCACCAAGCGGGAACTGCCACTGAAGATCCTCATGTACCCACAGCACAATGAGATGATGATGCAGGTGCTCTCAGAACTGAATCCATCACTGAGCGACAGCATCATCGAACTCGGCCGACCGGACACCCTGATTAAGGCCCAGGATGTTGTGGATCAGGGCGGCATCCTCGGCTTGCTGGGCGATCGAGTCACCGATGAGAATAAAACCGTGCAATGTCAGTTTCTCGGGCGGGATACCACATTTCCCCAGGGGCCAATGCTGCTCGCCTCACTGATGAAGTGTCCGGTATTTCTCTTTTTCGGGCTCTACCTGGGAGGAAACCGCTATCAAATCCGCATCGAGCCTTTTGCGGATCAAGTGCAACTTGAGCGGGGTCGCCGAGAGGAGATGTTGCAATCCTGGACCCAACGCTATGCGGACAGGCTGGGGTATTATGCCCGCCGTACCCCTTATAACTGGTTTAATTTCTATGACTTCTGGGGGCATGATGAAGCCTCAAAGTAACCCTCACTACAAAGCGATTCTACTCATTCTGATCGTGCTGATCCAGAGTCTTGTGGCGCAAGCTGATGAGTCTGACTGGTCATTGGCCTATCTGATGAATCATTGGCAAAAGCACGGAGAGCGGCAGGTACATTTTACTGAGATTCGCCAACTCGCGCTGCTCGATCAACCCATCGAACAGCAGGGTACACTGCTGTTTCAGCCGCCAGACCGCCTGGTTAGAACCCTGGCTGCGCCGAGCAATACCAAATATGAGATTGAGGGAAATCAGCTGACCCTTTGGCGAAATCAACAGCCGCAGGTGGTGTTGTTGGATAACATTCCGGAGCTACTGGCTTTCAGCGCCTCCTTTCGATCGATACTGAGTGGCGATCTGAATACCCTCAAACGCTATTTCAGCCCCGAGTTAACCGGCAACCCTGAGGCCTGGAGCCTGATACTCAAACCCAAAGAGAGATCACTGAGCCGCAAGATCAAGCAGATAGAGATCACAGGGAAGGCGCTGCAAATCGATCGTTATCGAGTGGTTGAAACCAATGGTGATCAGACTGTTACGCAGCTTACACCGATCGATAACTGAATCCGTTTCTCGCTACTCTGCAAGCCATTTCATTCATATGAGCTGATACTCCTAGATCATGACCATCCGAATACACACCCTGCTGGTTTGGCTTGCTGCACTATCACTCTGCAGTTGGTGGGTGTTCAGTCAGGTCTCCCTGCGTACTGACATGAGCCTGTTTCTCCCCGAAGGGACAGCCCCTGACAAGCAGATATTGTTGAATGAGATCAGTCAGGGGCCAGCCAATCGTCTGTTGATGCTGGCAATCAAACAGGGCGATCCAGTTAGCCGCGCCGGAATCAGTCAGCAGTTAACGGCTCAACTGCGGCAAAGCAGATTGTTCAGCCGGGTTGAAAACGGTGCGCCGAGTGCACTGGAGATCGATCCCCTGCTGTTTAAATACCGCTATCTGATCTCAACCGACCCCCCATCGGCCTTCGATTCTGACAATCTGCATAGCGCGTTGAAGCAACGGCTGGAAGAGCTGAAATCCCCCTTTCCCTCTCCGTTCAAGGATCTTCTCGCAAGCGACCCCCTGGGAAGCTATCAAAGCATGCTGCAACGGTGGTTGGCAGAGCAGAAGATCGCGCGGGATCAGGGTGTATGGCAGTCGAAACAGGGGGACATGGCCCTGCTGCTGGTACAGACCAAGGCGGGGGGGCTCGAACTCGATCAGCAGCAGCAGATACTTGCCTATCTGTCGGATCAGTTCTCTCGCCTCGACACGGCCTCAGAGCATCAACTGCTTATCAGTGGCCCAGCCGTCTTCGCCGTTCAATCTACTCTAGCGTTCGGTATCACCCTGCTCGGAGTCACACTTGACTACCCAATCCACCTATTCAGTCATCTGCATCCATCCCAATCCGTAAAAGACACCATGCAGGCGATCTGGCGCACTCTGAGATTGGGCGTCTATACCACCTGCATCGCCTACCTTGTGCTACTGACTACTGATTTCGCCGGACTGCGCCAACTCGGATTGTTCACCCTGAGCGGTCTGCTGACGGCCGCTTTTACCAGCCGATTTATGTTGCCGCGACTCTTTGCAGAGCCCTTCTCAGCGCCCCAGCCAATCGGCCTCGAGGCTCTGAATAACCTGCTTCGCAGAAGTCGCTGGCCCTCGGTGGTCACGATTTCTGTCGCCGTGATGAGTCTCGCCACTCTGCTGCTCTCCTCAAAACCGCTCTGGCAGGATGATATCGCGACCCTCTCCCCGCTCCCGGCGGATCTTCTCAAACAGGATCGGGCACTTCGCCAGCAGTTTGGCGCCAGCGAACCTCACCACCTGTTACTGATACAAGGTGAAGACCCGGAACAGCTGTTGCAGCGCAGTGAAGCGCTACGTCGACATCTGCAACAGGATCAGATTGGCAGGTCGCTGATCAGCGTCGCGCTGCCGAGTGATTTTCTGCCCAGCCAGCAGCAACAACGACTCAAACAGCAGACGCTACCGAATCAAGATGTACTCACCGCCAATCTAAAGCTGGCCATGCAGGGACTGCCATTTCGTGACAATGCCTTTGCCCCCTTCATCGCAGCCATCGAGCAGAGCCGCACGCTCGAGCCGTTGGACTACCCACAAGCTCTGCAGACTGAGCTGAAAAGCCGTCTTGAAACCATGATCAGAGAGTTTCAGTCCGCCTGGTTCGCGCTGATTCCCCTGCAATCGAAGGCCAACCCGGATCAAATTAAGGCCTATATCGGAGGCAACTTTAGGAATGTGCGCTACCTGAATCTACGCCAGGAAGTAAGCAGTCAGGTGGCCGATTTCCGACAGCAGATCCTGCAGCGGATCTCGATTGGCTGTGGGCTGATGCTGATCTTGTTGTGGATTGGCCTCGGCTCTTTAAAACGGGCTCTGACCACCCTGATTCCAATTGGATTGGCTATTCTAGCCACTGTGGGTGTGTTACATTTGGCAGGTGAAACCCTTAACCTGTTCCATTTAATCTCACTGATGCTGGTATTGGGCATTGGTATGGATTACAGCCTGTTTTTCAACCGGCATGAACAGCAGCAGGGTGACGCGCATTTGACCCTGCACGCTTTGAGTGTTTGTGCCCTGAGTAGCGCAGGTGTGTTTGCGATTCTTGCCAGTTCTTCGATTCCCGTGTTGCACGCGATCGGCCTGACAGTCGCGATCGGCGTTGCAATGAGTTATCTTGCCACTTACGCCCTGTCCCGTGTGAATTCATAGACTTAAAGGAATGAGCTTAGACCCAGGCTTAATGTTGCCATTGGCCTTATGTTGAGCGACAAAAATTAATGAACGGAGTCCAGACCGAACCTAACGAGCGGCTGCGCAGACTTGCCCACATCGGCATGTTGCTGATGGCGCTCGCCTATCCCCTGGTGCTCCATTTTGGCGTTGTCAGCGGTAACCTGATCGCTCCTACCCTCATTTTGCTGCTTCTGCTGCTGACCTGGGGTTGCCTTGAACTGATCAAGGGGCGGTACAGCGGCTGGCCAGTGATGGCCATCGCCCTTGGTGGTATCGCCTGGCTGATCATCGAAAAGCCGGACATGATTAAGCTTTTGCAATTGCCGCCGATAGCAATCAACGGTAGCCTGTTTACGCTGTTTACCATGACCCTATTACCTGGCCAGACACCGTTGATCACCCGATTTGCGGAGCTAATGCACAAGGATGAGCGGAATTTGAATGATTATGAGCGTTTTTACACCCGACGAGTCACCCTATTCTGGTCCGGTATGTTTGCGTTTCTGACCGTTGAGAGTGCGCTTCTTGCGCAATTTGCGGATCAAGAAACCTGGTCACTTTTCACGAACTTTGTAAACTATCTACTTGTTATTGCAGGATTACTCATTGAATATCGCATCAGGGAGCGAAAACTGCCTCACCTTGAGCATCCTGGTTTTTTAAATTTTGTTCGATTGGTTCGGAGAATTGAATGGCGGAGCCTGCTTTAAACAGCCCAATTCAGTGCGGTATGTTATTGCACCATCCGCGGCAACTTGCTGCCTGGCACCGTGGCACAGGCATCACGGCCAGCCAGTTTTATGAGGACGTTGCAAAACTGGCAGCCCAACTACCGAATGCCGGTCAGGTGGTTAATCTGTGCGAGGACCGCTATCACTTTGCGGTCAGCTTCGCAGCAGCGATTGTTCGTCAGCAGGTGACGCTGATGCCATCCAACAATACACCCGGTGCGGTCAATAGTCTGCTGAGCGAAACCAGTGACGGTTATTGCCTAACCGATCAGTTACAGCCAGACATTTTGGCGCCTCAGTATCTCTACACAGAATTGCTCAATACCAAGGAATACACACCAATGGTGCTGCTGGAGCATATCGAGGCAGATCGTCAAGTCGCTATCCTTTACACATCAGGATCCACCGGCACCCCCAAACCCAATCCAAAGTGCTGGGGAGAGCTCAAGGCAGAAGCCGACAGTGCATTGAGACGCTTTCCGTTTCTCTCCCGTTCGGTCTCCTCTCTGGTGGCGACCGTACCGGCGCAACATATGTATGGACTCGCCACATCGATATTTTTTCCCTGGCAAGGGGCTATCGCGGTGCATACCGGGCGCCCCCTGTTTCCCGCGGACATTGCCGCTGATCTGGCGCTAACAACCGGACCGAGAGTACTGATCACCACCCCGCTCCATCTACGCAGCTGCCTCGATGCAGGTATCAGCTGGCCAGAGATTGCCTTTATTATCTCCGCCACAGCGCCTCTGAGCCAAGAACTCGCTGCAGAGGCTGAGCATCAACTGCAGACAGAGATTTATGAGATCTACGGATCAACCGAGACGGGTTCAATCGCCAGTCGACGCACCATGGCCGATGCGTGTTGGACGCTCTATGATGAGATCAGCATGAGACAGGAGGGGAATCAGACCTTTGTCTATGGTGGACATCTACCTCACCCGGTGCTGCTTCATGATAATATTGAAATGCTCAGTGGCAACCGCTTCAGACTACTCGGCAGAGAGGGCGATATGCTGAAAATCGCCGGCAAACGGGCTTCACTCGGCGACCTTAACCAAAAACTGCTGGAAATCCCAGGGGTAGTCGATGGGGTATTCATAGCCCCGGAAAACCTGCAGAATGAGAGACAACGGCTAACCGCATTGGTGGTGGCTCCAACACTCAGTAAGAAACAGATCTTGCATCAGCTGACTCAGTCCATTGATGCGGCATTTCTCCCGAGACCATTGTATTTTGTGGAGTCTCTGCCTCGTAACTCCACCGGCAAACTGCCCCGTGAACAACTGGTCAGTTTTCTGAAAGGGATAAATAAAACATCAGACAGGATGTCTGGATAGCGAATCAACTCTATCCAAAACAAGAGATGACGAACTAAATTCGTTTTCTACAGGATGTATATAACATTGTCATATTTCTCTACTGCTCGCATAATAGCCAGTTTCAACTCAAGGTGCCATAACAAAGCAATATTCATTGCGAATCGATTCCCTTGAGTTGAAAATAGGTCTACCGCGGTATAAGGAGAGCAGTTTTGTTCGGTGTTCGTCATTCACAATCACTTTGCAGTAGACGATTCTTCAGCATCAGGGAACATACCATACTGGACAATGGGAAAAAAATTCTCGAACAACACTGCCATCGGTCGATTTGGTGACTAAGCTGAAGAAATTTAAGAACACAGGCTCTGAAATGCCCCCTTTGTCAATTACTCACTTCACCCTGACCAATGCCCTCGGTCGTGGTAAACAGTCATCCCTAGATGCGCTGCGCAACGGCAGGAGCGGTCTACAGCCCTGCGATTTAGAGAGTGTGGATCTGACGACCTGGATTGGACGGGTATCCGGGTTGGAAGAGTTGCCATTGACTGGTAAATCCGCATCTTATGATTGTCGCAACAACCGGCTGGCACAACTGGCTCTGCAACAGGATAACTTCCTACCGGCAGTAACACAGGCGGTGGAACGCTATGGGACAGATCGCATCGGTCTCTTCCTGGGAACCAGCACCTCTGGCATTGCCGCCACAGAGAACGCCTATCAGTCACGCAAAGATGGCGCCTTGCCGGTTGACTACACCCCTCAATATACCCATAACATTGCCTCATCCAGCCATTTTGTGCGTGACTTTTTGGGGTTGAATGGTGCAGCAATCACCATCTCCACAGCCTGCTCATCCAGCTCCAAAGTGTTTGCCGCCGCCCACCGTTATATCACTGCCGGAGTATGCGATGCGGCCATTGTCGGTGGCGTTGACTCTCTCTGCCTGACCACCCTCTACGGATTCAATGCTCTCGACCTGGTATCCACTGAGCCCTGCCGCCCCTGGGATGCACAACGCAGCGGTATCAATATCGGTGAAGGCGCCGGTTTCGCACTCCTGGAGAAGCCACAAAGCAACCTGTCGCAGCCTACTCTGATTGGCTATGGTGAAAGCTCTGACGCATACCATATGTCCACCCCTCACCCTGAGGGTGAGGGGGCACGCTATGCGATGCAACAGGCGCTGCAGCGTGCCGGTCTGGAGAGCAGTGATATCGACTACATCAACCTGCATGGCACCGCCACCATGAGTAATGACGCTTCCGAAGATAGCGCCGTGTATGCACTGTTCGGTAACCAGACCCCGTGCAGTTCAACCAAGGGGTTCACTGGCCACACACTGGGCGCCGCAGGAATTATCGAGGCCATCTTTGCCCTGCTCTGCCTGCAAGATGGGCTGATGCCGCAAAGCCTGCAAACCAAGCAGCAGGATCAATCACTGGGCGCCAATATTCTGCTGAATCCGAACCGTCAGACCTTAAACTATGTGCTGAGCAACTCATTTGGCTTTGGGGGTAACAACTGCAGTCTGATCTTTGGAGCGGCCACATGATTTCAGTCGCCATACAGAATCTCGGTCTGGTTACCGAGGGAATCAACGACTGGCAACAAGCAAGCTTGGTGTTACAGGGTGATTCAGACTACCAGGGTGGCGAACTGTCGCCACTCAAGCCATCGATGCTGAAACCCAATGAACGTCGCCGCACCACCAGGACCATCAAGATTGCCTTACAGGCCGCTGAACAGGCACTGCAGCATCTGCCGGACAGAGAAGGTATTACATCAGTCTTCAGTTCGTCAGAGGGAGATCTGGATATCATTGATCAGATCTGTCTCGCCCTGACAGAGGAGGGCCGCCCGGTCTCCCCTACCCAATTCCACAACTCAGTGCACAATGCGCCGGCTGGATACTGGTCGATCGGCACTGGATCCAGGCAGGGCTCATCAAGTCTGGGTGGTCTGAATGGCAGCTTTGCTGCCGGCTTGATGGAGGCGGCTGTTCAATGTTCGGTGGAGCAGACCCCGGTATTGCTGGTCTGTTACGATCAACCACCGCCACATCTACTGCAGCCTTTTATGCCCATCAGCACGCCATTTTCCATCGCCATGCTGTTGACGGCTGAAAGCGATAACTGCATCGCCAGGCTTGATCTCAATACATGCTCTGAGGATCAACAGAGTGTGATGTCGAAAGCGGCGCTTGAGACACTGCGGCTTTCCGCTCCGGCCGCCCGTAGCCTACCTCTCCTGGAAGCCCTGGCTAAAGCACAAGCGGCAAACATTAATCTGCCTTATCTACCCGGCCTGAATCTGCAAGCGGAACTGCACCCATGCTAGACAAACCCATTGAAGGCACTGAACTCTACTGCCTGCTGCCCCATGCAGGGGATATGCGACTGATTGATCAGGTTGTCGACTGGGATGAGACACAGATTCACTGCCAAACATCAACCCATCAGAGTCCCAGCAATCCCCTATACAGCCACGGGCAACTGGCTGCAGTACATGCCGCCGAATATGGCGCCCAGACGATGGCGCTGCACGGCGGACTGCTGGCGAAACAGTCAGGACAACAGCAGCCTGGCGGATACCTGGTAAGTTTGCGCGGGGTAAAACTGCATCGCCGCTATCTGCATGAACTCGATACCCCACTTACCATTCAAGCAACTCAGTTGCTGGCCGACAGCGGCAACATGCTCTATGATTTCATGCTCAAATCTGGATCTACCCTGGTTGCAGAAGGAAGAGCAGCGGTGATTGTACATACGGAGGAAAATCAGTGAAGCGAGCCTTGGTCACAGGCGGCAGTGGAGATATTGGCTCGGCAATCTGTCGCCAGCTGAGCTCACCTGACACCCATGTCATCGTCCATGCCAACAGTAATCCAGATCGAGCCGAGGCTGTGGTTGAAGCGATTCACCAGGCCGGCGGCAGTGGCGAAATCTGTGTCTTCGATATCCGGAAGAGCGAAGCGGCCCGACAAAGCTTGGAGCAGTTGCTCGAATCGGGACCGATTCAGACACTTGTGCATAATGCGGGCATTCATGACGACGCCCCCCTGGCCGGCATGCAGGCCGAACAGTGGCAACGGGTGATCGATGTCTCGCTCGGCGGTTTCTACAATGTCGCCCAGCCTCTGCTGCTCCCAATGCTGGCCACCCGCTGGGGCCGAGTGATTGCAATCTCCTCGATCGCCGGCGTAATGGGCAACCGAGGACAGGCAAATTATGCCGCCGCCAAAGCCGGACTGCATGGCGCCATCAAATCCCTGGCGCTTGAGTTGGCCTCTCGCGGTGTCACTGCTAACGCAGTCGCGCCAGGGATTATTCAAGGCAGCATGGCGGATTCCACCTTCGAGGCAGACGCGATCAAACAGATCGTACCGATGAAACGGGCCGGCACCCCCGATGAGGTCGCTGCACTGGTAGGTTTTCTCGCCTCTGAAGAGGCGGCGTATATCTCAGGCCAGGTGATCTCAATCAATGGGGCTATGGCCTGATCAGGGCCAGTCAAACAGCATGCAAACCGCCATAGTCATTCCAGTCTACAACGAATCTGCAACCATTCGGGATGTGGCCACTGCGGCCCTGCAGCAGACAGAAAATGTCATTATTGTCGATGACGGCTCAGCCGATGACAGCCAGAGTCAGCTTGAGGGCCTCAAGGTCCATCTGCTCAGACATGAAAAGAATCGAGGCAAAGCTACTGCGTTGCAGAGTGGCTTTGAGCATGCCAGCAAGCTCAATGCCGAGGCGGTCATTACGTTGGATGGGGATGGTCAGCATAACCCGGCTGAGATCCCCCATTTGATCAAAGCGGCACAAGACAACCCGAACTGCATTATCATTGCAGCACGACTGAAGCAGCGCCAGAATGCCCCCAAACTTCGCCTGTTCGCCAACCGCTTCGCCGATTTCTGGGTCTCCTGGGCCGCAGGCTATCCGGTGACCGATTCCCAGTCCGGATTTCGTCTCTACCCTACTGCAGTGCTACGGGATGTCCGTCTAAACACCTCAAAAGAAAAAGGTTTTGTCTTTGAAAGTGAAATTGTGATTGAAGCGGCAAGCCACAGCTTTTATAGTGTATCGGTGCCTGTCGATTCAATCTATCATATAGGGAGACGTCAAAGCCACTACAAACCTTGGACAGATACGTGGCGGATTGTGCGAATGATTGCCTGGCGTTTAATTAAAAGGGGGCTCTACCTCGAAGGGCTATTTCGCAGTCTCGGCATTTTGGCTGACCCACGCAGCCATGCACCGCAGTAGTGTGCGTGAATTTCAGCCCGGAACAAACCTGAACTCACGAGCTCAGGAATAAAACAGACATATAGATATATTACCAACTTTTGCAATAAACCACTGTCGTAAGGGAGTCCCGATATGAAGATAGTCTCTATTAAAAACCTGTTGTTCATTTCTCTGCTGGTATTTACCCTTGGGTTGATGGGCTGTCGCACCGAGCCGATCTACAATGTCCAAGATTCTCCAGTCAACACCATTGGTAAGACCTCCACAACCAGCATCAAAAAGGCCATCATGTCCGCCGGTGCAGGTCTCGGATGGCGCATGAAAGAGGTCAAGCCAGGACATATCGTGGCCAGTATTATGCTGCGCGGCACCACAGCCACCGTCGATATTCCCTACAGCAAAAAGACCTACAGTATCGTCTACAAGAGCAGTAATGGTCTGAAATATGACGGTTCCAAGATTAACAAGCAGTACAACAAGTGGATCGTGAACCTGGATAACGCCATTCAGCAACGTCTGATTGCGATGTAAGTTATCCCCTGTTCCCGGGCCATAGTGCCCGGGAACAGAGCCTGAACACCACTTCAGTTTTGGCCATGCAATTCGACCCGGAACGGGGCACCATCGATTGGGATGGCCTGTTTACCTTCGGCCTCACACTACTGTTCATGCTCATCGGCCTCGGTATCCCTCTACTGATCGGCATGATCTATGTTTACCGCACTGCGAGATCTGCAGAGAGTCACTCAGACTGCGACAGTTTGCTGGTTTTCGGCAAACGTCTCCACCAACAAGGTATTGACTCGGATTATCATCTACGGTTGGAGAAAACCGCCGAGTTGATGGAGAAAAACCCCGCTTCGACCCTGCTATTGGTGGGCGGCACTGCGTCGGGAGATGATATCAGCGAAGCCCAAGCTGGACGTGATTACCTCATCAGCAAAGGTATTGCGGAATCCAGGTTGCGCCTGGAACAACAGTCGCAGAATACCCTGGAAAATCTACAGCATGCCCGAACCATGCTGTCACAGCAGGATGCCTATCCGGTCACTCTGATCAGCAACCGCTACCATCTGGCCCGGATCAACACCATCGCCACCAGCCTCAGCCTGCAACATCGACTCTGCGCCAGCGAAGCAACACTTAAGTTCAGCCCACTGTTACTCCCTCGTATGCTGATCGAGGGCTGGTATGTTCTCTGGTTCAATACCGGTAAGAGTTGGTCTCGGTTGATTCGTAGTCAGCGTATGCTCAATCGTATCACTTAGGCCATTCGGATCGAGTAGCAGAAATTCTCGATCCTCGACCGGTAGGCCGATTGGGCATACCGGGAGGCAAGCGTTAACCGTATTGAGCGCAGGCCTTGGCGATAACACTGACGGTTCGCTGATGGTCTCGCACGCAGGGATTCTCATGATCCCAGACATAGCCGGCGAGCACTGAACAGATCTGATCCTGCAGCTCGTCGGGTTTGACCGAACTGTAGAAGATGGTCGGTAGACGATCGTCATACCAGGCTGTTACGAATGTCCTGAATGTATCGACCCCCATCATCAGATGGTCAGCATACTCTTGCTGCCAATCCGGGGCCTCGCCCCGAAGCTGGCGGATCAAGGTTTTTGCCGCTAGATTGGATGATTCCAGTGCCAGGGTAACACCGGATGAGAACACTGGATCGAGGAATTCCGTTGCATTGCCCATCAGTGCAAAGCCCTTACCGTAGAGTTTTTTTGCAGAGATTGAGTAGCCGTTGATACGCCGCACCGGAAAGGTGAACTCGGCATTTGCCAGACGCTCTCTGGTGTTTTTGTTATCGTTGATGATCGCCCGTAACTTCTCGTCAGGATCCTCAGGGTAACGGGCCAGAAAATCAGGTTTGGCGACCACACCCACCGAGGTTTTGCCGTTTGAGAACGGGATAATCCACATCCAGGCATTGTCAGGATCATCAAGGGAACAGATCCAGATCCGGCCTTCCCCAACCCCTTGCGGACGAATGTCACCGGTAATGTGCGTAAAATAGGACTCGCGCAAAGGTAGCATGGAATTTTCGTCAAGACCCAATAGGCGGGGAAGTACTCGCCCATAACCGCTACCGTCTAGAATGAAACGGGCTGTAACACTGGCTGGTTCGCCTTGCTCGTCTTCAAGCATTGAGGTGGAGCTGCCATCTTCAGCGAAATTCACATCCGTCACACCATGCCCCCAGAGGATGGGGACACCACGCGCTTCGACGGTATCGGCTAAAACCTTATCGAAATCTTCGCGCGGAACCTGATAAGTGTATTTCCAACCCTGGGTAAACTGTTGGGAGAACTGGAAGGTGCAGGTCTCGTCACCCCGCTTAAACACCGCGCCATCCTTGACCATAAATTTCTGATCTTGTACTACGCCGAGTAGATCTGCCTCTTCGAGCAGATCCATGCATCGAGGCAACAGGCTCTCGCCAATCACGAAACGTGGAAACCGCTGCTTCTCAACAATCATGCAGTTGAATCCGGCTTTGTTAATCAGTGCTGCGGCTGTGGCGCCAGCCGGCCCAGCGCCAATAATCAGTACATCTGTATCATATGTTTTCATGATATTCCTTCAGAGTGTTGACTCGATAGGTTTCAATAAGGTGTGGTGATGTCAAAAAAATCACCGCCTTATATCAAGCAATGATGACCCTATCCTTAGAACCCTATTTGCTCGTACTTAGCGGCTTGTTGTTAAATTCAATACCCTCAATGCAGCGGCATTGAGCGCTGTTACTTTACTTTCTTTGTGCGCAGCATACCAGCATCTCAGGATGGCATTGCAGACTCTATTGACTTAACTCACCTTAGACAACCTGTTTGCTGGAAAATGGCCTTAAAAAATCTGCCATTTTCGCTGACAGGCCCTTAATACTTGGTTAATTTTGTCGATATTTCAGCAATCTGTATAGTGAAATCAAAACAAGCCTCAATCTACCCAGGCACGCGCATTTCTGAACAGACGCAGCCAGGGTGCATCCTCACCCCAGCCATCCGGATGCCAGGAGTGTTGAACGGTTCTGGTAACTCGTTCTGGATGGGGCATCATGATGCTGACCCGTCCATCCCGGTTACAAAACCCTGTCATACCTTCTGGGGAGCCGTTTGGGTTAGCCGGGTATCTACTGGCCACCTCGCCACTGTTTTCAAGATAGCGTAGCGTCAATAGCTCATGGGCCTGATTCAGCTGCTCCTGGCTACGGAACTCGGCCCGTCCCTCACCATGCGCCACCACGATTGGCAAACGGGACCCTTGCATCCCCGCCAATAAAATGGAGGGTGATTCTGTCACTTCTACCGTGACGAATCTGGCTTCAAACTGCTCAGACCGGTTACGGACAAAGTGGGGCCAATGCTCAGCGCCAGGTATCAACTGGTGTAGATTGGATAGCATCTGACAGCCATTGCAGACCCCCAGTGCAAAACTGTCAGAGCGGTTGAAGAAGCGCTGAAAAGCCTCCCTTGCCCGTTCGTTGAACAACACTGATTTAGCCCACCCTTCACCGGCGCCAAGCACATCGCCATAGGAGAAACCACCGCAGGCTACCATACCTTTGAACTGATCAAGCTGGGTTCGGCCTTCGATGATGTCCGACATATGGACATCGATACACTCAAAGCCGGCTCGATGAAAGGCGGCCGCCATTTCGAGCTGCCCATTGACCCCCTGCTCTCGCAGAATGGCCATTGCCGGTTTGACACCGGTAGCGATCATCGGAGCCGCCACATCCTCTTGCGCATCGAAACTGAGACTTACCTGGATACCAGGGTCTGCTTGCTCAAGTCGCTGATACTCTTCATCCGCACACTGAGGGTTATCCCGCAAGGCCTGCATCCGATGAGTGGTCTCAGACCAGGCCTGTTGAAATACTTTGCGCTGATCCGACAACACAAGGCTACCCGATCGTCTGAACTGGATACTGTCCTCACTGTTCAGTGTACCAATGACATGACTGCACCGACCGAGTCCGGCATCGTTGAGCAATTTCAATACATCATCGGTATCGTTGTGGCGCACCTGTATCACAGCACCGAGCTCCTCGTTGAACAGAACCGCACAGTCCTCCTCCCCCAAGTCGTCGAGTTCGATCGTCACACCACAGTGACCGGCAAAAGCCATTTCACAGATCAAGGCAAACAGCCCCCCATCGGATCGATCATGGTAAGCGAGCAGCAGATTGTTTTGGTTCAGCTCTTGAATCAGATTGAAAAAACGTTGCAAAGCGGCCGGATCATCCAAATCTGCCCCATGGTGACCAATCTGGCGATAGACCTGCGCCAGTGCTGAGGCACCCATTCGATTCATCCCCTTACCCAGGTCGATCAAAATCAGATCTGTATCACCGAGGTCAATGCGCAGTTGAGGGGTCAGGGTTTGCCGTACGTCAGTAACCGGAGCGAAGGCCGAGATAATCAACGAGATGGGGGCAGTCACTGCCCGCTCTTCCCCCGCTTCCTGCCAAACGGTCTTCATCGACATGGAGTCCTTACCTACCGGTATGGCAATACCCAATGCAGGACAGAGCTCCATACCAACAGCCTTTACCGTGTCATACAGCTTTGCATCCTCACCAGGATGCCCTGCTGGCGCCATCCAGTTCGCAGAGAGTTTAATGTCCGACAACTTTGCGATTGCAGAAGCGGCAATGTTGGTGATCGACTCACCGATCGCCATGCGACCGGAGGCTGGCGCATCCAATAGGGCCAGTGGGGTTCGCTCTCCCATCGCCATCGCTTCGCCGGTGTAACCCATCAGGCCGGACGCAGTGACAGCCACATCCGCTACCGGCACCTGCCAAGGCCCTACCATCTGATCCCGAGTCACCATACCGGTAATTGAGCGATCGCCAATGCTGATCAGAAAAGTCTTATTCGCCACCGTTGGTAGTCTCAACACCCGTAGCGCCGCCTCATTGAGGTCGATATCGGTAAAATCCAGCTGCGGTTTTTTGAAGGTCGTGCGATGAACATCCTTGAGCATACGCGGCGGTTTGCCAAACAACAGATTCATTGGAATGTCGATTGGATTGTTGTCGAAATGGGCATCACCGAGGATCAGCTTCTGTTCATCGACCGCTTCACCCACCAC
>JARRQD010000060.1:0-11661 GCA_037382205.1 Candidatus Thiodiazotropha sp.
GGTCTGCAGCACATCGACGCACTCGGACAACTCCTCCAAGGGGGTATCCTCATGCACATCGGTGAGCACCGGCACGTCCAGCTGCTCCCTGACCTTCTGCAGAATCTGCAACCCCTGCTCCATGCCAGGGCCACGGTAGCTCTCTGCCGAGGAGCGATTCGCTTTATCGAAGGAGGATTTGTAAATAAAGGGGATCTGCAGCGCCTCACAGAGTGCTTTCAGCTCGCCGGCGCTGTCTATCGCCAGCTGTTCGCTCTCGATCACGCAGGGACCGGCGATCAGGAACAGCGGACGATCCAATCCAATCTCGAAGTGACACAGCTTCATTTTCCACCATCCCTGTGTTTGCGCGCCGCTTCGATAAAACCGGAAAACAGTGGATGCCCATGACGCGGCGTGGAGGTGAACTCCGGGTGAAACTGGCAGGCGACAAACCAGGGATGATCGGGTATCTCAACGATTTCCACCAGTCGACCATCCACCGACCGGCCTGAAACTTTCATACCAGCGGTTACGATGTCATCCAGATAGCTGTTGTTGAACTCATAGCGATGGCGATGGCGCTCGACAATGACATCCTTGCCATACAGCTGATGGGTCAGGCTACCGGGCTGCAGGTTACACTCCTGACCACCAAGGCGCATCGTACCGCCCATGTCAGAGTTTTCGCTGCGGGTCTCCAGTTGCCCGTCCGCATTCAGCCACTCCACGATCAAGCCAATCACCGGATTGGGTGTGGCGCGATCGAATTCAGTACTGTGGGCATCGACCAATCCCGCCACATGGCGAGCAAATTCGATCACCGCCACCTGCATGCCCAGGCAGATACCCAGGTATGGAATTTTGTTCTCCCGGGCGTAGCGTACAGCCTCAATTTTACCCTCCACGCCCCGGTTTCCAAAGCCGCCGGGCACCAGAATGGCATCCATAGCCTGCAGGCTTTCTGTGCCGCATTTCTCAATCTGCTCGGAGTCCACATAGTGAATCATCACCCGGTTGCCGGTACGTACGCCGGCATGGACCAATGCCTCTGAGAGGGATTTATAGGCTTCGGTGAGGTGAACGTATTTACCCACCATCGCAACCTTAACCTCGCCCTTAAGGTTATCCAGGCCATCGAGGAAAGATTCCCACTCCGAGAGATCCGCTGGTGGAAGATTCAGGCCGAACCGCTGGTTGACCAGCTCATCCATCCCCTGGGCATGTAGCAGTACCGGAATCCGGTAGATGGAATCTGCATCCACCGCCGAGATGACCGCCTTTTCGGGCACATTGGTGAACAGTGCGATCTTTCGCCGTTCCGATTCAGGCAGGGGCTGCTCCGAGCGACACACCAGAATATCCGGCTGAATGCCGATCGAGCGTAACTCCTTCACCGAGTGCTGGGTTGGCTTGGTTTTGATCTCTCCGGAGGCCTTGATGTAGGGAACCAGGGTCAGATGCATGAACATCGTCCGCTGATGCCCCATCTCCACTCCCATCTGCCGAATCGCCTCAAGAAACGGCAGCGATTCGATATCACCGACGGTGCCACCGATCTCTACCAGGCAGATACCCTTATCCCCGGCACCGAGCAGAATACTCTCTTTGATCTGATTGGTGACGTGTGGAATTACCTGAACCGTACCACCCAGATACTCCCCTTTGCGCTCCTTACGGATCACCCGTTCATAGATCTGCCCGGTGGTGAAATTGTTGTTGCACCCCATGGTGCTATCGATGAATCTTTCGTAGTGACCAAGATCGAGATCGGTTTCCGACCCATCTTCAGTAACGAAAACTTCACCATGCTGAAATGGGCTCATGGTGCCGGGATCCACGTTGATATAGGGATCCAGTTTGATCATGGTGACATCCAGGCCGCGGGCCTCAAGGAGTGCCGCCAGAGAGGCTGAGGCGATACCTTTACCAAGCGAGGAAACCACACCGCCCGTAATGAAAATAAAACTGGTCATGAAATTCTGCTTACCAGGGTTAGAGTGCTGGGAATGGGATATAGGACGGGGGTAAACAGTACCAGATTGAGGCACGCCACTCAATCGCGATGCGCCGTTACGGCGCAGATTATACAGATCTGTCCGGACAGCAAGAATTCGTTTGAATATCACTGGCCAAGGTCTATAATCGATTGGCGTGTTTCGCAAATAAAAACTATTGAGGCAGTACTTTACCCGACAGTCCAAGCCATTTTTCGGCCGACCTCGTTGTGAAGATCTCAAACATCGTATGATGGGGGCTTATAAGCCACTCTTATACATCACTGATGTAGTATCAAAAAAATCATTTGAGAGGAAGAAAGCATGACTAAATTTGCTAAAGTTCTGAGCATCGCTGCGCTTGTCGCTGCTTCTACCAGCGCCTCTGCCTGGTGGGGGCCCGGCGGGGGTAACCGTGGCTGGAACAACGATGGTTGGGGCGATGGTTGGGGCGATGGCTCCGGTGATTTCAGCTTCGGCATGAGCGGCAACGCCCGTGGTTCCGGCTATGGTCGGGGTAACAACTACTATCGTGACTACTATGGTGGCTATGGTCCTTACGGCTACGGCGGCGGCCCCTATGGCTACGGAGCGCCTTATGGCGCCCCTTATGGTGCGCCATACGGCTATCCTGCACCGCCAGCAGCTGCACCAGCTCCTGCAGCTCCGCCTCAATAAGACAGCATCGATGTCTAAAAAGCCGGCCGCCAGGCCAAATAAAGACACGGATGTGTGCATATGATTTGGAGACATGCTGGCCATTGCATCAGGCATTTAAGCTTGACGAGTCGGCAAAATTGGCTCCAGCGGTTTAAACGCAACCTCTGGGAGCTGTAACACCATTGAGGTAGATAAGAGGTCATCTTGACAAGGAAATGATCCACCATAGCCGCAATATGACTTTGCCAGCCAATGGCAACAAAGCACCCTGCATGCTGGAGCGATTACTTGACTAGCAGAAAAGTTGTCTCATTCGAAAACATCAAAGTAGCCTGTAAAAATTGCAGTCTGGCCACCCTCTGTCTACCGATGGGATTGACGCCGGATGATGTGGAGCGCCTTGATTGCATCATCAAACGAGGCAGACCCTACCATCGAGGGGATCATCTCTATCGGGGTACCGATAACTTTAACAGTCTGCGGGTCATCACCAGTGGCTCGGTAAAAACCTACAGCCCGAATGAAGATGGTGGCGAACAGGTTCTGGGCTTCCATCTGCCCGGTGAGCTGATCGGTCTGGATGCGATTCAGGATAACTGCCACACCTGCTCGGCAATCGCCCTAGAGACCACTGCTGTCTGTGAAATCCCTTTCTCCCAACTGGAATCCCTGAGCGCCATCATGCCCAGCCTGCAGCATCAGATGTACCGCCTGCTGAGCCGGGAGATCGGCCAGGATACAGAAATGCTCACCCTGTTGGGCAAAAAGAGCGCTGAGGAGCGTCTGGCCACCTTCCTGCTCAGCTTCTCAGAGCGTTTCAAGCAGCGGGGGTTTTCCGCCAGCGACTTTTTCCTCAGCATGTCACGACATGAGATCGGTAACTACCTGGGTTTGGCCGTTGAGACCGTCAGCCGGCTGTTTACCCGCTTTCAGGATGAAAACCTGCTGAGGGTGGAGCGCAAGCATGTTCAGCTGCTGGACATCCCCAGACTCTACGATATCGTGCAGGGCTCTGACAGCGCCAAATCGACCCAGTCAAGAGGGTAATCTGAACTTAACCGATCAATCTACTGGCGATTGCGCCAGACGCAGGCCTCGCCCATCGTTTCAAGCTGCCGTTGATGGGCCTGCAGCTCCGTTTCGTCTGCCAAGATCACCTTGAGCGGTGGACGATCGGCAGCCAGACGACGAATATTATCGGCCGCCAGCGCCTCTCCCCCCGACTGACCAAGCTCATCATCCAACACCAGCGCCCCCTGACCGCCAGTCATCATCAGATAGACATCGGCCAGAATCTCGGCATCGAGCAGCGCCCCATGGAGCTCACGATGGGAGTTGTCGATATCGTATCTTTTACACAAGGCATCCAGACTGTTCCGCTGCCCGGGGAGAACTCTGCATCAACTTCAGTTCATGATCGAGAAATCCCACATCGAAGGGGGCGTTGTGGATGATCAGTTCAGCACCACGAATATATTCGATGAAATCATCTGCCACATCACAGAATTTCGGCTTATCCGCGAGAAACTCGTTGGTAATGCCATGCACTTCGATGGCCCCGGCATCGATCTCCCGGTCCGGTTGCAGAAACTGATGGAAGTTATTCCCGGTGAGCCGTCTGTCAACCAGCTCTACACAACCAATTTCAATGATTTTATGACCCTGTTCAGGCTCAAGACCGGTGGTTTCCGTATCCAGGACAATCTGACGCATCATCGCTACAGCTCCTGAATACCTTTATTGGCCAACTGATCCGCCAATTCATTACCAGGATGACCAGCATGACCTTTCACCCAGTGCCAATCCACCTGATGTTTTTTAACCTCAGTATCCAGAGCTTGCCACAGATCGGCATTCTTCACCGCCTTCCTGGCGGCGGTTTTCCAACCATTCTTTTTCCAGTTGTGAATCCACTGAGTGATACCGTTTTTGACATACTGGGAGTCAGTAGTCACCGCCACCCGACTGTCTCTTTTCAACTGCTGCAACCCCTTGATAACCGCCTGCAGTTCCATGCGGTTATTGGTGGTATTCCCCTCTCCGCCGTAAAGATGCTTCTCATGATCGCCATAGCGTAATACGACCCCCCAGCCACCAGGTCCGGGATTCCCCTTACAAGCGCCATCAGTAAAGAGTTCTACATGTTTTGTCATCAAATTGTGTGCAATCCATCAGGTACCGTTTCGGATTGTCGGTTCAGCTGCCGCAGGAATGACACGCTTCTTCACCGACCATTTCGGGCGGATAGGTGTCATCGTCACCACCCGCTTCACCGCCAGTATGATATACACACCGCCAAAATTCGCATAGACCTTGTGACCGATCTGTTCCATAAACTGCAACTTCTGCATCAAACCCTGACTCTGCAATGGCGGGCGGAAGTTGAGATACTGAATCTCCAGCAGATCGAAGCCCAGCAACGCCAGCCAATCCAAGATCCGCCGAGCGCTGAAGAAGTGACCACACCAGGGCGGATTGGAGGAGCGCATGCGTAGTAACCTCACCCCACCCCAGAGACTCCAGGGGTTAAAACCACTCAGCAGCAGCTTACCCTCGGGTATCAGAACGCGCTCCACTTCACGTAAAACTTGATGGGGATCGTCAGAAAAATCGAGGGTATGGGGCAGCAACATCCCATCCAGACTGTCTGTAGCGAACGGCAGATGACTTGGATCCGCTTGCAATTCCACTCCCTGGGCAGAATTTCCGATCCCCATGACCAAATGGTTTCTAGTTCGACTGGCCTGAAGCAGCTCCTCACCCAGTCCCTGCTGGCCGATCTGCACCAGATGATAACCAAACATGGCTGATAGATGGCGCTCAAACACACCCCGCTCCTGGGCCAGCAAATCGGCGCCAAGCTGGCTGGCGAACCACGTGTGAATGTGTTTCTGCTGGCAAGATCTCAGTTTTAGCCGCCTGTATTCTCTCATCTCTCAAGCTATCGGCTTTGCTACCGACACGAGTGTCAGGTAATCTGTGTATTATTTGAGCGCCGCTCTATTGTCTCTATGGCATTTGATGGAATTGTCTATCAGTATGACCATAGAGCGAAGCAAAAGAGCGCTCCTGGTTAGTGCAGGATACAGGGTTAGCGTCTCATATGGCTAGCCGAAGTCCCGGAGGCTGACAGGCACAACTGAGTTCATCGCTGGGCCGAGTTCGAGATCGCCGAGCAGTGAACCTAAATACCAAAGCAAATCAATGATTTGCCGTGCCAGAAGACAGCCCCGCCCAGTGATATGTAGTGCCACACTCAACAGAGGCCGAAACAATCACAGATTGCAATTTACGGCCGTTTATCAGGAGTCCATTCAATGGGAATCATACACGGCTTTGTTTACATTCTCTTGCAAAAATCGGTATGTCAAAGTCACATCACAGTTCGGCAACATTTTTTAGCAAACCCTATCTGCTCACAATGAACCTGATCGCTGCATGCCTGTTGGCTGCCTGCCAGTCTCTGCCGAATGGCGCAGCAGAGTCGAGCCAGAGCGAGGTTCCGCTGGACAGCCTCTCCAGGCAAACCGTGCAGCACCAACCCGAGACTGCTAGCAAACAGATAAACGCCGAACGGATGCCGGAAGTTGCCGAACAACTCTCCGCCGTAGTTGCCTCGCTGCCTGACCCAACTCCAAGGCATGTCTGGGACAGAATGCGGCAGAGTTTTACCCTCACCATCCCCAGTAACAAGCGCAGCACCAAAGAATTCAACTGGTATAAGAAACACCCGAAATATGTGCAACGCATTCAACAACGGGCTGCCCCTTTTCTCTATTTCATACTGGAGGAGATCGACAAACGGAACATACCTGCAGAAATTGCCCTACTACCTGCCGTTGAGAGCGCATTCCAACCATTTGCCTACTCCCCCGGCAGAGCCGCCGGGATCTGGCAGTTCATCCCCTCTACAGGCCGCCATTTCGGCCTGAAACAGAACTGGTGGTACGACGGACGCCGGGATGTTGTCAGTTCGACCCGCGCTGCACTGAACTATCTGCAGCGTCTCAACAAACAGTTCGGCGGCGACTGGGAACTGGCACTGGCCGCCTATAACTCGGGGGCTGGCACAGTAGGCAGCGCCATTAAACGCAATCGCAAACGGGGTAAGCCAACCGACTACTGGTCCCTGAAACTGCCGGATGAAACCAGCGTCTACGTACCTCGCCTGCTGGCTTTGACGAAGATCTTCAAGGATGCGGAATCCTATGGTATCGATCTGGATCCAGTTGCCGATAAAGCCTACTTCGCCACCGTGGATATCAAGTCTCAGCTTGATCTTGCTCTGGCAGCAGAGATGGCAGAGATCCCCATTCAGGAACTCTATCTGCTGAATGCGGGCTTTAATCGCTGGGCCACGGCCCCGGATGGCCCACATCAATTGACCCTGCCGATAGACCGGATTGAACCGTTTAAGCAAAAACTCGCCAACCTGCCTCAGAAGAAGCGGCTCACCTGGAAACGCTATAAAATCAAATCCGGCGATTCTCTGAGCGTCATCGCCAGCCGTCATGGCACCACAACTAAGCTGATCAGACAGGTCAACAAATTGTCGGGCAATCGCATACGTGCGGGCAAACACCTGTTGATCCCGGTATCGAGCAAGAAAATCGACCACTATGTATACACCCAGGAACAGCGCAAGGCCGCAATCCAGAACCGCAACAGAAAAGGTGTCAAAAAACACTATCGAGTTCAATCGGGCGACAGTCTCTGGACTATCGCCAGAACTTTCAATGTCAGTTACAAAAAACTGGCGGCATGGAACGGTATGGCCCCTGGCGACCCGCTGAAAATCGGTCAGCGCCTGGTTATCTGGGCCACCAATAACTCGTCCAATGTCTCGCTGCTCGATCTGCAACCCAGGAATACCCAGAGCCGCCTTCACTACAAGGTCAAGCGGGGGGACTCCCTCTCCAGAATCGCACAGCGATTCAAAGTCTCGGTGTCGGATCTGAAGCGCTGGAACACCATCAAGGGTAAATATCTACAGCCAGGTCAACAAATCAAACTCTATGTGGATGTCACCGAACAGACCCTGTAAGCCACACTGGGGTCTGCTCAGCTAAAACAATACTCAAGATTAGCCTGATCTAGTAACATTGACTTAAATCAAAGAATGGCACATCTTTGTTGACACCCCATTAATCCTGACTAAATATCCAAGTTTACAAATTCATGTCAACGAGAGGGTTTTGACCATGAGTGAGGAGTGCAGACTGAGAGATGGGGTTGTGCTCAACCAGCCCGATGTTGAAAAAATCGCTTTGGCGCTGAAATCCTTATCGGTCTATTCCATGCTAGCCTATGAGCATGACGATGACCCTGAAGAGCTGGATGAGGTTGTTCAAGATGGACTGGACGCCATTCAACGGTTGTTCAACTGCTGAACTCATCGCCAGACATAGTGTAAATCTGCCACTACAGCGTGGTTGTTTCCAAACAGTCGCTAACCCGGCTTGTTGTGTGATCGACTCAACACTCTGAAGTTGAGCATCAATGAGTTGGAGAATTGTCTACACCGGCCCAAGTCTCAAAGGCATCTTGGCTGCTGTAGAGGCAGCCTGGGGGCGTCAGGAGGCTCTCGAGCGGCTTGATGACCGGGTGAATCAACCATCACTTGCAAAATACCTTCCTCATATTGCTAACTAAATCTGATTTAATGGAAATTTTCTGGTACTATGCTCGCATGCGCTTGACCGGTTAGCGCTCATAACAATCATTAAATTGTTTAGAATACCTAGTGCCGTTTGCCTCTTCCCGTCCGGGAACAGAGCCTCCCGCTTAGTTATCAGATACTTTTCCAGCCGACCGGCTCCCGCCAGCATTGCTGTCGCCGGGAAGGAAGTCTCTCCTCATCTGGAATCCTAAAATTTATTTATGTGGCCATACCAACCTAATTGCATCGCATTGATGGTTGAGTGGCCATGGAGCAGATTATTTATGTCATTCGATCGTCTCGGCCTGTCGGCCGATCTCCTGCGCGCCATTGGCGAGCAGGGTTATACCGAACCCACACCAATTCAGAGCAAGGCGATTCCGGTTGTCCTGTCTGGAAAAGACATCATGGCTGGGGCTCAAACGGGTACCGGTAAAACAGCCGGTTTCACCCTGCCGCTCCTGCAACGGCTCGCTGAAAAGCGAACCAATAAAGGCAAACGCTCGGTTCGTGCCCTGGTGTTGACGCCAACCCGTGAGCTCGCCGCCCAGGTCGGTGAGAGTGTGGGTACTTATGGTCGCTACACTTCTTTGCGATCCGCCATCATTTTCGGCGGTGTGAAGATCAATCCTCAAATACAGCAGTTGCGCCAAGGCGTCGATATCCTGATCGCAACCCCAGGCAGACTTCTCGACCACGCTTCACAGGGCACTGTCGACCTCTCCCAGGTTGAGATACTGGTTCTGGACGAAGCCGATCGGATGTTGGACATGGGTTTCATCCATGACATCCGCAAGGTATTGGCACTGCTGCCAAACAATGGCCACAGACAGAATCTGCTCTTCTCGGCCACCTTCTCCGATGAGATCAAGAAACTGGCCGGCCAGCTGCTGAATCAACCGGAACTGATCGAGGTCGCACGAAGAAACACCACTGCAGAACGGATTAAACAGGTCATTCATCCGGTCGACAAAAGCCGAAAAAGAGAGATGCTCAGCCATATGATCGGTTCGGGCAACTGGCAGCAGGTGCTGGTCTTCACCCGCACCAAACATGGGGCCAATCGTCTCGCGCAGCAGTTGGAGCGAGATGGACTCAGTGCTGCCGCAATCCATGGCAATAAAAGCCAGGGCGCAAGAACCCGTGCACTGGCCGGTTTCAAGAATGGCCAGATTCGAGTCTTGGTTGCCACCGACATCGCAGCCCGGGGACTGGATATCAATCAACTCCCCCATGTAGTGAACTACGAGCTACCCAATGTGCCCGAGGATTATGTCCACCGTATCGGTCGTACCGGCCGCGCCGGTAATGAAGGCGAAGCCATATCCCTGGTCTGTGTTGATGAGCATAAACTGTTAAAGGATATTGAGCGCCTTTTGAAAAGCAAGATTCCGCAGGTAACTGTCGAAGATTATGAACCGGATCCCAACATTAAAGCGGAGCCCATTCAGAAACAGCGAAATGGAAATCCCCGCAATAATGGCCGAAAAACCGCGGCTAATAACAACCGTTCAAGGGGCAGTAAAAAGGGCGCCACAGGCAAACCTCATCACTCCACCCAACAGGATGGAGACAGGGATCAACACAAAGCGAAGAATTCGCGCAAACACCATCGAGTCAAACAGGCTGCTGAACAATCACAGAAGCCGCGTCGGCATTCAGCGGTGAAACGAAAGAAAGAGACCGCAGCCCTACTGGGTGGCTGACCACTTAACCCACGAAACCCAGGCCAACGATCAGTGGCCTGGTGGTTTTCATGTCAACTCAGATCATAGCGAGATGCTGCCTCGCGTTGTTGAGCCGTCAACAGTGAACCCTCAAACGATCACGACTTGGTCAGCCTCGGAAAGGCCACAACATGATCTAAAAACAGACGTATACCAATCATCTCTCCCACAGCATGATCATGATGACTCTGCACCAGACACAATAGCTCAGTGCCATCTTCAAGCGCCAGGGTATAGAGGTATTCTGCTCCCTGAAAAACCTTATCCACAATTCTGAGTTGAAAGTTGCTCTCATCTTCATGGATCACATCATCGGGCCGGATTAATATTTCCACCGGCTCACCGACTGCGGGTTGGTTGACGAACTCCCCATGGATCTTTCCAAGAAGCGTTTGAACTTCACTATCCTGAGTTACCACACCGGGGATCATTGCTCCCTGCCCAATAAAGTTGGCAACGAATCGATCGCTGGGGCGATGATAGAGGGAGTATGCGCTATCCCATTGGCGCAACCGCCCTTCACTGAGCACCCCGATGTTATCCGCCAAAGCAAAGGCCTCCAGTTGATCGTGAGTCACTAGAATGGCAGTCACCTCCTCACGCTTGAGTATGTCTCTGACCTCTCGCGCCAGCTGTTCACGTAGCTCCACATCGAGTCCGGAAAAGGGTTCGTCCAGTAGCAGGATATCGGGTTGTGGTGCCATCGCCCGAACCAGCGCCACCCGCTGCTGCTGACCACCGGAGAGTTGATGGGGATACTTTTTCTGCGTGCCTGAAAGGCCAACCAGACCAAGCAACGAGTTGACCCGCTCTCGGCGCTGAGCCTGACCCTGTCCACGCAGACCAAAGGCGATGTTGTCTTCGATATTCAGATGGGGGTAGAGGGCAAAATCCTGGAACACCATACCAACCCGCCGCTTCTCCGGCGCCAGGGTCTCACCGGGGCGGGAGACACACCGGCCATGCAGTAAAATTTTTCCCTTGGCCAGGGGTTCAAATCCCGCGATGGCTCTAAGCAGGCTGGTCTTACCACAACCACTAGGCCCCAACAGACAGCCGATGACACCGCGTTGCAGTTCGAAGCTGACTTCATCAACCACAGTCTGACGACCATATTTAACACTCGCCTGTTTGACACTAAGTTGGTTTGGCACGGCGGGACCGGGTAATTGAGCGGCTCAATAAAATTACTGGCAGTATACCGACAGAGACAATGGCCAAAGAGGCATAGGAGGCATCAGCCAGCCGCTCGTCTGATGCCAGTTCATAGGCTCTGACTGCCAACGTATTGTAGTTGAAGGGACGCAGTATCAGGGTGGCCGGCAGCTCTTTCAATACATCCACAAAAACCAATAGCAGCGCGGTCATCAGGCTACCTTTTAGCATTGGCATATGCACTCGATGGATAATCTCCCTGGAGCCGACGCCCATTGAGAGGGCGACTTCATCCATGGTCGGTCGGATCTTGCCCAAACCGGCCTCCACGGTCTGCAGAGAGACTGCGAGAAAACGCACCAGATAGGCAAAAATCAGCGCCACCAGCGTACCGCTGAGCAGCAGCCCGGTAGACCAGCCAAACTGAACCCGCATCCAATCATCCAAGGCATTATCGAATGCAGCAAAGGGGATCATCACGCCA
>JARRQD010000060.1:11678-15006 GCA_037382205.1 Candidatus Thiodiazotropha sp.
CAATCGCGATCACGGTTCCTGGAATGGCATAACCAAGAGCAGCGGTTCTCACTGCCATTACCACCGGCCAGCTGCCATATTGACGCTTACCGTAGCTGAGAAACAGTGCCAGCAATAGGGCCAGCCCCGATGCTGAAGCGGCCAGCAGCAGACTGTGGCTGATCAGGCTCAGGAAGCGACCATCCAGACTCTCCTCGGCGGTAGTCAATGCCCACCAGAGCAACTGGCCAGCGGGGAGTAAAAAGCCGAAAAACAGCGCACCGAAACAGATCATAAAGGCCATAAATGACTGCACAGGAGTCAATTTAAAGCGTGTCAACGACTGGTGCTGCTGGGTGGTGTGGTGGTAGCGGGCCTGTCTGCGAGATCCCTTCTCGATCAGTATCAGGGTAAACACCACCAGCAGTAACATAGCCGAAAGCTGGGCCGCTGCAGCGGCATTGTTCAGGCCATACCAGGTACGAAATATCCCTGTGGTGAAGGTCGAGACACCAAAATACTGCACCGTTCCGTAGTCGGCCAGTGTCTCCATCAGCGCCAGCGAAAGCCCCGCCACAATGGCCGGCCTGGCCAGCGGCAGAGCGACCATGAAAAAGGTCCGCCAGGGACCATTGCCGAGGGTTCTACTGACATCCAGCACACAGATCGACTGACCCATGAAAGCCGCTCGGGAGAGCAGATAGACATAGGGGTAGAGCACCAGCGCCAACATCAGTGCGGCACCCTCGATGGAGCGAATCTCAGGAAACCAGTAGTCTCCATAGCCCCAACCAGTATGCTCCCTGAGCAGACTCTGCAGCGGACCAGCAAAGTCAAAAAGACCAGTGTAGGTATAGGCGATGATATAGGCAGGTATGGCCATCGGCATTAACAACGCCCACTCAAATAGCCAACGCCCGGGAAATTGACACATACTGGTGAGCCAGGCGGTACTGACACCGAGCAGCAAGACGCCGATGGCAACACCAACCACCAATAGCAGAGAGTTAATCACATAGTCCTGGAGCACAGTGGCGGCCAGATGCTGCCACACCTCGCCCGCCGTTTCCAACAAATAGCTGAGCACCACCAACACTGGTACGGCGAGCAGCATGGCGATCGAGATCACACCCAAGCTCCAGCTGTTGATATGAAACAGCAGGCGCAGCGCGACACGTGTGTCAGATATCAGTCGCATGGCAATCAATCAAATGATGGCTTAATCATGCCCGTTATTTCCAACCCGCACGATCCATCAGTTTGAGCGCCTCCGGGTTGAGTTCACCCAGACGGCTCAGATTTATGCCATCCTTTTTGAAGTCACCCCAGGCCTGTAGAGTCTCTCCCGCAGCGACATCGGGCCTGACTGGATACTCGCCATTGGTTTCAGCATACCAGGCCTGCGCGGATTCACCGACAAGGAACTCCAGCAGTTTTATTGCTGCCTGTTTATGTTTCGAGGCTTTGATCAAAGCCGCACCACTGACATTCACATGAGCCCCCCGAGCAGACTGGTTGGGCCAGAACACCCCCATCTTCTCAGCGGCCTGGCGTTGGCCCTGGTCCTTTGATTTCAGCATCCCCACCAGGTAGTAGGTATTGGCCACCGCAATATCGCAGAGACCGGCGGCAGCGGCCTTGATCTGATCCCGGTCGCCGCCTTTAGGAGGACGGGCAAACTGTTTCACAAACGACTTCGCCCAGGTCTCAGTCGCTTCAAGGCCATTGGCCTCGATCATTGAGGCCACCAGGGATTGATTATAGATATTCCCGGAGGAGCGGATGCAGATCTTGCCCTGCCACTGAGGATCGATCAGTGCCTCATAGGTGGCGAGGTCGGCAGGATCTACCCTGCCTTTGACATAGAGGATTGGGCGTACCCTCAAAGAGAGCCCAAACCAGTGCCCTTGCGGATCCCGATAGCGTCTAGGTACAACCCGATTCAACAGCTCAGACTCAACAGCCTGAGTGACTCCCGCTGCTTTGGCCCGATGTAAACGGCCGGCATCCGTGGTGATCAAAAGATCCGCCGGGGTATTGCGTCCTTCACTCTGCAGTCGCTGCAGCAGTGCATCCGCCTTACCGGTCACCAGATTGACCTCAATGGCTGTCTCTTGAGTAAACCTCTCTAATAGGGGTTTGATTAATTTCTCTTTACGTGCAGAGTAGAGATTCACCTCATCGGCACTGACCACGACGGGCCACAACAGACTCAGCAAGACAGGAACATGGATAAGTCTGGATAATATCGACATATTCATGTCTCCTTTGGGTGTGGATTTTGACGATTCATAATAATGATAGTTATTTTCATTTGTTTTCTCAATTGCTTCTTACCATGCTCTATTAAGGCTATTACTGTGCCACTTAATTTACTTGGCAAGCCTTGTGGTCCATGAAATGCTGAGCTCTTTCGTATTGACTGGGATCTATGGACATGAGAAGTAATTTTCGGGCGTCCTGTATCCTCAGATCCCCTCACCCCAACCCTCTCCCTGGGGGAGTGGTGGCTCAGCGGGACAGGCAATAACCTCAAATTGGATAAAGCATGAAACAGCGCCAAAAACGTAAAGGTCTTACCCTGGTACACACCGGAGAAGGCAAAGGTAAATCATCCAGTGCGTTCGGCATGGTCTTCCGTGCCGCCGGCTGGGGTATGAAGGTCTTGGTGGTTCAGTTCATCAAAGGCCAATGGAAAACCGGGGAGCAGCAGGCGGCCTCTCGCTTCGACAACATCGAATGGCACGCCCTGGGGGATGGCTTCACCTGGGACACCAAAAACCCACAGCAGGATCAGCAGACGAGTCGTGAGATCTGGTCATTCTGTCAGCAGAAAATTCTTACTCAAGCCTATGACCTGGTGGTGCTGGATGAGATCAACTACTGCTGTGGCTATGGTTGGCTCAGTGGTGAGGAGATTGCTGATTTCATCAAACACTCCAAACCTGAGTGGATGCATCTGGTGTTGACTGGACGGCAAGCACCAGATGAGGTCATAGAAATTGCAGACACGGTGACTGAGATGGGGCTGGTGAAACACGCCTTCGAGCAAGGCATCAAAGCGGAACAGGGGATCGAGTTTTAGCGATATCAAAAAATTATCGCTATGAAACTTTGACGACAAAGGTGTGGCGAAAGATAGCGAAGCCTTGAAAAAGTTGCTCAGCACATGAATACTGGGATAGCTATACTGCCTTTCACCTAGGCTAATAGTCAACAGATTAGATTTGCTTAATACAGGATAATGGCTTGTTAAAACAACTAAATATTCAAAAAGTAGCAACGATTCATCACCGTACCCTAAGCTGGCTTTTCCTGGCAGCCCCCACCCTGATTTTGGAACTTGCGG
>JARRQD010000060.1:15018-27933 GCA_037382205.1 Candidatus Thiodiazotropha sp.
TTGGAACTTGCGGCACTCTATTTTCAATAGGCCATGTCGCTGGAGTCCTGTGTGATTTGCATCTATCAGCGAGTCTCTGTGATTATGCTCTTTCTGGCATTTATTATATTGAACATTAGCTATAAATGATCCTTGATAATGTCTTGATATCACAGATATGATCTAGCGAGTTCACCGCATAGTAAGACGGAACATAATGCGTGGTGTCTTATACTAATGCACGCTTCTAACTTGTCGAACCTTGAATCGTAGAGAATCTTGCAGACCTCTATTAGCTTGCATTGGCATCAGTGTGGATCTAAATTCTGTGCTCTGTCTGATCCTGATTGCTTTGCTGATAAACGCCAATGTGTCATTCAGAATCTATGGTCGCACTTTAGCTCGGCTGCAAAAGGTTTGAGTTGGGGAAGCGAGTAACTCTGAGCTTCTACATCATTCTTGGCCATTGCTTATAAATGCTGTCACTTTGTTTATGCTCTCACAATCTGACCTGTGGCTACTTGGGGCCTTGGCTAGAGACAGAGATGTCGTGATTTATGGGGCTGCCACCCGTGTCGCTATGCTATCAACTATGTCACTTCCCTTCGCCAATATGGTAATGCCTCAACTTATTTCACGTATGTATGCTAAAAATGACTTGGCTCATCTTGAAAGACTCTTAAGGGCCGTTGCAACATTATCTACCATTCCTGCCCTGACAATCCTAACTATATAAATGTTTTATCTGTCTCAATAATGGAAATAATCTATGGTAAATATTACAGAACAGGTGGTTCTGTTCTACTGATTCTTTGTATAGGAAATGTTGTCAATATGCTAACTGGATCATGCGGATACGCACTAGTGATGTCAGGCCATCGGAAAGCCATTATGGTCATATCTATTGCAAGTGCAATTCTCGCAGTTTGCCTGGGAATTTGGCTTGTCAACGTACACAGCATGAATGGTTTGGCTAGTGCATATGCTATTGCAGTGGTTTTCCAGCAATACGCGATGTGGGTTTCTGTAAGAAAATACCTCGGTATCTGGACTCATGTCCAGATTAACACGCCACTAACACTGTTTCAGGTATTTCGAAATGATTATCAGTGATCAATACCAATTTGTTTTCATTCATATCCCGAAAAATGCAGGGATGGAGGTACGCTCGTTGATTCAGTATCTTGATGAAACAAAAGGAAGTTTTACGAACCGAATTGAGCAACACCCTGTATTAGGGGATATTGATTATGTTCATTTGCCACTAGGAATTATTGAAAGATATTTCAAAAATGAGTACGAGAAAATATTAAATTACAAAACATTTGCAATAGTTAGAGATCCAGCGGAGAGATTTGTTTCATCATTTTCACAACACCTCAGGCAAACTGGGAAAAAGCCTATACATAAGATGACTAGAAGAGAACAGGTCCGTGAGTTGCAGGTAATTGTTGACAAGCTAAGAAGGCTTCGTTCGCAAGAGATATTGCCTTACGAATTAGTTCATTTTACGCCACAATGTGACTATATATTTAATGGAGACAATAGAATCGTTGATAAACTATTTTTAACAAACGAAATGGATAAGGTTGAAAAATATATTTCAACTTTGCTCGGTAAGTCAGTTGCATTCAAGGAAGGATCTAGAGCAAACCCAACGTACTGCTATAAAAATATATTTTTCCGTGTGCTATTTGAAAGTTTTCGTCCGATATATCGGTTACTGAAAGATTGGATTCCAGAGAGGATCTTAATGAGTGTGCGTAACCTTGTTTTTAAAAAAGGCTCTAATTCATATATCGAGATATTAAACAATAAAGTTTTATTGGAATTTGTGCACGATTACTATCAGAAGGATTTTGAGATCTATTTTGGGTTTGAGCAGGTTGCCAACGGGGTGAGGTATGAATAAAGAGCTTGCTGTAATCATGCTTCAATACAACTCGTCTGACCTAACGGAAGACTTGCTACGAAGCGCAGAAAGATTCGAGTCGGAGGCTATCAAGGACTATCGATGGATACTCATGGATAATGATTCTCGCAATGATAGATTTGAGTATTTTTCATCAAAATTTCCTTGGGTTGAGCTCGTTAAGTACGATGTAAATCTTGGGTTTGCTAAGGCGCACAATAGGGTAATGGAGACTATCCGAGAGCCTTGGGTTCTGTTATTGAATAATGACTGCATATTGCAGAATAATGCAATAACATTGACCTTGCGTTCCGCAAAACAATATGGCGCTGACTTTGCTACTTGCTGTGTTCTGAATAGCGATTTTACTCATCAGAATAACCACAGTACTTTGCCAACCCCATTGCGTAGAGTTTTTATAAATACTACAGGAATGGCAAGACTGATAAGTTCGATTCGACGTAGATTGCCCGCGTCAAGGGTTGGGTATATAAATGGTGCATTCTTGCTGTTAAAAAAAGATTCAATACCTCGTCCATCATTATTCAATGAACGTTTCTTTTTTTATATGGAAGATCTCGATTTGATTTTTCGCTTGAGTAAGGAACATCGCGTAGGTTATCGATTCTCTGCTGGTAGAGTCGTTCATTTAGGTGGTGGAAGTGCAAAAAGATCATTGGACGAACAACAAATAAGAAATATGAAAGGTGAGCAGAATGTCATTGGAATATGGAAAGAATACTTCCCCTTATGGCAATCCGTGCTGGCTGAGAAGGTATTGTTTTATACGCGCTGGATAAGATTAAAAATGAGAAATAATGAATGAGCAATAGCATAACTGTATCTAGAAGGTATATTAACCTGATAATTGTATCTATGAAGTGTATTCTGATGAATTGCGGGTTCAGAGATGTATATAGCACTTTCTTTTATGGATCCTTTTTAGTAAGTTCAGGTAAGCTTTGCGTTTTTTTAATGTGATATGGAAATTCATCTGGGTAACAGCTGTCAATTCTCATAGTCAAGCCACATGCCGTTACGTTGCGACAGCAAACAGCAATTAGTTACCCAATCATTGCATAATTTTAAAAAAACTGAATCAATCCGCTTGCTTGAGTACATCCTAATAATGCAACAACTCAGATTTGACAGCCGGATTGGCACTCATGGTCATGAGCCAACATAGAAGAGATGACAAAAACCTGGTTGGCGGCTTGACTGCGAGTTGGGATATTGTCCATCTGGGTTTGTGACTTCAGTTTGGCAAAGACACCTTCCTGGGCGACACGGACATTGTGATAGGTCAAGAGTTTTCATGCATTGATACGTTTGTTTGTGACAATCACCTTGATGTCGTAGCCGTATTCATAAGGAATAAACAGATCCAGCTGGACAAGTATAAGGAGAATAACCTCTATTACCCATGTATATCAAGGCAGATAACTCGGGCCTGAATCATCCATCTATCCGGCTTTAATCTATTTAATCTACTAGATTTTCGGTTGAATCCGCCCTCTTCCGCTGCCTTCGTCGTCTGCCAACTTAGTTCAGGCACCGACGCCGGAATGGTAGGGCGTCCATCTCATCACTCACCATTTAATCTTTGTTGTGAAAGCACTGTCATTTGAAATAACCATCTGATATTGAGTGGCTTTGGACTATCCTGGTACTTCTCGCCTATTTCTATGATATCAATTAGGTCCAGGGTATCTATTAAATTTGAAACGATAGGTGTAAATGGATGCAATAACTCCCGAGAGGATGAAAGAGGGGGTGATAAATTTGAACACTAGAAGTAAAGGATCGATCATTAGCCGGTATTTCACACTTATGATGCTACGAGAGGTTGGGTATATTCTCCCTATACTCTTAACAAACAGTTACCTAACGTCATTTAAATACATAATCCAGACCTAAATATTGAATGATTATTTTTCCAGAAAGTCTTGCCATATCAACTGCCCTGTACACAAAACCTCGACACTAACATCGTACCTCGTTTAATTGCCATTCCCTGCATAGGTAAGCACCATTTACTTCCTGCCACCTTTGTTAGGATTTAAAATTATTAAAGTTGAACTACCATATAGTACGTCAACAAGTATTTTTCGTTTCAATGAAAAATGATATGTAGGCTACTGACTGCTGTTTAATTTATTTAAATAATCGAGGAGAAAACCATGAAAAGAAATCTAGCGTTGTTATTTTTTCTAGTTGCGCCAATAGGTACAGTCAATGCTGGAGGAATCTCTACCACGCCGGATATTCTAAACTCCATTGACGATAGTTCTCAAGAGTTTATGTTAAATGATGAAAGATCAGCAACAAGAGGAGAAGTCTTTTACGCCAGTTGGAATCAATCTGCGGCCACAAAGGCCCAGCAGTGGTGCAGAAACCGTGGTATCTGTTTTTGGCAAGGTAATTTTGCCATGACTATGGCAATTGATCCGAAACTTGATGGGTCAATTATCATTAAATCGTATTAATTATTAATCTGGCGTTTAGATTAGGTTGTCTTTAGCGGAAGCGTGCCTGTCTTCAGCAAGCATAAAACGCCGAAACAGCACGCCTTGAGTCAGTTTTGATCACCCAGTCTGCAGGTAGTAGCTTCGGCCTGTCATTTAAATGAATAACGTTAGTGGCTTGAGACGTGCTCTCGCTCAGTGTTGTATCTAGACAAGGGAGCAACCATTCTCCGCACCTCAAAGGAACTTCCCATAGGTGTGTGATACGCCTTGATCAAGAGCATGTATTAAGCCCTGATGACGACCTATTTAGTTGCCGGTTTTATCATTAGTAGCTACACAGGAACGAGTTCTCATGTTTCATATCGCCTGACATTTTTTTCGATGAACCACATCTTTTTAGTATTTCTGTTTGGCGCAGGGAGTTCTATTCAGTGTAGCACTACGGATCCCCTTCATTTGGTGAATATTTATTACTCTGTCTATTCTCAGATCAAGACTGTACTCTACACACTCAACTGACACAACGCATCATATAAACACTAATCGATTAAGAACTAAACAACAAGCAGAACCCACTCAACTTACCATCAGAAAACTGAGACACCTGAGACAATAGGTGTGGAACCGAACAATAACATCACTCACTTGTTTGTACGCGAGTCTGAAGTAATACTTGCCCCCAAAGAAGTTCAGTTGATATTTGGATTGAACTACAGTTTAGAAGAAGACTTTACCAACCTACGTAAGACCAGGGTTAGAACCGTTTCTTTACCGATCGTTATCAGTATAGGAATCACGAGAGACCTTGAGTCATACATTTCCATACCGCTTGTCTATACCGAATGGATCGCACTTTTCCCCTTGATAAATCCTTCTACCTGCGAAACCGAATATTTCGGGGGAATAGAAATCATTATGTGGACATGATCACCCATGATATGTCCTTCTTCTATCAAGCTTTCTTTTTGCCGGGCCAACCGATGGAAAACTTCTCCCAGCTCTTTCCTGATTTGACCGAACAGCGTCTTTCTCCGGTATTTCAGAATAAATACGATGTGGTACTTACACTCCCAATGTGTGTGGCTTAAACTTTCTACTCGTCTCATGGTTTCTCCTTTGCCTGTTGCTTGGCGGCTCACGCTTTGGAGTTACTATCAGACTCCCGTTACTGTCAAACTGCTAATGCCTCCCCAGCAGAGCTGGGGGGTCTCCCTTTTGGTCTAGATTTTCGGTTGAATCCACCCTTTTTCGCTGCCTTTCTGGCCTACAAACTTTGTACAGGCAATACTCCACCAGGCAACCTATCCTTCTGTTGCTGTAGCGTGTTGAGAAGTGTGAAAACCCGAAGCTATGCTAACCAGTCTGAATCGGGTGAGGCCCGTGTTGCCGGCAGCAACTCAGAGGAGTGCTCTAAAATGCCCTTAGCTTGTATTTGAGAAAGGATCTTGTCGATGACCGCGTCAGAAAATGATGATTACTGGTTCCTGCCGGATAAGATAGCAGGGTTCTATCTATACGTGGAATGAAGCTTGTATGAAAACAGTTAACGCAGACTTAATAATAAATATTATTGACAGTAGGCTTATGAAACGTTTAAATCATGGATAGGATTCTTAAATAAAGCAATGAATGGAGTAAGTAATGGCAAGGAAAGCATGCGCACTTTTCACCTGGATGATGTGTTTGTCTCTTTCAATGAGCAGTGCACTGCTCGCAAATCAACCTGAAGTCACTGAGCTGATTGTACGCTTTAAACCGGGCGTTGGCGTGGTAGAAAACCTTGATGAGGTAATTCTGTCTGTCAATGACGGTAAGCATGAAGCGCTTAAGAAGAGACTCTCCAGTCCTGTCAATATACGACCCTTTCTGAATTCGTACAACAGAAGTGGTCATAAGCCTCAAGCGCTGGCAAAAGATAAAAGGAAATCACCGAGAGAGATTCTCGATGAGTACGTCATCCTAAGTTACTCGGATAATAAGGCGCTAAGAAGTGCGAAGGAGATACTGAAAAAAGATGACGACGTGCTATGGTTTGGGGAGAACAGCTATGTCACGTTGTCGGCGATGCCCAACGACCCCTTGAATGGTGCGGCTGTAGTAGGTCCAATTGGTGAAAGTGATTACCAATGGGCGTTAAATACACTTAATATGGCTGAGGCCTGGGACTACAGTAAAGGGCATGCCTATGTTGCAATGATTGACTTTGGAATACAAACAGACCATCCAGACATCCTGGATAATTTTCGTGATCAATTTTCAGCCCGAATTGTTTCTTATCAAGAAGCCAATGATGATGGAAGCATAGACAATGGTGCTACAACTTCCAGCGGCTATGAAGTTGATGAATTGAGTGTTTTGCAAACCATCACGGATTACGAGAAATTAGTAAATAATGGTTTTACGATTAGACTAGGCCATGGCACACATGTAGCAGGTATAATTGCAGCTAAACAGAATAATGGTATTGGTGTAACCGGAATCTGCGGCGACTGCAGCCTTATGGTAAACCATACTGGCGAACCTTGGTTTCGGTTGCCTTCTAACATTATATACACCAAAATGCCTTCCACTTCACTTGCGAATAATATTATTTGGTTAACTGATACAGGCGCTCAAGTGATTAATATGAGCCTTGGTGGTGTTCCGCAACTTCCGTTTGCGCCAGAAAATGGTTGTTCAGGTGGTACGCTAGTAGATGGTACCTGGAGAGCATATGATGATCTTTATCCGATGTGTATAGCGCTTCGACACGCTGATAGATCTGATGTTGTTATGATCGCAGCCACTGGGAATGAGGGAGATACATCGATCCATTTCCCTGCATCCGATCCTAGAGTGATCGCTGTTGGTGCTGTTAGCAAGAACGGTGATAAGCCTTATTGGTCGAATACTGGACTGGAATTAGACTTGGCCGCCCCAGGTGAAAATATCCTATCTACATTCTATACCGATAAAACTTGGATACACCCGGATGACCAGGGTTCGTTTAGTCCTGAATGCGGAGACGATTTCAGCGCTCAATCTGGTTATGGCCCTTGCTCAGGAACATCCATGGCCACCCCGCATGTTAGCGGTATAGCCGCCTTGTTACGCTCCATCAATCCACTGCTATCGAAAGGAAAGATTAAAGCTTTGCTGACGGAGCACGCCAGTCTTAGTGAAACAGGGTGGAGTTCAGAACTCGGTTATGGCGTACCCAATGCGGCGGAGTCAGTAAAAGCAGCCATGGGGACAGTCAACGGAAAGGTCTTGCAGAATCGCTTGACACCGCTCTTTAGTCTCTATAGCAGTGATGGCGAGGATCATCTCTATACCACAGTGCCGCAGATGGCTGCAGCAGCGATGTATGAGGCGCTAAGACCACAGCCATTTGACGAAGAGATTGACAAATATCAGCGGCCCTCAAATCCTGTCCAATGGCAATCGATTGGTCGATGGACACCTGGATACGTCTCGTTCCCCCACTTTTCCTGGATGATGATGGAACGCGCGAAGGCCTCTGTCTATATCTTTACCACTAACGATAACCCCCTTGTTGAAGGAGAACCTGAGGAAGAGGATCAAGCCAGTAGATTAATTCCGCTCTACCGACTGAGTTATCAAGGTAAGAAAGGCGGGAACACAAGGAATATCGATCATACTTACGCGACAAGTCAAGCTGAGATTAATTTCTTCGAACATCCTGATCGTGGCTATAAACTGGACGGGATAGAGGGCTATATCTATCCGAGAACAATGCCTCAGCAGCCTCTGGGTACAGTTAAATTGTATAGAAAGTTCAATGAAACTATTTATGATCACGCAATATTTCCTGAATCAGAGCTCTCTAGCATGATAGATCAAGGGTATAATCAAAATAGCGGGAATGATTGGATTGGTTATGTCTACCCGAACCAGGATAGTGATGGGGATACACTCATCGATGGTTTTGAGCTTGTCATTGGTACCAATACTACAAATCCTGATACCGATGGCGATGGAAGAAAGGACGGATTGGAAGTTTTGACTTATTACACTGATCCACTTAATTAGTGTGCGCGAGATATCTGAAGGTGTTGAGTCTGGTACGGAGGCTGAGATGAGGTAACCCCTACCAGACACTCCCATCGCGACCCTGCCCCAATAACAGCCCCGTTCAGATTTGAACGGGGCTTTTGCATTCAGCCGAAAAGGAAGGAGTCCGATGAGAAAGCGGAAAGAAAGGTCGACGCCATCTCTGTAAGGTGGCTACCATTACATTCAATCTCACGGTTAATGGTGTGTAGGCTGTGTGTAGGCTGGACACCCATGATAACTGTTGCGCCAAGCTGGCAAATCGGTCAACCTTTAACGAAAATCTACTGATGTTTTCGATATCAAGGAGTGATGTCATGCCAAACCTAGTGTGGTGCGGATCCTTTTACCCACAAAAGTTATGACCACCGATGTCAGCGGATACTGGATAAAGTATAAGGAGAATAACTGCTAACACCCATGTATATCAAGGCAGATAACTCGGGCCTAGATAGGCCAGAATCATCCGTCCATCCGGCTTCAATCTAATTATTCTACTGAATTTTCGGCTGAATCCGCCCTCTTCCACGGCCTTCCGGATCTTTCGGCTTGGTTCAGACAACAAGTCACCAGGCAACCTGTTTTTCCGCTACTGTACCTGTAGTCAGATGTGAATACCTGGCGCTATATAAACCAGTCCAAAGTCGGCGGCGCCCGCTTAGCAGGTAACAAATCTGGCGGTGATGGCAATGCGCCCTTGGCCTGTAAGTGCTGAAGAGAAGTGGTACATAGATGTACCGTTTACGGACCTAAGGATGGAATCTTGTCGATGACCGCCCGATCCTCGATACTGGCTATTATCTTGGCTTCACCTCCATACTTCTCTCAGATTGAGACGTCAATATTGAACACACGCTTCAGGCGTTGCGCCCAGAGTCTGCCCTGGACTTGATCCGGGATTCACCCTGGGCTTGGGCACCAGCTGCTGTACGCCCCACCCGGTTTCGGCTTCGAGATCGAAACGAAAGATCACGCTCACGGCGTCGACGCCGCAGCACGAGCAAAAACCCCAGTGAACCTGCGCCACTATTGCGATCGCTATGATGAGTGCCAGGATTTCAGTCGTCATGTTGCAAGGTCGATCCACCCACAACGCATACCGCAACATTTTGTCAGCTCTGCGCACCGATACGGAAGAGAAAGCGTTCGACCTTGCGAAAGGCATCTGCAATTCTTGGCGCAGGAATATTCGACCAGTCAGGGTTGTCATCCAGCCAATCATCGAGCAACTTTACTTGCTTCTCATCCACTTCAGCGCGGCAGCCGGCCAACAGGGAGTGGAATGATGCGTTCGGTTCCACATTGACAGCGGCTTTGAGCACGATCGGCCCCAACCCCGGCAGGCCTTCACCCAGGGCCAGGGCAAAAGCCAGCAGTTCATACTCAGTGGGGATCAGACTCTTGCCCGACTCAGGCTCCTCGCGGTAAATCATGCGCACCAACTGGTAAAGATTTACGAAACGTTTGGTCGACCTCGGCGTGGTGCCGAGGAGACTTGCCAGTCCGTCCAGGAAGTTGAGCTCACTATGCGTAATCGATAGCGCCGTGGCTTCAATCGTCGGCCGGCCGCTAGAGGGGGCGAGCGTTGCCAACACCTCGGCCTGTGGCTCACCAAGCTTCGGCCGTTCCTCTTCCAGCGCTTCCACGCTTTGAGTTTCGCCAGGGCCACATGCCCCTGTAACAAGCCTTGAATGATGTTTTGCTTGGCGGTTTTGCTCAGTGGCCGAATCCAGAACGGAATCTGAAAGATCTTTTCCAGATAGTCGTCCGGCGTCGCCTCCTGAGCATTTTCCCGATCGACCACCAGGGCCCCGAAGTGCTTGGTGAGCGCATGACTCAACCAGCGCGAATCGACGGCAACCACCACCACAAACAGTTCGAACGCCAACAGAAGATGAACTGCCTGCAAGACCTCGACGACATGCTGATCCGGGCAGCGGTCCAGATCGTCGATGTAGAGGATGATCCGGTTGAAACAGCCCTTGCTCTGCTCCAGCTTTCCCTCTTTATCCTCGAGAATGGCCTCGTTCTGCTGCCCCACCAGAGAGGCCAACTGTCGAAAATCCTTTTGAATCAGAGCAGGTATACCCAAGTGTTTCCGATAATCACCCGAACCCCAATCACCGAACAGTCCGACCGCCAGAGGCGGCTTCATCTCTCGCGACGCCAGGAGGTAGGCAAAAGCATCCACTTCCCCACGAATGCCCACCATATCGTCCGCCAGACCGGCCTTTTCACCGTGATCGGCTTTGTAGTTGGGGATATCGACGGGTCGCGGATTATAGGGGAAGCGTTGTCTGAGAAATTCACCGTAGGTGATCTTGCCATCAGCCTGTTGAAGAAACTCCTGAGTGGCCCGCGCCAGTGTCGAGAGATTGTACCCGCAACCCACTCAGCGCAGTAGTCGCCGGCGTGGACGCCTGCAATAACGCAGCAAACAGGGCGCGTAATTCAGCGACCTCACTGCTCCCTGTACTCAGACCGATCTTCACCCCCAGTTCAAGCACCGTCTCTGCGTCCTGCGCCAGAGGCGGCGGCACAGGTCTGGGAACGGCAGAAGCTGGAGAGGCTATACCGATATATTTCAAGACCCGCGGTATTAGAGAAACGGCTGTCACTGACACCCTCAGGGAATATCCGATATGACGTGTCGATCTGTCCGCAGTGCGGGGGTGAGGCTAAGGTGATCGCCAGTATTGAGGATCAACCGGTCATCGACAAGATTCCATCCTTAGGTCCGTAAACGGTGCATCCATGCAGCACTTCTCTGGCTCACCTCATGAAGAAAGGTGCATTACCGGCCAGACCTGAGTTGCTGCCGATAACGCAGGCCTCACCCGATTCAGAGGGGTTTGCATAGTTATGGGTTTTACACTTCTCTAAACGGCACAGCAACAGAAAGATGGTCTGCCTGGTGGCCTGTTGCCCGACTAAGGCTGAAGGCCAAAAGGCCGTGGGAAAGGGTGGATTCAGACGGAAACCTGGGGAGTTGATTGGGTTGAGGTCGGGTAGATGGGAGTCTCAAGCGTATTCTGTCACTATTTTAGGGGGTGTCGCGTTAATTCTTTACTTCAATCGGCACACCGTTTGCCATAGCCTTGTCTCTGACTCATTTGAATGCTGGTTGTCTAGCAATATCAACGACTTTATTTGATGGTAACTGGCACACCAGGTAGTTGGCAAATTTACGATCGCTGTAGAGCAGATGATCGATCTGCCAGTGTTTGAGCGCCGTCAGGGTTCCCAGTGTAAAAGCTTTGCTGCCTACCTCAATCTCCCGAATATGCTCCTGCAATTCCGCCAATAGCATGACATGCTCTCGATGGTGGTCCATCAGATCCGGATAGCCGTAACTCTGCATCAAGTCCTCCTCAGTCTCGAAATGTCGTTGTGTGAGCTCTCTGAGGAGAAAGAGCTGGTGACATATTGCATCCATGCCAACATCAATTCCCGCTTCACTTTTATGCAGTACCAATTGGTGAAGATTATTCAATGTATCGACCAACTCCAGATGCTGATCGTCCAAACGATCAAATCCGAGCAGCCAATCATCGCGCCAGACTAGAAATGGTTTCATCGCTGTGATCTCCATATCAGAACACTCCTTTTACATTGTTACCGACTTCAGCTTGTCGTCGCTATCCAAATGTCACTCCCAGATGAGAGAAAAAGGTATTCTATGATTACGATTAGACTCTCCATCGGCAACGTTTATGGAAACTTTATGGATAGACCTATAATTCAGACTTTAAATTCTACCAGCGAGGCGATATGGAGTTACAGGATGGTCGCAGAGGATAGGGCGCAGTAGATCCCTGAGTTTCCCGGGAGAAACAACTGTCAGCCGAGCAGTTTTTAGAGAGTAACCTGCCCCTATTCTGACGACGAATCAGACTTACAATCCTGCACACTTTCAGAAGGAGAAAGAATTCCTTAAAAAAGTGGGAAGGGTATCTGAAGGCACAAAAGCAGAAAATTCGGATTCATGGCCGAGCATCATGAGCAGTTTGGCATCAGATACCTTTGTCGAAAACTTAGTGTATCCCCGCAGGGCTATTATCAATGGTTAAGCCGTTCAAAAACGGCCAGGGATACTGAAAACAGGCGAGTGATGGAAAAGATCAAGGAAATCTATACCCAGCATAAAGGCAACTACGGAAGCCCACGGGGTTGTAAAAAGCTTAAAGTGCAAGGATACATAATTAATCATAAACCTGTTGAACGATTGATGAGAGAAGCCGGTCTGGTAGGCAAAGCCGGCCGCATCTATCGCAGAAAGCCATTGCCAGAAAACCCTTGCATTAAGATACCCAATCTGAAGCGAGATGAAGGTGAACCGTCAAGGCCGAACCAGCAATGGGCGGGAGATATCACCTATCTTATGATACATGGGATTTAGCAATATCTCGCGGTTATCATTGATCTATATTCAACAAAGGTCATAGGGTGGGAATTGTCTGGTACTCGATCAGTGACCTTGAGATTAGTGGCTCTTGAAAAAGC
>JARRQD010000061.1:0-17605 GCA_037382205.1 Candidatus Thiodiazotropha sp.
TCTGTCACCCTAAAAAAATTAGTTGACCACTCCATTCTAATAGCGAGCTATTGTGCGCCGCGCAGGGATGCACAAGTGTCACGGGTACATGGATGTGCAGGAGCGACCCTTGCCCTGCACCACCACAAGCGCACCCTTCACGCTGTCCAACTGATCTTTTTAGGGTCACAACAGAACATCGGCGAGAGTTGTCACCCACTGCGTGGATGACAACGCCTCATTAAGCCTCTTTCAATGGCTTACGCCCTACCCACATCATACCGATCAACCCCGATCCCATCAGCCAAACAACGGCAGGTAATGGCACTGGAGCAGGTTCCGCCACAAGCTCACCAGAGGCAAAGTGTTGAGTCCAGTAGCTGTAGAGTGGATATGGGAACTCACCATCAGGCCATATGTCTGGATTGGTCATGATAAAATTCTCTGCGCTTATGTTAGCATCGGATTCATCCCAAACATAACCAACACCAAGATGGGTGAAACCGCCATTTAGAATGTTGTTACGATGACCTTCACTGCCCATCCAGCCTGATCCAACCACGCCATACCAATCATTCCAATTCTCGGTAGTAATACCCTCTCCCAGATCACCCCAGTCTGTTGCACTGACGTTAAAATTGGAGGTGAAGTAGCTGTTGATCTCTGCGAAATTATCCGTCCCGTACATCACCTCATGGGCGGCATCCAAATAGCCTGCTTGGATACCGCTATTCGCGCCTTGGCCAGCAGCGATATTCTCTCCCCACGAATTAACATCATAGCCACTGTCTCGAATCCGCTCACCAGGCTTCTCCCCGGTATAGGGGCCGGCTAATGTAACATGATCAAAATAGTTGTAGTCTGCCATAGACTGTGATTGCCTTTGCGCAGAAGTGTGCAAATCATCATTCATATAGACAGGATCTAGACCAAAGTAGCTGCGTTGCTGGTTCACCAGATCCACAACCACCAACTCTTCAGCCGACCAGACAGCTGCCTGCAAACTCATTGGCGCAATCACAGCTGCGCCTAAAACCAATCCCAAACTCATTTTCGGTATAAATGAGAAACCTTTTTTCTTTCGATTTATGTCATGACTGCCCATAATCTCTTTGCTCCTTGCCTTAATGCAAATCCAGGGTTCTTATTGTTACTCGGACCACTCAGACGCTACCAATAAAATTTGGCGTGCAAACTACTAGTGTGGTGCTTCATATAAATTGACAATTATAGCGTGACCCTAAGCGGTTAGCCGCTAGGCGCGTGCCGCCGGGAATGGCATACCCTTTCCAAGGCGCGCAACAACACAGATGACCGCTTAGGGTCTCGCCCGAAAGGAAGCCCGCTCAGGCCAGGATACTGCGTTGCAATGCTTGAAAAGGGCAAACCATTCTCTGCGCCTTGTCTCCTGGCCTGAGCGGGCTTCTATAATCGTCAATTTATATGAAGCACCACACTAGGTAATAAAGACCTAACGACGCATCTTACGCCAGCGTGCATCTAATTAATTGCCTAATAAGTTCTCACTGTTCAATTTAATTGACGGCATATTATAATCGCGCAAAACCACAGAGACTTCAAATCAGCAACCTTATCAACTGAGCAAGGTGTATAGCCGGCCGGCCTGTCAGGGATTTAATCTGATGCCGACAGGAAAACCCGTTTGCCACGATCAACGCCTCAGGCCTTTCCGCCAGTGCCGGCAGCAAGGCCTGTTCCGCCATCGCTTTTGCCGTGTCATAGTGCTCAGCCTCCAAGCCAAAACTTCCAGCCATGCCACAACATGAGGCATCGATCATCTCAAAATGGATTCCGGGTATCTGCTTAAACACTTTACGCATCGATTTCATGGCCCCTACTGCCTTCTGGTGGCAGTGACCATGTACCAGAATCGGTGATTGCGACGCGATCGCCTGTTCAGACCAGTTAAGACTGAGTTTTCCGCCTTTTATCCCCTTGGCCAGGAACTCTTCAAACAGCACCGCCTTATCGGCAACCAGACTCGCCGTTTCTCCCAACTCCAAAGCTCGATATTCATCCCTCAGGGTGAGCAGACAGGAGGGTTCAAGACCAATTATCGGCACACCATTTTGAGCAAAAGGAGCGAGTTTCTGCAGTAGTTTTCGGGCCTGATCTCGCGCCGCCTCAACCCGCCCCTGGGAGAGATAGCTCCGACCACAACAGGCGTGTGCGTCGTTGTCAGACGCATCCGTGCCGCCAATCAAATTGACCTGACAACCCACCGCCTGTAGTACCTCAACAGCGGCAACCAGAATATCGGGGGAGTAGTGCTTACAAAAAGTATCGGCAAAAAGCACCACAGGCTGATTGGATTGCGACTCTCGGGGGGTAAACTGCAGTGTCACATCAACCGGTTCCGGTAGGGGTGTTTTTCTACTGATACCAAGCAAACGCTCCCCCAGATAGGCGATCCAGGGATGGCGATTACGCAAGCCGGTCAATTTGATCAACCAATGTCGTTTCGCCAACAGCATCGGCAGCTCTGAAAACAGCTTAGCCCTGAGGGACAATCCCTTGCTGGCATTCAGCTGAGCCAGATACTCAATCTTGATTCGCGACATATCCACATTGTTTTCGCACTCTCGTTGACAGCCCTTACAACTGACGCAGAGATCCATCGCTTCAACCAGCTCGGGGGTTAAGAATCCCGCTCTCCCAAGCTCGCCATTCAATGCAGCCTTCAACAAGCGAACACGGGCTCCGGTGGACAGAGCCGGATTCTCTTCCAACCTGTAACTGGGACACATAACCCCTTTTGCCAGGCTTTCACACTGGCGACTGTTGATACAGACAGCAACCGCCTTGGCAAAATCGCCACCCTGCTTAGGTATGTCTGCATAAGCATCCCCCATACCGGCATCGGTATATTCTGACCAATCCAGATAGGTCTTCATAATCACTACTCAGTAAAACTAACCAAGGGAATAGAGATGCAAAAGGGATACCATCGTCTCTAGCAACAGTAACGGTCTCAATATTTGACGCGTTGCGGGTTAAGAGGCACAGATTCAACCCAGCAGCCAAAAAAGCTAACACATTGGTTTTATGCCAAAAAGCAAAAAACCATGACGCTCTAAAACAGCCGTTGAAGCCATGCCATGTCAAATACCAAAAAACCGGCTCAGCTCCCAGTTGTAAGGCATACGACAAAGCCATCTACAATCTGTCACAGACACTCGCTTGCAAGCACCCTACAACTTCTTGGGCTCAATCAGAGTAAGCCCTGCGTGTTGACGTTTTGGCCGCTGTTTTTCGTAACGTAATTTAACCGCCAGATTTTGCGTTAGAAAATCGATCCGCTTGGTTTCGATCGAGTCTCGAATCACCTCTGCCACCATCTCGACAACTGACACATCGCTCTGGGTATCGAGAAAGTGTTTGTGGTAGATGAGCGTGATTTTCGCCCATATCTGCGGACTGAGACTCAGCATCAATTCTCGGCCAAGTGATTTTTCCGCATCAGCCAAACATTCATCAACCAATAGGGATGCATCGCCAATTTGTGGCGCCCAGAGCCGCATAGCGGCGGTAGTCTGACAGCGCAGTATGTCCAGATCCATCTCACCACCTTTCAATCTGATCTCCTATTCAGCTTAGCTGATAAATCGTGATATTTAACCTAGGATCAATAAGATAAAGTCACAGCACTCCCGCCACCCAAACAGCCGGACCATTGAGATCCCCAAACCAACCTTTTCCCAACCTGCAATCGCTACCCTGAGCGCCCTATGGGTCAACACCCTTTGATAAGACCCAAACCGATCAAAATCCAGAGGAGAGTAAACGTGTTATATGCCAACCCAAACAGTGAGGGCGCTGCCGTCAACTTCAAAGAGCGCTACGACAATTTCATTGGCGGCCAATGGGTCGCACCGGTAGAAGGGGAATATTTCGATAATATCTCACCGGTTAATGGTCAGCCATTCTGTAAAATTGCCCGTTCATCTGAAGCAGACATTGAACTGGCCCTTGATGCCGCCCATGCCGCCCGCGAAGCTTGGGGAAAAACAGCCCCTGCGGCACGCTCGAATATCCTGCTGAAAATCGCTGACCGATTGGAGAACAACCTGGAAGCACTGGCCGTCGCTGAAACCTGGGATAATGGTAAAGCCATCCGGGAGACACTGAATGCAGACATTCCTTTGAGCATTGACCACTTTCGCTACTTTGCCGGTTGTGTCCGGGCACAGGAAGGGAGTATCGGTGAAATCGATGAACACACCATCGCCTACCATTTCCATGAACCACTCGGTGTTGTCGGCCAGATCATTCCCTGGAACTTTCCTCTACTGATGGCGGCCTGGAAGCTGGCACCAGCTCTGGCTGCCGGCAACTGCGTAGTGTTGAAACCAGCTGAGCAGACCCCGGCATCCATCATGGTGCTGATCGAGCTGATTCAGGATCTGCTGCCGCCAGGCGTACTGAATGTGGTCAACGGATTCGGCCAGGAGGCGGGCAAAGCCCTGGCAACCAGCACAAGAATTGCAAAAATCGCCTTCACCGGATCCACCCCAGTAGGCTCGATGATCATGAAGTATGCCGCCGATAACATCATTCCATCCACCGTAGAACTGGGCGGCAAGTCACCCAATATCTATTTCGAGGATGTGCTTGAGCAGGAGGATGACTTCGTCAGCAAGTGTGTCGAAGGCGCCGTGCTGGCCTTCTTCAACCAGGGAGAGGTCTGTACCTGCCCATCCCGTCTGCTGGTTCAGGAATCAATTTACGAAAAATTCATCAACTTGGTGATTGAACGCACCAATCAGATCACCCGGGGCAACCCACTGGATACCGATGTCATGGTCGGCGCCCAGGCCTCCCAGGAGCAGTATGACAAAATTCTCAACTACATCCGCATCGGACGTGAAGAGGGCGCCCAGGTGCTGATCGGCGGTGATACCGAATCGATGGATGAATCCCACAACGCCGGTTACTACATTCAACCGACCCTGTTGAAAGGCAGCAATGAGATGCGTGTCTTCCAGGAAGAGATTTTCGGCCCGGTGGTCTCTGTCACCACATTCAAAGATGAGGCCGAGGCGTTAAGCATTGCCAACGATACTGAATTCGGACTCGGCGCCGGGGTCTGGACCCGTGACATGAACCAGGCCTATCGCATGGGACGCGGCATCCAAGCCGGACGGGTCTGGACCAATTGCTACCATCACTACCCGGCCCATGCCGCATTTGGCGGATACAAAAAGTCCGGGGTAGGCCGTGAGACACACAAGATGATGCTCGACCACTATCAACAGACCAAGAACATGTTGGTCAGTTACGATATCAACCCCTTAGGTTTCTTCTAATTGCCACTCCCCTGAGGCTGCAAACCGCAATGGATTGCAGCCTCATTTTTCTAACCTCAGAGCCATCCGCCAGTGGGGCGATTGAAATCCCACCAACCGCTAGACAGCCTCAATCACACTGTGCTCGAACTGGCGACATCATCTCAAACAGGCGCTCTCTGACCAATTCACTACCAGATGTATTGCCGCACAATTTATCCATCAGTATCAGTGGATCCTGGCAGTTACCCAGAGCCTGACTCATTACCGCATCAATACAGTGTCGCCACTCTTCCAACTCTGGTGATACAGAATCAGTGAGTAGAGACCCTCGATAGAGCGAGAATGCCTCGCCATTCTGTTTTCTACGCAAAGCCTGCCAAATCTCAATGAAATCCCCCCATACCGAAAGCTGCAAACGATAGGGCCTAGAACCGATCTTGCCACCCAACAGACGGCGCAGATGTGAAAGCTCGGCTTTTAACGTTGAGAAAGCAATCTGCGCATCACCATAGAGTGCCGCATGAAAAGATTCCAGACTCAGGCCCCGAGAATTCAGCGCCAATAGACAGAGAATCTCGATCTGCCTGAAGGGTAATTGAAGCACTTTGCCTCGAAAGACAACTTTGGGCTGTCCCAGGGCATAAATCTCCAGCTCCGCTTTAGCATGTTCAGTTGTCAAGTCAGTGGAAATCGTGCGCGCCAGCTCAGCGACCGCGGCCTGCCCAAGCGGTGTATGCTGTTTCCAAACGGTTGACAGGCAAAGCACTCCAGCGCAACGATCAGTTTTAGGGTAGTAGATTGGAGCCGCATAGGAGACCCAGTCATGGATAAAGGGCTGAAAGTGCTCTGAGGAAATCACCGTAACCGGTCGCCCCTGATTCAAAGCAAGCCCGATACTATGGGTGCCGATCGCCTGCTCATGCCAATAGCTGCCAACTTTGAGATTGATTGACTCAGCCTGTAGGCGTCTACCTTCCGCAGCATATGTCCAGATCAGCCGCCCATTCGGATCGGCAATGGCCGCAACCAGATCCCCCTCCTCGGCCATTCGCATCAAATCATCCAGTGAGCGGGCCGCGGCCCGGCCGATCGGGGAGTCTTGCCAATAGTGCTCTGCATGGGCCCGATCAGAACCTGGCGCATGAGGTTGGCTACTTTCCACACCCTCCACACTTCGCCTCCATGAAGAGAGAATATCCTTTCTGACCCCTTGCAGATCCAATACCGGCAACCCATTACGAAATCGCAGCCACTGTTCGTCAACCGCAGCTCGACGCTTGACCAACCAGTCCCGAGGTGACCTGGATAGATCAATACAACCTTTATTAGCGTAGCCTGTCGAGGCCGTTTCAATGTTGCCACTAAACGCCATCAGCACACTCCCCAAACAGCCGGTAGACGACCACGAGCCTCCTTTGCCACTGATCAGAAAGCACAACGCCACCTGGCGTATCATTAACAGTGAGAGCTTCAACCATCACATCCTCCATTAATCGTTATACTTTCAAGAGACTTCTGGGTTAGGATTTACGGCAGTTTTCATGCCAAGACATTGAAACCGATACACCGCTTCTCAGTTTTTTTCCTACACATCATCGAGTTAGTGAAGATTGAGCGAAATTCTGCAGAACAACTACAACCCTTTAGATCATTTTGTGGTCGAAGCTCAGTCGACGGACTGTCGCGAAACGCGACACTTATCACTGTCGTGCAACACCAGGTTGCCACAGGGTGAACAAATATGGCCAATCCAAAGGCACTAGGTAGCGATATCAACACAGCAAGAAAGCTGTTTTTCGAACAGGGCGAGAATCCCCATGGCCGAGTGCCTGAAATTATCGCCCGCTCTTGGCAACGCTGCGTGCAAAGGCTGGACAACCGCCACACCAAGCCGCCTTTAAGAGTTGATAGCAACCAATTGAGTGAGCAGCGGGAGAAGATGAACAGACTGCGGGCGGTAGCACAACCCGAAATGGATGCCCTGGCCGAGTTGGTTTCGGATAGTGACAGCCTGGTTTTGCTTGCGAATGAACAGGGGTTGATTCTGGATGCCGCCGGTAGCCTGGAGTTTCTGCACAAGGCCCAACAGGTCTACCTACAACCCGGAATAGCGTGGCGTGAAACGGATCGTGGCACCAATGCCATCGGCACCGCTCTGATTGAAAAACGACCTGTGCTGGTACAAGGTGCGGAACATTTTCTCGATGCCAATGAAATATTGAGTTGTGCGGCCGCTCCGATCCTCTCACCACAAGGCGTATTACTCGGAATTCTGGATGTATCCGGTGATTCAGTACATATGCACCGACAGGCCCTGGGCATGGTACGCCTGGCGATCCAGATGATTGAACACCGACTCGCAAGCCGTGATGCGGCCCCATCAAGCTTGTTGAGATTTCATCAGCGTGAGGATCTATTGGGCACGCATCGGGAGGGAATTCTATTACTCGATGACAGCAAGGTCATCGGCGCAAATCGTATCGCACTCCAGCTATTGAATTCCGACTGGCAGAAAATAGTCGGCAGTGATGCAGAGCAATGGTTGCAACTGCCGGGTATCAGCCAAAGCAGTTCAGCCCAACAAATCAAATCGTCAAATGGCGTGAACTTTCACGCCCGCATCAATCATAAACAGTCCTTACAGATTCCTTGCCATACATCCATCACACAACCAAAGAAGAACTATTACTTCGACCAAACAACCAATGACCTGCTGAGTAAGGCAAAACGAATCGTCGATGCAGACATTCCTGTGCTCATCCAAGGTGAGACCGGGGTTGGTAAAGAGATTTTTGCACGCCACCTGCACAGCCTGAGTCAACGCCGAAGTGGCCCCTTTGTCGCGATCAACTGTGCAGCCCTACCAGAATCCTTGGTTGAGTCTGAACTTTTTGGCTATGCCAGCGGCGCCTTCACCGGTGCGCAACGCCAAGGCATGCCCGGACGCATTCGTGAAGCTGACGGAGGTATACTTTTTCTTGACGAAATCGGTGACATGCCCCTCAGTCTACAGGCACGATTACTGAGAGTATTACAGGATCAACAGGTAACACCACTGGGTGGTGGTCAAACTGTAAAAGTTGACTTTACACTGCTCTGTGCAACCAATCAGAACTTACAACAGCTTGTAAACTCAGGTGCATTCCGCGCCGACTTACTCTATCGAATACAGGGTTTCAGCTTATCTCTGCAACCCCTGCGCGACAGAAAAGAGAGGCAACAGCTTATATTGGAGATTTTTAAGCGACTGAGTGAGACTGAACCCACCATCCGACTCAGCCAAACAGCCATCTCTGCGCTTGTTCAGTATGAGTGGCCTGGCAACTTCCGCCAACTGGTCAGTACGATTCGCACTCTACTCGTTTTAACGGATGCAGATGCCGTGATTGAGCTTCAACAATTACCAGCCGCTATCCAAGCATGCTTGACCAACACCAAGCAAACCCAATCAAATCTAAAATCACTCACACGAACAGTAATTGAGTCAGCACTGAAAGAGAACAACAACAACATCAGCGCCACCGCCAGACAACTTGGCATTCATCGCAGTACCCTCTATCGCCATTTAGCAACAGACTCAGGACAGTAAGTAGACATTTCCAGGTCGGCCAGCGGACGAAGTTCGCTGTTTTAAATATCATCTTAATGAAACGGTAAAAACAGCTCTAAATACCACCAGGTGATTGAGTGTTGGATAAAACAGTTCTGCCTAACAAATTGTGCGGATTGGAAACTAGGCCAGCTCCCTCAACAGGGCTCACAACAACACAAGATTGTCCCGGTGGATCAGCTCATCCTCATCAACATATCCCAAGATCTGTTTGATCTGACTGCTCGGTTTACCCATCAAACGCATCGTCTCCTGGGCATCATAATTGACCAGCCCTCTGGCCACTTCAGCGCCCTGCGCATCCAAACAGACAACCACTTCACCCCGGGCAAAATCACCTTTTACCCCACTGACGCCGACAGCCAGCAAACTGCACCCCTGCTCACGCAACACACGCACCGCGCCATCATCGATGGTCAGACTGCCTCTGGGCTGAAGCTGACCGGCAAGCCACTGTTTTCTAGCCGCCTGAGGCTCCTGCACAGGTACCATCAAGGTACCGACATCCTCACCGCGATAGATCGCATCAACAACCTGTTTCTGTCTCCCCGCCGCGATCACAGTACCGGTACCTGAACGGGCCGCCAGCCGCGCCGCCCTCACCTTGGTCACCATACCTCCAAGGCCAAGGCCACTGGCGCTGCCACCCGCAACCTGATCAAGCTGAGGATTATCCACCCGAGTTTGGGAGATCAGTTTTGCCTGAGGATTGAAGCGGGGATCCGCATCGAACAGCCCCTGCTGGTCAGTCAACAATACCAGCAGATCCGCCTCGATGAGATTGGCGACCAGCGCGGCCAGGGTGTCATTATCGCCAAAACGCAATTCATCGTTGGTCACCGTGTCGTTTTCATTGACCACGGGCACCACACCCAGTTCAAGCAATGTACGCAGAGTACTTCTGGCATTCAGATAGCGGGATCTGTCTTCAAGGTCATCACGGGTCAGCAGCACCTGAGCGGTATGCAGATCAAACCGCTGGAATCCGGCCTCCCAAGCCTGCACCAACCCCATCTGGCCGATCGCCGCAGCGGCTTGCAGCTCATTCAGATTGTTTGGACGGGTCTGCCAACCCATGCGACTCATACCTTCCGCCACTGCTCCGGAGGAGACCAGCACCAGCTGATGCCCGGCATGCCGTAGAGCCGCCATCTGCTCAACCCAGGAACCAAGCAAATCATGGGACAATCCCTTACCGTCAGCGGTAAGCAGTGCGCTACCGATCTTAATAACCCAACGCTTGGAATTGGCGATCTTTTCCCGGGAAATCATTTGCTACCTGACATGCTGAATCGAATTTGACAACTATCTCATGAGACTTTGAGCCAAGCCAGAATCTGCTCTGATTTACTGCAAAGGATCCCAGGCCACATCATCATCCTGCTCTTCCGGCTCCTGTTCTGACTGCCACAACTGTTCCAGGTGCAACATCAGATCCGAGATTAACTGCTTAGTACCTTCACCCGATACAGCGGAAATGCCATACACAGGCCCACGCCAGTTCAGGCTATCGCAAAGCGCCTGACTGCGCTCCAGGAACTCATCATCCAACAGCAGATCCTTTTTATTCAGCACCAGCCAACGCTCTTTCCCCGCGAGCGCCTCTGAATAGCGACTCATCTCCCGCTCGATCTGTCGAACTTCATGGGCGCTATCCACAGACTCATCCAGTGGCGCAATATCCACCATATGCAATAACAACCGGGTGCGGGCGAGGTGTTTAAGGAACTGCAGCCCTAGCCCGGCGCCTTCAGCCGCCCCCTCGATCACTCCCGGAATATCCGCCACCACAAAACTGTGATCCTGACCGAGACTGACAACCCCGAGATTAGGGTAAAGGGTGGTAAAGGGGTAGTCAGCAACCCGAGGTCGGGCACTGGAGATTTTACTGATCAGACTCGATTTCCCTGCATTGGGCATTCCCAGCAACCCCACATCCGCCAGCAGGATCAGTTCCAAACGCAATTCACGCCGATCACCTTCGGTTCCATGAGTAAACTGACGCGGGGTGCGATTAGTGCTGCTTTTGAAATGCACATTTCCGATGCCGTGCTCACCACCCTGAGCCACCAGCAGGGTCTGCTGGTGCTCCAACAGTTCGCCCAGCAGTTCACCTGTCTCCTCATCGAAGATACGGGTTCCCACCGGAATTCGTACATGGATATCCTGCCCCTTGCGGCCAGTACGCTCGCGCCCCATGCCATTTTGGCCCCGCTCGGCCTTATGGGTTCGCTGAGTGCGGAAATCCACCAAGGTATTGAGGCCACTGTCGGCAATCAGGTAGACACTGCCTCCGTCACCCCCATCGCCCCCGTCCGGGCCACCTTTCGGGATATATTTTTCCCGGCGAAAACTGGCACAGCCGTTTCCTCCGTCACCGGCAATAACTTTGATCTTGGCTTCGTCTACAAATTTCATAGGCCAGAACGCAAAAAGCCTCGTCCACAGACGAGGCTTTTGAGCGTCAACTCCGGAATAGGATTACTCGGCGACAACGCTCACATATCTGCGGTTACGCGGGCCTTTGACTTCAAACTTGACCGTACCATCCGCTTTGGCGAACAGGGTGTGGTCTTTGCCAATGCCAACATTGACGCCATTATGGAACTGGGTGCCACGCTGACGAACGATGATATTACCGGCCTTCACCGCCTGATCACCGAAGATCTTTACACCAAGTCGTTTGGATTCCGAATCGCGGCCGTTTCGTGTACTACCGCCTGCCTTTTTATGAGCCATCTCTCTCTCCTCAGCCGCTAATGCCAGTAACTTGCAACTCAGTGAACCACTGACGATGCCCCTGGCGTTTCATGTGGTGCTTGCGGCGACGAAACTTGATAATTTTCACTTTCTTGCCACGGCCGTGGGATTTCACGGTAGCCGTAACTTTGCCGCCATCGACATAAGGTGTACCGACCTTGACGTCATCACCATTGGTGATCATCAGAACCTTCTCCAGCTCGACGGAGGCGCCCTCATCCGCGGTCAACATCTCGACCTTGATGGTATCGCCTTCAGAAACCCGGTACTGTTTGCCGCCGGTTTGAATTACCGCATACATTGCATTAATCCCCGAAATATCCCGTTATCTCCTCAACCAGACATCTGGCGAGGTAAAGAGCCGGAATTCTACCCGTATGGACTCAGCGGGTCAACCTGCAGTAAGACCAATCTAAAAGCACCTCTAAAATCAACGTCTTCTAGTGTAGTGTCCTATATAAATCACACATTTAGACGAGGCCTATCATGAAATTGAGCTTAAATCCCTTGCCTCGCCCTGCGGCAAGCCACTCAAGCCACGATTGTGGTGTTGCACCCCTTGGCCATTCCCGGCGGGCTGCGCCTTGCACTCGCGGCTTGAGTGGCTTTCCAAATGCACGCTTTATATAGGACACTACACTAGCTTCCAAGCCTAATCTACAGCGCGCTTTTCGGCTTCAATAAACAGCCGTTTGACCTGTGGAAATCCAGCTTTGATCTGCTGATCCATCTCCGCGATCGAGCACTCCACCTGATCGGCTGTCAACCGATCCTGAAAGTCAACACTGAGATTGACCAGCACAAAATCCGGCCCCATATGCATGGTCAGCACCTCATTCACATGATCCACCGTGTGATGCCCGGCCACGATCTGCCTGACCCCCCGAACCAGCGGCTGATTGGCGCTCTCGCCGATCAGCAGCCCCTTGGTTTCATAGGCGAGCCAGGCCGCCGTTGCAACGAGGATCAAGCCGATAATCACCGAAGCCAGTCCATCGAAGATCAGAATACCGGTAAGCTGACTCAAAACCACCCCCAAAAAGGCCACCATCAAACCCAGCGTGGCGGCCGTATCCTCAAACAAGACGACGAATATCGAAGGATCTTTCGCCCGCTGCACCGCCTCCATGTAGCCCCATTTACCTTTGGCTCGACTGAATTCCTTGAGTGCGAACAGCCAGGCGGCGCCTTCAAAAAGCATTGCCAGGCCCAATACGATGATGAACCCCTTCATAGATCGAGATACCCCCACCCAAGGCAAAAATCAGGATCGCAACGATAAAGCTCCAAAAATAGATCTCTTTGCCATACCCGAAAGGAAAGGCTTCATCGGCCGGCCTTTTTGCCCTGGCCATGCCATATAGAAGCAAGCCCTGGTTTCCAGTATCCACCAGCGAATGGATGCCTTCGGACAGCATCGCTGAGCTGCCGGTAATCGCAGCTGCTACAAATTTCGTAATTGAGATCAGCGTATTGCCAATCAACGCTGCGAATATCACCCTCTTTGATCCAGACGCCATCACCCACTCCTTAATCGCCCAACAAGCCCTAGCAAACCGCATGTAGAGGAATATATCCCCTTTCACCCAGCAGGCGCACGCAATTTACAAAAATAATATTCTTGAAAAGGATTTGAAAGCCACACCGAGTGGATCATTAACGTTGGAAGATTTCTCTCTATACTTGCGATGAACTCTCTTGCTTGCAATCTCCTGTGTTCAGAATTGCGGACAACTCCGATGCCGGCAAGGGGTGACTGTAGAAGTAACCCTGCAGACTATCACACCCATGTTGCTGCAGGTAATCAGCCTGAGCCTCAGTCTCCACACCCTCTGCAATAACTTTGAGTTTAAGACGTTTAGCCATATCAATGATCGTCAACGTAATCTCTTTAACATTATCATCCTGCTGAAACTCACGGATAAAGGATTGATCGATCTTGATCCTGTCCAAAGGAAAGTGGCGAAGATTACTCAAAGATGAATAACCGGTGCCAAAATCATCAATCGCCAGCTTGACACCCAGCTCTTTAAGTAAACGCATCGCTTGCGTCGCTTCAGCCATATTCTGCATGACAGCACTTTCTGTAATCTCCAACTCTAAATTACCGGGCTCCAATCCACTCTCCTCAAGCGAGTGACGCACCTCATCAACCAGATTTTTATCACTGAACTGCAGTGGTGAAAGATTGACTGCCAACTGTATTGGCCCCAGGCCCTGACTGTTCCACGTCTGCACCTGCTTACAAGCCGTACGCAACACCCATAAACCAATGGCCTGGATCAGCCCGGTATATTCCGCCACCGGAATAAACGCACTAGGATAGACCAGGCCAAGCTCTGGATTATGCCATCGCAATAGCGCTTCAACACCGAACATCTGGCCAGTTCCAGTAACCACTTGAGGCTGATAGTAGACCTCAAATTCATCACGCTCCAAAGCAAAGACCAGCGCCCGCTCCAATTGTGACCCCTGCTCCACCTCTCTGGCAATCTGAGATGAATAGACACATATAGACTCAGTACCCTGCATACGCGCTCTGAATACTGCGATATTGGCATCGCGCAGTAGCGCTTCGCCATCTTTGCTCACCTCCGGCCACAAACTCATGCCAATGCATGGTGCAAGAAACATGGAGTTGCCTTCAAAGGTGATCGGTTGCTGCATCACCCTCAGTAAATTTTGAGCAACAACATCCGCTGACTCATCATCACTCAATCCCTGTACAAACACCCCAAAGTCGTCACCGCCAAGATGACTGACAATATCATCACTACGCACAACATCGCGCAGCCGCTGGGCAATGGCTTGTAACAGTTGATTACAAGCTGAGCGGCCGATGATACTGCTTGTCGAGTTTAACCACTTCACATGAATAATGATCATTGCGGCAAGTTTTTTTGCGTCTGCATCATTTACCGTCAGCTTACCCAGAAACTCTTCCAAGGCATATTGATTAGGCAAACCAGTCACAGCATGATGAGTAGCCTGATCATGCATCCGAACACTCAATTGACGATTAATGTTTTTTTCATAACGATGCAGCCAGACACCCCATAAGGGGATACCAATTAGCAGTGGAACCATTGATGCTGCAGGCGCAATCCATATCTTCGTTACCAATAGCGCCAACCCGGCTCCAACCGGTATACCAATCACCGCCAAAAAGAACAAAACGACTGACACTGGGAAACGAACTGATGATAACAGCAGGGTTACAATTCCAGTGATTATCAGTGTCAAATAGAGATGCAGATCTCTCTCCATTTCTTGCATACATTGGCCTGCAAGCAAGCCGCTCAACACATGCGCATTCAACAGAACACCCGGCATCCGTTGATGTTTTTTTGACACCGGTGTTGAGATGACATCCCCCAACCCGGTAGCCGTCGAACCAACCAATACATAGCGTCCCTCGATCCGCTTTGCCACCTCATCATCGTTGAGAAGCTGATAGGCAGATATGATTTCCATGCTATCCAGTCGAACGTCAAAAGGGATCAGGTAGCGCCCTGATCTCACCCAGCTGATCGAGCCACCACTACTCAGGGTATTGCTATTTTTCAGTGAAATTTGTTGATCCGCCAGATTCGCCATGGCCAAACTGAAAGTTGGCCAACGCGCATCATCCATACCGGCATAGAGATAGAAGCTGCGGCAAAGCCCATCACTATCGATCTCAAAATCCACATGGCCCAATGCAGCAGCACCGGCCGCCAGTTGCGGCAACGGCAGCACCTCGGCAATCGGCTTTCCTGGTAACGGACTAGACGGCGCAACAGCGAGCACAGTCACCCCATTGCGAGCAATCGCATCCGCAAATAATTCATCCGCTTGAGCATCTCTGGTTTCGGCTTCAGAAAACAGCACATCAAAGCCAACAACCCGTGCGCCCATTTCAGTTAAGCGATCGAGCAGTTGCGCATGAACCCTCCTGGACCAGGGCCAACGCCCCACCACCTGAAGACTTATATCATCGATGGCAACCACCACCAGCTGATCACTGATTCGGCTATCTTGCAGGTTCAGAAAATAGTCATAGATCAGATGGTCAAGACGTTCTATCACGGGGTGTTTGACCAGGAAAAAAGAGCCGGCAACCAGAATGGCCGTAAGAACAATCTGATTGAATCGGCTCTTAGTCAAAACATATATGCCCTTTCACGTTACAAAAACAGCAACCCGAGCAGGGTGCTGATCGGTACAATCCAGACACTTTTCCCAAGCAGTGGATCTACCTTATGTACTGAACTCCAAGGCCCATGATAGTCATCGTCGCCCACGGCACACACCCTTAAGTATCGAAGCTGGCTATAGATGTGATCAAACGATTGCCCATTGACGGAAACAATTTGGTCAAATTCGAGCTGTGTGAAATCAGGGTCATGCGCCAACTGAACATGGTAACGATAGTTTGGTTTAAGTGGTTGCCAACGGCTCTCCACCTTCTCTTCTGTGGTCGCTAGAGTGACAACAGGCGCTTCAATATCCCCTCTAAGCCGCAAGGAGCGAACCAGACCGGGAGGGCCCAACTCCCCATCTTCAGCAATTGCTGACACTCGCCAGTAGTAGACACCCGGCTGAGTAAGCTCTGTCAACATAAGCGCATCTACATCATCCGCTTCTTTCTTATAGACGATCGTTTCAAAGGCTTGGTCTGCAGCAACCTCCAGAAGGTACTTTTTAACATCGCTTAATTGTTCCCACTTAAGCTCAACACCACCAAGGTTCAGTATCTCACCATCTGCAGGACTCAAGGATTCCGGTGGCTGGGGATACCGATCCAAAAGCAAAGGCAGTACAGCACTGTTGCCCTCAAGCCCAACCTCATCGATACCACGCACTCTCAGCCAGTAGCTACCATCCGATAGACCGGGCAACGCCACTTGGGGTTCTGAAACCACCGCCTCCCATTGCAAACGATCAAAATGCTGACTGGAGCTAATCTCTGCGCGATAGCTTTGTGCCCCGTCAAGCGGCTGCCAATTGAGCTGCCATTGCAAAGCTCTTAGCGGTTGAGGCGGCTCAAGCAAGCTGGGAGATGGGAGCAGTTTGCGTGGTTTCATCGGGGGTTTACCAAGCGCGACTTGGGTACCAAAACCTGCCGATACAAGGGTCTCCTGCTCAGCACCACGAACCACCACCCCCCCTTCAAGCACCTCGATACTTGACGAGTCGCCTTGAGGACTTACCGATGCGCGATAGGCTGTCCCCCTGACCGCAGTGATGGCCGACGGGGTATGAATTTCGAATCGGGAACCGGGACCGGATGCCGGCTTTACCTTGGTCTGCATACGCCCCTGGCTCAGATGCACTCTGGAATCTACCATACCGGTTTCACCAAAGGCGCTGAGATGATTAAATCGCATCTCAGTATCACTGTATAGAACCAAGCTGGAGTTATCTGCGAAGATAACTGAAGCGCTGCTGTTCTGCCCGGTATTCAAAGTATCCCCTAAATGAATCAACACACCGGACTCCAGGCTGGTTTCTGCAGAACCATCGGCACGGATCATACGTACCTTGCCTTCTACCTGGCCAACCTGGGCAGGAACCACATTACTACGTATCCATTTCATCGGTACGCGTAACCAGCTACCGGGCTGCAGACGCTTAGGATTTTTGATGTTATTCAGCTTTCCAAGTTGCTCGTAGCGCATAACATTATCCAGATGTTTAACGCTGAAATCCCAGAGATTATCTCCATCAACTACGGTATAAACCCAATCTGCCGCCCGTAAAGGCATGGCAACCAATACCAGAAGAAAGGCGCACGTCATGAAAATTATTCGCTGCAGCAATGGACTTCCCCCTGCAATTGTCCCAATTTAAGTAATCTCAACTGTCCTGTCTAAATCATGGGAAAACGAGTGACTGTAGATAACAATTACAGAATTACCTCAAACTGAAGCTGTTATTCATTGAATTTCCCCGAGCAACTCAGATT
>JARRQD010000062.1:0-17333 GCA_037382205.1 Candidatus Thiodiazotropha sp.
ACTGATCGGGAACAATGGCTCAACTTCTATTACGCAAGACTCTTAGGTTGCCCAACCGTGTATCCCACGGCTATTCCTCCAGAGACCGATCCTTGTGCCTTACCGGAACCATTGATTGACTTTGAAACTCAACAGGTCGTTGTGGGTGGCTTGGGTGCAAAACCTTCTACTGCTTACAGCTTATTGATTTCCGGAGTTAGCATATCTCGGCGAAAGCGAGTATGGACGGGGTGAGCTGAACGGTAAGCCGGTGGCTTACTATGCCGCCAGTATCGACAACTACTCCGGTGATCCGATCGGTGTTCTACTGGTGGCAAAAGAGCGTTCCGAAGCGGCCGACGCCATTTCCAATCTGACCTGGATTCTGTTTGCCCTTGGTCTGGCCTCGGTAGCTGTGATTGGGCTACTGGTCTGGCTGATCAGCCGGGGTGTTGTGCGGCCTATCTGCATCGCTGCCCAGGCCATGGAGGGGATCGCTTCGGCGGATGGGGATTTGACCGTACGCATGGATGAGACCGGTGAGGATGAGGTGGCCCGCTTGTCCAAGGGCTATAACCGCTTTGCAGATAAAATTGAGGAAATGGTCAAGAATATCTCCAACTCTGCCGGCAATTTGAGTGTGCAGATCGGTGAGTTTGCCAATCTGGCGGAACATACCAATAACGGTATCCGCAAGCAGCATGAGCAGACCACTCAGGTGGCCACGGCGATGACCCAGATGTCTGCAACGGTTCATGAGGTGGCGCAGAATACCACGCAGACGGCTGAAGCAGCCCGTGAGGCGGATCAGCAAGCGAATTCCGGTCGGAAAGTGGTGATGGATGTGACCAGAAGTATCGATCGCCTGGCAACCGATGTGGGTAAGGCGGTCGAGACAGTTCAGCATGTGGCCCAGGACAGTGAGCGGATTGGCTCCGTTCTGGATGTAATCCGCGGAATCGCGGATCAGACCAATCTGCTGGCGCTCAATGCGGCGATCGAGGCGGCGCGTGCCGGTGAGCAGGGACGGGGCTTTGCCGTGGTGGCGGATGAGGTTAGAACCCTGGCCAAACGGACTCAGGATTCCACCGAAGAGATCCAGGAGATGATAGAGAGTCTGCAGGCTGGCGTAAATCAGACGGTATCCGTCATGGAGACCAGTCAAAAACAGGCTGCAGAGAGTGTTGAGCAGGCTGAGCGGGCTCACCAGTCACTGGAGGAGATTACCCAGGTTATCGATTCAATCTCCGGTATGAGTGGGCAGATAGCCACAGCGGCAGAAGAGCAGAGTGCGGTGGCTGAGGATATTAATCGCAATATCATTGAGATCACCCAGATTGCCGATACAACCACAAGTGATTCAGAGCGCAGCTATGAAGCCAGTAGCGATATGTCCAGCGAAGTGGATAAGCTGAGTCAGTTGCTGGATCAGTTCAATATCGGTGATGCCCATGCCAAGCAGTTGCAGCAGGCGATGGTTGCCCATCTAAGCTGGAAGACCAAGCTGCGAGGTTTTCTGGATGGCAAGGGCGTACTCGACGAGCGGGTTGCGTTCGACCATGCCCAGTGTGGCTTTGGCAAATGGTATCAAGAACATGGTAAGCATGAGCTTAGCCATATCAGCGAGATCAATCAGATCGAAAAACCTCACAAAGAGCTGCATGAGCTGATCAAAAAAATCGCCGATCTGAAGCGAAGTGGTGATATGGCCGGCGCGGAAAGAGAGTATGAGAAGGTTGGGCCGATGTCGGATAATATCGTTGAACTGATGCGTGCGATCAAAGGTAAGTTGTAAAAAATCGACTCTCCAACCACCGGGACAGATTTGCCCCGGTGGTTGGCGCTCGTCTTCCCTTAAGGCCGGCATCGGTTGAACCTAAAAAAATCAGTTGACCGCACCATTCTAATAGCAGGTGTTTGATTATGATGAAAATCGCTTCGATGGTTATGGTCACCTACCGGGTGAATCACGCTACAGCGTGAATTGCACGCTTGTAGCGGCGCATGGCGGCGTTGCAACTCCTTGGAATAGCAGGCTATTCCGCGTCGTTGCGCCTTGCCCTGCACCACCACAAGCGCACCCTTCACGCTGTCCAACTGATCTTTTTAGGTTGAATTGACAGAACCCCACTCCATAGGCAGACTGAGGCAGTCTCAGGTACCATCTTTTGTACTGACCTGATGATGAGGCCCTGCTGCTGAGCTTATGGCTTGCATGGCTCAGGGCGAAACTCACACAGATTGCCGGTTCCGTTGTCAAACGGTTAAGAGACTGATTCTGGCGGCCTGGTACGATAAGTGTTTGCTGTTGCTTATTCCTGTGGGGGCTTAGAGACAGCTTCAAACAAACGCTTTAATATAACGCACTACTTATAGAGCCCTTAGATTCGTGCTAACAGTATCCATGTTGGCCGAGCAATAGGATCGCGTTAAATCGAAATTCAACGGATGACGGGGTTAGCCGGTCACAAAAAGGAGCTGTCACCTCGATTTTGGCTTATTAAACGCAATAGATGCGTTCCGGGTGGGAATGCCTGATTGATACCAGTCCAGCTATGAAAAAGATCCTTGTACTTCAATATTCACAAACCGGTCAGTTGTCCAGAATTGTGCAGTCGATCAGCGCACCTCTGCAGGCATCAAGCGGGATTGCGCTGCAAGCAGAAACCCTTCGACCGGTGGATGCCTACCCCTTTCCCTGGCCTTTTTTTAAGTTTTTGGATGTCTTTCCTGAGTGTGTCTATCTGGATCCGCCGGCGTTGATGCCGCTGCAAGTCGATGCGGATTTTGATGCCGATCTGGTGATCCTGGCCTATCAGGTCTGGTTTCTCGCCCCAGCGCTGCCGATTACCAGCTTTCTACAGAGTGAGCAGGGTAAGCAGTTACTCCACGGCAAGCCGGTGATCACCGTGATCGGTTGTCGTAATATGTGGACCCGCGCGCAACAGACCATGAAGGCCATGCTAGATGACTGTGGCGCCCGTTTAATCGATAATGTGGTGCTGACAGATCAGGGTTCTCTGATGGCCTCCTTTGTTACCACACCGAGATGGTTGTGGACGGGTAAAAAGGGCGCCTTTTGGGGATTTCCGGCAGCTGGGGTATCCGATCAGGATATCGAAGCCTGTTGCCGCTTCGGCAAGGCGATTGAGCAAGGGCTTGCTGATGATAGGGAAAAGGCTTCAGGGCCACTGTTGCACGGCCTGCAGGCGGTCAGAGCGGAAGTAAGTGAGATTCAATCAGAAAAAGTGGGTTATCGTAGTTTTCTGATTTGGGGTAAGTTGTTGCGCAGAATCGGCAAACAGGGCGATTCGAAACGAATCCCTGTACTGGCGGTCTATGTGGTATTTCTAATTCTGATGATTGTTACCGTGGTGCCTTTGAGTAGGCTGCTCAAAGCACTGCTGACGCCTCTGATGAAGCATAAACATCAACAGACTAAAACATATTTTGAGACGCCTTCCGGATCTGGGAGTGAGCGTATGGAAGAATTCGGTTGCGGTAAATGAGGGCATATATAACCAACACGTCGGCTTTTCTGCCGAATCAACCTGTTGAGAATGAGCAGATCGAGGATGTGCTGGGCATAGTGGGTGGTAAACCATCCCGAGCCAAGCGACTGGTGCTGCGCAGCAACGGGATTAAACAGCGCTACTATGCGATCGATCCGCAGAGTGGTGAGCTGAGCCACAGTAATGCGCAGATGACGGCGCACTGTGTGCGGGGGTTGTTTGCCTCCGAGGCGGAGCTCGATCAGATGCAGTGTCTGGTCTCGGGCACCTCGATTCCCGACCAGGTGATGCCTGGCCATGGGCTGATGGTACATGGGGAGCTGGGCAGCCAGTGTTGTGAGGTGATCTCCACCTCTGGGATCTGTCTGAGTGGTGCGGCTGCGCTGAAATATGCCTATCTGGCGGTGAAGAGCGGTGAATTCAAACAGGCGGTCTCCACCGGCTCGGAACTGGTATCGCCGGTGTTGCGAGCCAGCCACTTCGAAGGGGAGTCAAAATATAAAATCGAAAACCTCAAGAAGAATCCCGAGATCGCCTTTGAGAAAGATTTTTTGCGCTGGATGCTCTCCGACGGCGCCGGTGCTTTTCGGGTCGAAAACGCGCCTAATCAGCGTGCGGAGCAGCCGGTGGTTGAGATTGAGTGGATCGAGATCTACTCCTATGCCAATGAGCTGGAGACCTGCATGTACTCAGGTGCGGAGAAGCTGGAGGACGGCAGCCTGAAGAGTTGGAAGCTTTATACGCAACAGGGGCTGATCGATCATTCGATCATGAGCATTAAACAGGATGTCAAACTGCTCAACGAAAACATCGTGCCGATGGCGGTTAAGGAGACCCTGAAACGGGTGATCGCCAAGACCGATCTGCAGGCCGATCAGGTGGACTATTTTCTGCCCCATATCTCCTCTATGTATTTTGATGAGAAGGTCTATGAGGCATTGGTGGAGCTCAATTTCGAGATTCCTCGTGAGCGTTGGTTCACCAATCTGACCACCCGGGGCAATACTGGCTCCGCATCGATCTATATCATGCTTGATGAGCTATTAAAATCGGGGCGCCTGAAAAGCGGCGAGCGGTTGCTCTGTTTCGTTCCAGAGAGCGGACGTTTTTCCAGCTCCTTCATGTTACTGAGCGTGGTATGAAGATCAAAGACATCCCGCAGGATAAGGCTGGATCCCTTGGTGGAGAGACCAAGGTGATCTATGCGGAGTCCGATTCCGGTCGCATCGAGTCATCCGAGACCAGTGGCTGGGAGGTAAACAACTACCTGAAGAGTATGAATAAACCACTTGAGCACCGACACGCGGCGCATTGCGAGACAGGGGTCATGTCCGCCATGCTTCGTTACCATGGATTGGATGTGTCTGAACCGATGGCCTTCGGCCTGGCAAGCGGCCTGACTTACGCCTATATCCCCCTGATTAAGATCAACGGCATGCCACTGATTGCCTATCGAACCCCTCCGAGGATGATCATCCGTGCCCTCTCCCGGCGGATCAGTGGACTGAAGATGGAATTTCAGAAATTCCGTAAACCAGCTCAGGGGGAAGCGGTGCTTGATCGGCTGCTGGATGATGGGCGGATCGTTGGCCTGCAGACTTCGGTGTTTTTTCTCCCCTACTTTCCCGAAGATATGCGTTTTCATTTCAATGCGCACAATCTGCTGGTCTATGGACGTGAAGGTGAAGCATTTCAGGTCAGTGATCCCGTTTTTTCCCACTTGGTGACGGTAGATAGGCAGAGTTTGAGTAAGGCGCGCTTCGCCAAGGGCGCTTTGGCACCCAAAGGTCTGCTCTACTACCCGGCCGAGGTGCCCGCTGAAATCGATTTTAAAACCGTACTGCCGAAGGCGATCCGCTTCACCGCCAAGGTCAATGGCAACAGAAGCCCAGTACCGATAGCCGGATCCAAGGGGATCCAGCGGGTGGCGAAAAACATCCGCAAACTGGTCGATGCTGAGGAGCGCTACGCCCACCTCTATCTCGGCCATATCGTGCGTATGCAGGAGGAGATCGGTACTGGTGGTGGCGGCTTTCGCTTTATGTATGCGGCATTCCTGCAGGAGGCGGCAAAGCTTTTGGCGTCGGATCAGCTCGCCGAGGCGGCGGATGAGATGTCGTTGATCGGTGATGAGTGGCGTCTGTTTGCCCTGATGTGCGCACGCAAAAGCAAGGCCCGATATGACGATACCTTCGACTCAATCGCCGATCAGCTGGATAAGATCGCTCAGCGTGAGGGGGCCCTGTTTGCCCAGCTCAGTGCTTTAGAATCAAAGTAACGGTGATTCGCTCACTGCCGACTGTCGTGTTCAACATCCCCAACCGCTCACCGGGCTTGGCGTGATCGAGCCAGTGTTGCAGGTAGTCTGCGTTTTGCGTCAGATAGTGGCCTCGGCTCTGGGTGGCAAGCCGCTCGCCGGGCAGTTCAATGCCAAGCTCCACCGATTTCTGAATCAAGTCTCCCAGCAGGTGGTGGCTGATCTGGCGCTGCCTGAAAAAATCTGCAACTTGGCTGCGATCTCCGATAGAACCGCAAAATTCGATGGTGGCGATGGCTGGCTGCTGATGCTGTGGGTGGCCACAATGGAACCAGAAACTGCCCTCAGCCAGCGGGGCGTTGGGCGATATCTTCAGGCGCTGTCGGTGCTGATCCGGGTCATTGGGAATCTCATCCACGGTGCCAAGCAGGATTGGCGCAGGATCGCGATGCTGTAAGGTTCCCGCAATCTGCAGCCCCGCCTCCAGTGAGCAGTGATCTCTGGAGACACTGGTTGCCTGCCCTTGGATACCCAGGGTGACGCAGATATGGTAAGCGGTTGAGTTGTTTACCGTATTGATGAAACCGATCGGGTTGGGCAGCGTGCCGCTGGCAAAGATCTGCTCATTATTCAGGATAGTGCTGTTGAGGTTGGCATCGCCGCTGGCCAGTATCAGGTGAGTCTTGCTGTTCAGCGCAGTGTCGCCGGGGGTGCGGTGTAGCCCCAGCAGGCTGAGTTGGGTGAGCCGATCAGCGCGTCGGGGCAGCGTGTAGGGGGTTGCCTTGAGCAAATCAGCCAGCTTGGGGAGCTGCTGTTCGACAGTATGGCTATAGCCGCCATAGGCATAGAGAGGTAGGTTCAAATCCATTAGACCTTTTCCACGACAAGTACAGTATTGCTACCGCCAAATCCAAAATAGTTCAGGAGATAGACACCATCCATGGCATCGATATCCTCATTCAATGGGATGAGCGGCAATTCCGGATCTGGCGTCTCAAAATTGGGCGTTTTGGGGATGTACCCCTGCTCAAGCGCCTCGGCAAACAGAATCAGCTCCAGGGTGCCGCAAGCTCCCAGAGTATGGCCGATATAGGGTTTGATGGCAGTGATCGGCGGCGCGCCCTCAGGGAAGGCGGCGACAATCCCCTTCGACTCCGAGATATCATTCATATAGGTCGCTGTACCGTGGGTTTTTATCGCCATGATCTCAGATCTGTCGGTGGCGGTCTCCCGCAGCGCACTCTCCAGGGTCTGGGTGATGGTCGAACCATCTGGATTGGAGGTAGTGATGCTGTAGGGATCGAAGCAGCTATTGCCACCACGCAGCATCAGTGAGCAGGCCGATTGTTTGCTGTTGCTGATCATCACCGCGGAGCAGGACTCTCCGAGAATGATGCCGTCACGGGTTTTGTCGAACGGGGCAATGCGCTGTTCGGCTATTAACTGCAGGCCGGCAAAACCGTTGATGGTGGTCTCGTTGTAGAGCTCGATGCCGACCACCAGCGCATGTTGATAATGGCCCTGCTGCACCATGCTATGGGCGAGCAGTAGGGCGTTGGCACTGGAGGTGCAGGCGGAGTTGATATTAAACGGTTCGCTGTCGATACCGAATCGTTGGCAAATCGATTCGCCGAGCCGGTTATAACCGGTAAAAGGCATAGGCACAGCCGATTGATCTCCTGCCTCAAGCTTCTGCTTGTAATCGATCTCACTGCCCCGCAGGTCGTAAGAGGATGAACCGATGAACAGTCCGCTTCGACTGATCTCAGCCGGGCTCAGCTGACTTCTCTGAAGGGCTTTTTCGATGACATCGAAGAGGATTCGCTGGGTACGATGCGGATCATCAAACTGATCGTCGATCCCATAGTAGGGCAGCTTCAGTTCGGTGGAATCAAGGTGCAGCATGGGCGGTTCAAATCGCTCGGGTGCGCCGTTTCGGCCTGGCGAGCTCTTCAAAGATTCACCGAGGTGGGATGCGCAGGCATATCCTATGATGGGAAGTTTAACTGACTCCATGTCCTTACTCTGGGCGTAAATGGTCCGCCAGGTTGTTGATTGTGGAGAGAATCTCTCTTGATTCGGCGTCATTCTGAATGTGTACGCCATAGCGGTTTTTAATGGTTACAATGACTTGCAGCATATCGATTGAATCGAGTCCAAAGCGAGCCTCCGGCCCGGCCAGATATTCGTCATCCTTGATATCCTGGGGGTCGAAATCATCTAACCGGCATTCGTCAACGATCATCTGTTTGAGTTCCAGTTTGAACTGTGTATCCGTTGAACCTTTCATTATTTGATTTCCGTCAGGCCTTTATATGAATGAATTGAAAGTAAAAACAAACAGCCGGAGAATGCCAGCAACTTGAGAATCTCGGGTCCGGCCATGGCCCATCCGCCTTCTCGCAAAAGGATGGAGAAGAAACCTTCCAGCGCCCAGTTCATGGGGGACAGGGCGGCTATCTGCTGCATCAGTTCGGGCATTACAAATGTTGGCACCATGATACCACCAATGGCGGCCAGAATAAGGTTGCTGATGCCGCCCAATGTGGTTGCCTGCTCAGTGGTCTTGGCCTGGGTGGCAATCAGCAGGGCAAAACTGATTGCCGACAGGCTGGTGGCGATGATCAATGGCAGCAGTAACCAGCTATTCCCGGCCAGTTGCAGACCTTCACCGGTCAGCAGCGGTACCAGGTGGATACCCACCAGCAGCATCAAGAGTGCCTGGATCAGATTGATCCCCAGATAGGGTATCAGCTTGCCGATCAGCAGATAGCTGCGTGGAACCGGCAGGGTCTGCAGGCGCTGCAGGGTGCCCTGTTGTCGTTCGGTGAGCAAGGTTGTGGAGATTGGCAGCACCACAAAGAACATGGAAAAGATCAGCCAGGCTGGAACGCTCTGCTGCACGGAGCTGGGCTGGGTTTGTGTCGCTGTGCCGTGAGTTTCAGTGACCACCAGGGATCTGCCCAGCAGGTGGTCGACCCGCTGCTGGCGTTGCACATCGCTCATTTCATCATATTTGAACAGCTGATTCACCTGATAGGCGCCAAGCGCCTGACGAACCGCCCCCAGGATCGATCGGCGCATCGAGCGGGGAAGGGTGGCGGCGTAGAGAATCCGCAGCTTTTCACTGCGCTCGGTTACCGGGGATTGCAGAGTCTTGGCGAACTGGGCAGGCAATAGAATGCCGCCGATGATTTCACCCCGCTGCAGGGCTTGGCCCAGTTGTTTGGTGGATTCGAAACTCACCACCTGAACCCCTTCAAGCTGCTCAAAGTGGCTGCGCAGCTCCCCATCCTGATGGTTGTCTGCCGCCATCCAGAGGCCCACTTTGGGGCGCTCCTTAGACTCGCCCCCCATCCGATCCTGCAGCGCCAAAGACATGATCAGAATGAACACAATTGGCAACAGGAACAGTACCAGCAGGGCATGAATATCCCGGGATACCAGCAGCAGCTCTTTTTTGATTACAGCAAACAACATCGATTCAATCTCTCAAGTGGGTCTGGGTCAGCTCGAAAAACAGTTTTTCCAGGGTCTGTTTTCCATAGGAGAGATTGACCACAGAGAGGTTTTTTGAAGCCAGCTTTTGCAGCAGTTCATTGACCTCTGATTGATCCTTCGGTTGTCCGCTGATCGTCTGTTCGGAGAGCTGATAGCCATCCGCCTGCAGGCTGTCGCTGAGTTGCTGGTAGCGCTGTTTGTCGGCGATAGGCTCGAGCTCGATGTTCAGTTGGGGATCCTGATGGAGGATCTGCCCGAGTGGGCCATGCACCAGGATCTTGCCATGATCCATGATCGCCACCTGGTCGCAGAGTTGTTCGATCTCTTCCATGTAGTGGCTGGTGTAGACGATGGTGCTCCCTCCCTCGTTCAGTTCTCGAATTGACTGCAGGATGAAGTGGCGGGACTGAGGGTCGATCCCTACAGTGGGTTCATCGAGAAAGATCAACTGAGGTTTGTTAAGCAGGCCGATGGCCAGATTGAGTCTCCGTTTCAAGCCGCCCGAAAAGTGTTTTGCCAGCTTGTCTTGGTGTTGTTTCAGGCCGGTCAACGCCAATGCCTGGTCGATCAGCTGGTTGCGGTCTCTACTCATACCAGGATAGAGGCTGGCAAAAAACTGTAGATTTTCCTGCACGCTCAACTGGGGGTAGAAGGCGTACTCCTGGGGAATGTGAGCCAGTTTTTCGAGGATCGATGTGCGCTGTTCTGGGTAACGCTTGCCATCGATCAGGATCTCTCCGGCAAGGGGCTGTAACTGTCCGGTCATCAACGAGATCAGCGTGGTTTTACCCGCGCCATTGGGGCCCAGCAAACCAAATAGAGAGCCCCTGGCGATCGCCAGGTCTACCGCCTTGAGGAGCGGAGGATGGTGCGGGTAGTGGTACTCGATTTGTTGCAGCTTGATCATGCCTCAGCTGGTCTCTGGTGCCGGTTTGCGAAGAGAGTCACCCTATGTGATTTGTTACGGCTTGGCAATAATCGATATCCCCAGCGAGTGTAGTGTCCTCTATAAATCATGCGTTTAGACGAGGCCTATCATGAAATTGAGCTTAAATCCTTTGCCTCACCCTGCACTCGCGGCTTGAGTGGCTTTCTAAATGCACGCTTTATACTAGTATGCCGCTGCTGATTGGGTTTATTGTGGCCATCATGAGGTTGGTAGAATCACTCCGAGCGGTGTAATCTGCAGATCTACCGCGATAAAAGTCAGAAACATGAGAAGAGGCGTGGCGCTAGATCAAGAGTACGACAAACAGTGGCAACAGTGGTGTGAGACGCTGGCTGAAGCCGAGCTCAGTCCACCTCAGGACAGGTCATTCATCAGTCAGCTGAAAACGGTCTGGCAGGCCAGTGATTATGTCCTCCGGCAGGCAAACCGTTTCCCTCAGCTATTACCGGAGCTGCATCGGCAGGGTCTGCTGGGTGGACGCTTGGAGTCTGGCGAAATGGCCGCCCGCCTGGCGGATCATCTCAATGGTGCCAACGATGAGCAGGCGCTGGGGAAACGGCTTCGTGAGTTCCGTCGTCAACAGATGGTGCGGATCATCTGGCGCGATCTTACTGGTCAGGCCGATCTGGCTGAGACACTGGAGGACCTCTCCGCGCTGGCAGATGGCTCGATTGAGCTGGCCCTGCAGCAACTTTACCTGTGGTGCTGTAACGAGATGGGCGTACCGAGAAATGAGCAGGGGGAGGCTCAGCCACTGGTGGTGCTGGGTATGGGCAAGCTTGGCGCCCGGGAGCTTAATCTCTCTTCCGATATCGATCTGATCTTCGCCTATCCTGAGAGTGGCCATACAGATGGTGTGCGCCGGCTGACCAATGAACAGTTTTTTATCCGCCTCTGTCAGAAGCTGGTGCAGGTGTTGGACAGCCATACGGCGGATGGTTTCGTATTCCGGGTGGATACCCGGTTGCGTCCTTTTGGCAGTGTGGGGCCGCTGGCGATGAGTTTCTCTGCCATGGAGGGTTACTATGGCTCCCAGGCTCGCGAATGGGAACGCTATGCCATGATCAAGGCCAGGGTGGTTGCTGGAGATAAGGATGCAGGTGATGAGTTGATGGCCATGCTCAGGCCCTTTGTCTACCGTCGCTACCTGGATTTCAGCGCCATCGAATCGCTCAGGGAGATGAAGCAGCTGATCAGCAGTGAGCTGCATAAAAAAGGCATGGCGGCCAACATCAAGCTGGGGCCCGGGGGGATCCGCGAGATCGAGTTTATCGGACAGGCCTTTCAGTTGATTCGGGGCGGCCGAGACAAAGCGCTTCAGACCCGCCCGATACTCACCGTATTGAAACTGTTACAGAGTCGGGATCTGCTCCCCGAGTACGCAGTGCGGGAGCTGACCGATGCCTATGTGTTTCTGCGTCTGGTGGAGAACCGCATCCAGGCCTGGCAGGACAAACAGACCCATCTGCTGCCGTCGGATGAGCAGCTAAGACTCCGCTTGTCCCGATCCATGGGCTTTGATGATTGGGAGCGTTTTTCCGAGCGACTGGAGCAGCATCGCAACCGGGTGCAGAGCCATTTCGATATGGTCTTTGCCGCCCCTCAGGCGGAAATGGATCAACAGAGTCAACCGTTTGCCGCCCTCTGGAACGATCGGCTCGATGAGGAGCAGGCCGAATCGATCCTTCATCAGTTTGGCTACCAATCGCCGCAGCAGGCGCTGCATCTACTGAACCATCTGCGCAACAGTCATGCCTGTCGTCAGTTGAGCCGCAAGGGCCGGGAGCGACTCGACCAATTGATGCCGCTGTTACTGCAGGCGGTTGGCCAGTCTGAGAATGCGGACGCCACCCTGCCCAGGGTGCTCAACCTGCTGGAGGCGGTCGCTCGTCGAACCGCCTATATCGCCCTGTTGATCGAAAACCCGATGGTGCTCTCCCAGTTGATCAAACTGACCGGGGTCAGTCCTTGGGTGGCCAGTATGCTGACTCGTCATCCGATCCTGCTGGATGAGTTGCTCGATCCACGTCGGCTCTATTCGCCGCTCAAGCGGGAAGCGCTTGGTGAAGAGTTGACCGAGCAGTTATCCCGCATCGATGAGGATGACCTGGAGAGCCAGATGGAGCGGTTGCGGCAGTTTGCCCAGAGCAATCGCTTGAGGGTGGCTGCGGCGGATATCGCCGAGCAGATACCGCTGATGGTGGTCAGCGACTATCTTACCTGGATCGCTGAGACGGTCATCGAACAGGTCATTCAGATGAGCTATCAGGAGATGGTGCGTCGGCATGGCCATCCGCCGGGCCTTGAGCCAGGGGAGAGCGGCTTTGCGGTAGTCGGCTACGGCAAACTAGGGGGCATCGAGCTGGGCTTTGGCTCCGATCTGGATATGGTGTTTCTCCATGGTTGCGCTGACCGGAATGCCTACACCAAGGGGCGGAGACCGGTCTCCGTGGACGTTTTCTACGCCCGCATGGCTCAGCGGTTCATTCATATCATGACGACCAGAACTCCCTCAGGGATACTCTATGAGGTGGATATGCGGCTGCGGCCGAATGGTAATTCCGGCATGATGGTGGCCTCCCTGGAGACCTTTGAAACCTACCAGCAGCGCAGTGCCTGGACCTGGGAGCACCAGGCCCTGGTGCGGGCCCGGGTGGTGGCTGGTGATGTCAGGCTGGGCGCCCGCTTCGATGAGATACGATGTGACATAATCGCTCGTCAACGGGATCAGCAGAAGCTGCGTGGGGAGGTTGTCGAGATGCGGGAGAAGATGCGCGCCGCCCTGGATAAGAGCAATCAACAGCAGTTTGATCTGAAGCAGGGGGCAGGTGGTATCGTCGATATAGAATTTATGGTTCAATACACGGTCCTCCAGTGGGCGCATGACCACCCAGAACTGCTGGTCTGGACAGATAACATCCGTCTGCTGGAGACACTTTCCAAACTGGGGTTGCTCGATAACCAAGCAGCGGAGCGCATGATGTGGATCTATCAGGTCCTGCGGGCGGCCTACCATCGCAGTGCGCTACAGGATCAGCCGGCGCTGGTGGAGAGTGGGAAGCTTGCCGAAGAGCGGGCCCTGGTGCAGGACATCTGGTCCTGTCTGATGCACAACGAAGAAGCGAACGAGAGAAGTTTTCATGATGTCGACAATGGCTGACCGTGACGGTGTCATCTGGCTGGATGGGGAGATGGTTCCCTGGCGAGAGGCAAAGACCCATGTATTAACTCATACCCTGCACTATGGTATGGGGGTATTCGAGGGGGTGCGCGCCTACCATGCGGAGCAGGGCACGGCGATCTTCCGTCTGCAGGAGCACACCGACCGGTTGTTTCGCTCTGCTCATATTCTGAATATGACCATTCCCTTTGACCAGCAGACCCTGAATAAGGCTCAGCGGGCCGTGGTACGGGAGAACAACCTGGACTCTGCCTATATCCGGCCAATGTGTTTCTACGGTTCCGAGGGCATGGGGTTGCGTGCCGACAACCTGAAAGTGCACTGCATGGTGGCCGCTTGGGAGTGGGGCGCCTATCTGGGTGCTGAAAACATGGAGAAGGGCATCCGAATCCGGGTCTCCTCGTTTACCCGGCATCACGTCAATATCACCATGTGTCGGGCGAAGGCCAACGGCAACTATATGAACTCTATGATGGCCCTGCAGGAGGCGTTGCACGACGGTTATGACGAAGCCCTGCTGCTCGATGCAGAAGGTTATGTCATGGAGGGCTCTGGGGAGAATATCTTCATCGTCCGCGATGGGGTGATCTATACCCCGGATCTCACTTCAGCGCTGGATGGCATCACCCGTAAGACAGTGATCAAACTGGCCGAGGAGCAGAGTTACAAAGTGGTCGAAAAGCGCATTACTCGGGATGAAGTCTATATCGCTGACGAGGCCTTTTTTACCGGTACGGCCGCGGAAGTGACGCCGATCCGTGAAGTGGATAACCGCACGATTGGAACGGGTGGTCGAGGGCCGATAACCGGTGAGCTGCAGAAACGCTATTTCGATCTTGTACATGGACGTTTGGCCGCCCACCCGGAATGGCTGGACTATGTTTGAGGAGAATCAACAATGACCCAGGCAGCAGCACAAACCACCCGGCAGGAGGTTCACAAGGTCAGCCGTAAAGACCTGCCACTCTGCTGTCCCCGTCCCGGTGAGACTCTGGCGGCACTCCATCCACGGGTCTATCTGCCCATCGAAAAGACCGGCACCGCCACCTGTCCCTATTGCGGAACTCGCTATCAGTTGACCGAATAGCCACTATTTATTTCCCCGGCCCTTAAGCGATTCTCCCGATCACAATCGACCTGCTATGCTTTATGGCAGGCAGGAGTTGATTGTCTGGCTCTGTCGGCAGGAGTCGGCCTGATCATCAAACAATCCTCTGTGTGTGATGCTGTTCGGATTTGCCTACAGATTTTCTGGCCCTTGGCCGATATAGGCAGTTGTGATCAATCGTTGGTAGTTTCATCGGTTGTTTAGATGTCCTGGGTCAATAGGGTCAGCGACATATCATGGCACTATTAGCGATCATTGGTGGCGACTCATGGATTGAGGCCGTGTAGTGAATGGCCTGCAGGGCTGGAGTCATGGGCAAAGATCATATTTTACTGGTTGAAGGCAACCCCGATGATGAACCATTGGCGCTACGCGCTTTTCAAAACTCGAAAACTCCTCAATGGGTCGAAGTGGTAGGTTCTCTTTTCACGATTGACGCCAGGCTGGGTCTGCTAAAGGTTGTGCTGTTGACTTCTTCCGATGAACGGCAGGATAGAGTGGAGAGTGTCGACTGGGCGCTCACAGTTTGCTTAGAAAGCCGCTGGCTATCTCACGATTTGCTGATCTGATCAGTCGGTCGGACACCTATTAGATGACCATGAATAGGGCGCCTGGGAAGAGCTGAAGGATGAATAAACTCCCACTGCGTTTACTGTTGGCTGAGGACTCCGAAGACGATGCGCTGTTGCTGCTGCATTATCTGAAAAAAGCTCAATGGACGATTGAGCGCCATCTTCGGGTAGACAGTCCAGAGGCGCTGACGGAAGCGTTGACTGACCCATCTTGGGATCTGGTGATTACCGATCACAATATGCCCTCCTTCGATTCTGAGGAGGTTTTGAAGATGGTCCATACAGTCAATGCGGATATCCCGGTGATCATCGTTTCCGGAAGTATCGGTGAAGAGTTGGCGGTATCAATGATGAAGTGTGGCGCAGCCGACTACATCATGAAGAATAACCTCACCCGGCTGGGCGCCGCCATCGAGCGGGAACTGCAAGAGGCTAAATCACGCCAGGCCAGACGCGCAGCGGAAGACCGGCTGCAGCACATGGCCTATCATGACCCCCTGACCAATCTTAAAAATCGTCGTGAACTGGAACAGGCGCTGCAAAATGCGCTGAACGAGGCGCGCCAGGCGAATCATTCTCATGCCTTTATGTATCTGGATCTGGATCAGTTCAAGGTGGTGAATGATACGTGTGGCCACATGGCTGGTGACGAGTTGCTACGTCAGGTCTCCGGGATACTGAAAAAGCGGGTTCGTGAGAGCGACCTGTTGGCCCGGCTGGGTGGCGATGAGTTTGGCGTGCTGCTGCTCAACTGCCCCCTCGATCGGGCTGCGCAGCTGGCCGATATTCTCAGGGAAGCGGTGGAAGGCTATCGGTTCATCTGGGAAGGTCGCCCATTCAATACCAGCGTGAGCATCGGGCTGGTCGATATCACACCGGTTACCAACAGCGGCAACGAAGTGTTGAGTAATGCTGACATGGCCTGCTTTGCGGCAAAAAGCCGTGGCCGCAACCGGGTGCATATCTATACCGCTGAAGATGATGAACTGGCCCTGCGACGGGATGAGATGCAGTGGGTCAGCCGGATCAACAGCGCATTGAGCGAAGATCGCTTCCTACTCTATCAACAACAGATTGAGCCTCTGGTAGAGGTGGATGGGCCACGACATACTGAGGTCCTGCTGCGTATGCAGGGCCCTGATGGTGAGATCATTGCGCCTGGTGCGTTCATCCCGGCGGCAGAGCGATATGACCTGATGCAACGGCTCGACCGTTGGGTGGTTGATCATATATTCACCTATCTGGGTAAGCACAGTCAGTATCGTGACCAGGGGCAGCTTTTCTTTATCAACCTGTCCGGAACCTCTCTCAGCGACCCAGGTTTCTTCCACTTCATCCGGGAGCGGATGGAGAGCCTTAAGGTGCCGCCCCAGTCGATCTGTTTCGAGGTCACCGAGACTGCCGCTATCAATAATCTCGAGATCACAGAGAGCTTCATTCAGGAGATCCGTGAGATGGGTTGTCACTTTGCGCTGGATGATTTTGGCGCCGGACTCAGCTCTTTCTCCTACCTGAAGTCCCTGACAGTGGATTTTCTTAAAGTGGATGGCGCATTCGTCAAGCAGATTGAAGATGACAAGATGAGTCGCGCAATTGTCGATGCGATCAATACCATCGGCCATGTGGCCGGGCTGAAGACCATTGCTGAATTTGTTGAACGAAAACAGACCCAGGATGTGCTGCAGCGGATGGGGGTGGATTATGCGCAGGGATACGGTATTCAGAGACCTGTGCCACTCAAGGTTGATGAATAAAACCTTCAAACATAATGCGCTCCGACCTGATTCGTTGAATGTTACGGAATCCGTGACAGGGTGGCGGGCTACGCCTTGCACTCGCGGCTTGAGCAGGCTTCCCTTCGGGCGAGACGCTAAGCGGTCATCCGCGTTGTTGAAAATGCGATGATTGGTTGAAGGGAAAAGAGCCAGTTGGATTATAGGGAGAGTTGCGAATTGATCCAGTTCACAAGTCTGTTTCAGCAAAGTGCCAGTCAGAGCAAAAATAGTGTTTCTTCAGGTCAGGCTGCTGCAAAATTCAGTGATGATCAAGTCATGACTATGGAAGCACCGAAAAGCGTCAATCCACTTTTGTGGAATCCAAATTAGTGCGCCGTCTCATGCTGACGGTTTCGCATGAGAGAGTACACCAGTATGATCCTAAAAAAATCAGTTGACCGCTCCATTCTACTAGCAGCTTACTGATTTTAAAGAAAATAGCTTCGATGGTTATGTCACCTGCTGGGTGAATCACGCTACAACGTGAATGGCACGCTTG
>JARRQD010000063.1:0-16435 GCA_037382205.1 Candidatus Thiodiazotropha sp.
GATAATGCTTGATTCACTGATCAGCTCTCCATACTAATTTCTTCTATTTCGCCTACATCATTAAAGCGAACACTTATGACATAATTAGTAATGCCTTCTGGAAGAGTAAAATCAAACGTATCTATTCCATCATCTTCTTCGTCGCCCCAGTGTGACTGAAAAATTAGCATATCAAGTACGCTTCTTGGTTCTGGCTGCGTAGTACCAAGATGCTTCTTCCAGTAGCCCTCTTCAATCTCTTCAAGGTGATGTGAAACAAAAAGTGTCGCACCGTATTCGTCCGCTTCTGTGCCATATGCTTTCTTTATTGCGGACAGTGCGAGCACTTTCCGCTTTTCAATCTCTTCTTCATTCGCTTCCATTTTAATGCCTTGTGAGCGCATAACGCCGCATTCAGCGGCTTGTCCGCTGTAATGTTTTGTTAAATATTCTTTGCCATATAGAGAAGACTAAAACCGATTACATATTCATCAATTACTGCTAGTTCCTCATAACCCAACTTCCTATAGAACTGGGATGCTCTCTTATTGAGGGTAGATAATAGAATTCTATTGCAACCGCATCTTTCAGCGCAGGCCACTACATCTTTATGAATTCTTTCTCCTATACCTTTCGAACGATATTCTTCTTTTACCCAAATATTATCTAAATAAAATTGTGAAAAGTGATCTTTTCCCGTGGCTCCACCTATAATTGCATTTTCATCCTTCATATGAAATGCCCACCTTCTTGGAATTTCACCGCCAACTTGCAATAACCCATATTGCATTACACCTTCCTCAATTGGCTTGGTGTCATTTTCATCCGGGTTTTCTATGGTTAATACTTCCATACTCAATTCTTGTGAAATTTAACGCCATGATAACCGGCGACATACTCGGAGCGCCTTTTTGTATAAAAATGGAGCACAGCGGAATGCACAAAAAGGGGTGAAAAGTATGGCGTCCGCGTTTGTCATATTGTTATGAATTGCCTCATTGAGAAAAACCTTAAAAGGCGAATATTATCGTTTGCCTGGTAATCGTGATATTTTATTATTGGAATACATGACATCCTCTCTAGAAATTGAATCGTACTTGGGAATGATACTTTCCTCACCGTTCATATTTAGATGTAAGTTACCAGCCTTGAGCTCCATAAAAAAACGAACGGGCGTTGATTTACTATGCAAGTCTTCGACATCTACGTATACGCGATTATCTGACATATTCCATTTGAAGTAAGCAGGAAGATGAAGTTCTTCCATGAAGGCCACACCTCCACCAGACTCCAAAAACAGAAAGGCTGGAAATGTTTTGTGTTTGCCGTCATTTCCCTGCCAGAACCCTACTAAAGGATGCGTACTTTCGCCGTAATCTGGTATCTCAGATATCGGTAAGAAGTGACTTCCTAACCCAACTAAGCCTCCAGAAAGTGCCATGCTAGAAAACATGCAACAACACATGGCTAGCATTACAGTGATATTCTTTATATATATTTTCTTGATGTGAATCATATTACTTCCATTCTTTTCATAACTATGATTAGATGACCTACTAACGTAATAAAATACGTTAGTGTAAAGCCTAATCCCAAACAGACTCAAACTAAGTGGCTGATTTAATGTTCTCATAATGTATTACCCTGAGTATTATATAGCCTAATGGATTCACAAAAGGAAGCAGGCCTACGTCGGCTAGATACCCCGTAACATTCTCTTTCATGCTAAGCAACATCCTAATGAGACAGGTAAACCTGAAATCGGGGCCCTTCTGCCCCATCTCACTGTATAATGAGCAGGGCTGCATCCTGTTCAACTCAAATATCTCCTAGCCAACACAACCTATTCACCCCTCACACCAAAAACTCCACCCACAACGGCCGATGGTCCGCAATATGGTATTTTATCGCCTTATCAAAGTACTCCCGACTGACATCCCAGGCCGCTCTGAAGAATGGATCGCGATCAAAGTCGAACACCCCTGAGTTACCCTGATAGGCCTCTTTCATGGCTCCCGCATGAAAGGCAACTTGATCGTAGTCTTTGTCACCGGCCAGGTTACTCCCCATGGTTGTGGAGTGTTGCGGCAGGATGAGGCGTTTCGCCTTCAACGCTTTATAGACCGAGCTTGTGTTGTCTCGGATGGGGAGATTCAGATCACCCATGACGAGGATGTTTTGTGAATAGGCCCCGCTAGCCCGGTTGCGTTTGTCGGCCCAGCGGGCCAAGGCATAGGCTTCGAGGGCGCGGCGGTCTTCGTCATAGTAGGTGTGGCTGCCAAAGTAGAGGTGAGCGCAGACCGCGGTGAATTCCAATCCCTCGGCTTTGAAAGCGACAACGTAGGGGTTGCGATCGAAACCTTTGTAAGCGCCAGAGACACCGCGCATGCGGATGTAGCGATGGTCGCTCGGGGGCACAGCGATTTCAGCGGCGAGTTCTAGGCGGGCGACTTTTTGGCTGTTGTAGATAAAACCGGAACGTTCTTGGTTGCCGCCGATGTCGGAGAGGATGACATGGTAGCCTACCGGTAGGTGATCAACGAGTGTGCATAGGTCGGTTAGCTCGTCGGCAACCTCCTGGATGGCGACAAGGTCGAACCAGCTGATGATTTCGGCCATCAGTGCCAGGTCGTCATCGGTGCGCTTCTGGACACCGAAATTGGTCAGGTTCCAGGTGGCGGCGAGGAGCCGGTTGGGGGCTTTGTGGGGAATCTCGCGGCGAGTTTTGTTGCCGCGCAGGGCTTGGCGCTCGGTGGCCAGGTCGTAGCTGAAATCGGGGTTTTCCTTTTCGTGGGGGACCATGCGCTTCCCTAGGGGATCCGTGGAGTTTTTTGTCCAGCCTGCTTCTCATTTCAGAATAGGTTGCAGCTGGGGGTTAGGCAACTCGTTAGTAGGAATGGAATTCCTGCTTTTGAGCCCGCCGATGTGTGGTGATCAACGGGCTGGGATTGGCTGTGATATTCAAACTCATCATGACAACGCTGCCCGACACTCAAAAGCACGATATAATCACCATTCAATGACTCAGCCAACTAGCATCTTCTCCTACCGCCCCTACTGGGCCGCCCGCTTTGGTGTCTCTCCTTTCCTGCCGATGAGCCGGGAGGAGATGGATGACCTGGGCTGGGACAGTTGCGATGTGATTCTGGTGACCGGCGATGCCTATGTAGATCACCCAAGTTTCGGCATGGCGTTGATCGGACGGCTGCTGGAGGCTCAAGGCTTTCGGGTTGGCATCATTGCCCAGCCGGACTGGAGCCATGCGGACGCTTTGAGGATTCTTGGGCGACCGAATCTGTTTTTCGGTATCACCGCCGGCAATATGGATTCGATGGTCAACCGTTATACCTCGGATCGCCGGATCCGCAGTGACGATGCCTATACCCCCGACGGGGAGGCGGGCAAACGCCCGGATCGCTCTGTGATTGTCTATGCTCAGCGCGCCCGGGAGGCCTTTAAGGGGGTACCCATCATTATCGGCGGCATCGAGGCGAGCCTGCGGCGGATTGCCCACTATGACTACTGGTCGGACAAGGTGCGCCGCTCCATCCTACCTGACTCGAAGGCGGATCTGCTGATCTTCGGCAATGCGGAGCGGGCCATTGTCGAAGTCACGCACCGGCTGGCGAAAGGCGAAAAGATCGATCAGATCCGGGATGTGCGTGGCACTGGATTTATGCGCCAGGGGATTCCTGAAGCCTGGTTCGAGATCGACTCCACAGAGTTAGATACTCCAGGCGCCAAACCCGTCCATTCAGATCCCTACCTGCATCAGCCCGAGTGCGCGCAGGCGAGCAGCTCTACACCTCACACCCGCCCCAGCCGACTGGACCGGGAGAGGAGCGTGGTTCGTCTCCCCTCCTATGATCAAGTAGTGGAGGATGAGGTCATCTATGCCCATGCCTCCAGGGTGTTTCACCTGGAGACCAATCCGGGCAATGCCCGAGCCCTGGTACAGCAGCATGGTAAACGGGATGTCTGGCTCAACCCACCCCCGATCCCGCTGACTACCGAGGAGCTGGACAGGGTCTTTGAACTGCCCTACAGCCGTCTCCCCCATCCAGCCTATGGGGATGCGCGCAATCCGGCCTGGGAGATGATTCGTCACTCAGTGAATATCATGCGCGGCTGTTTTGGCGGCTGCACCTTCTGTTCGATCACCGAGCATGAGGGGCGCATCATCCAGAGCCGCTCGGAAGACTCGATCATCCGCGAGGTGGAGACGATCCGCGATCAGGTACCGGGGTTCACCGGCAACATTTCCGATCTGGGCGGCCCCACCGCCAATATGTATCGGCTGGCCTGTAAGGATAAGAAGATTGAATCGGCCTGCCGCCGCCTCTCCTGTGTCTTTCCCGGCATCTGCCCGAATCTCAATACGGATCACCAACCGCTGATTAAGCTCTATCGGCGCAGCCGTAAGTTACCAGGCATCAAGCGGATTTTTATCGCTTCCGGTCTGCGTTACGACCTGGCGATACGCTCTCCGGCCTATATCAAAGAGCTGGTCACTCACCATGTGGGGGGCTATCTGAAGATTGCCCCGGAACACACCGAAGCCTCGCCGCTCGATATGATGATGAAACCGGGGATTGAGCGCTATGAAAAGTTTAAGAAGCTGTTTGACAAGTACTCCGCGGAAGCGGGTAAAGAGCAGTATCTGATCCCCTACTTCATCGCCGCCCACCCAGGCACCAGTGACAAAGATATGCTCAATCTGGCGCTTTGGCTGAAGCGCAACAACTTTCGCCCCGATCAGGTGCAGGCGTTTCTGCCTACCCCATTGGCCATCGCCTCGGCGATGTACCACACCGGTCGAAATCCACTGAAAAAAATTGCACCAGGCAGGGCCAGTGTCAGTGTGGTCAGAGGGTTGAAGCAACGCCGTTTACACAAAGCCTTTTTACGCTACCACGATCCGAAAAACTGGCCCATGCTGCGAGACGCCTTAGCGCGGATGGGACGCGCCGATCTGATTGGAAATGGCAAAAAACATCTGGTGCCCAGCTGGCAGCCAGCGACTGATGGCCGTCGTCAAGCACAGCCTTCGACTGGTCGCAACCAGGCGGCCAGGCCGGTCATCAAACAGCGTAGAAAAAACCCCAATAACAGGACAAGAAAGGCCCGAAACAACCGCACCAGATAGCTCTTTTTTTATCATTTAATTCAGCAAGTTAAAAGCTGGAATCTGGCAACAAAATTTACCCCAGTCAAAGCTTGAAAAACCGCCTAAACAGAACCATATTCAAAGTAGGGGCGTATCGCAAAAAATGCGCATTCCGCCCTCTGGAAGGGCTTTACGAAAGGAGGTAAATCATGAATATCACACGTTATGACCCTTGGCGCTCACTTGATGACTGGCGTCAGGAAATGGACCGGATGTTCCATCCTCAACTGCACAGGGATGAGGAGACCTCCCACTTGGTAAGTGGGGACTGGGCCCCCGCTGTCGATATCAAAGAAGAGACGGATCGGTTCGTGATCCGTGCAGACATCCCAGGTGTAAAACCGGAAGATATCGAAATCACCATGGAAAATGGTGTCTTGAGCATTCGCGGTGAACGCAAGTTCGAAGAGACTGAAGAGCGGGATGATTTCAGACGGGTAGAGCGTTCCCATGGTCTCTTCTATCGTCGCTTCTCACTGCCGGAAAATACCGATTCCGAAGCGGTGGAAGCAACCGGTAAAGATGGCGTCATCGAAATCACTATTCCCAAGACAGAAGATAAAAAGCCGAAACGGATCGAGGTGACCCACTAACTTTGGCTACCGGGGCTCTCTCTGAGCCCCGGTTGTTGCTAGTGTGGTGTCCTATACTAGTCTGAAATCTTTTAACACCAGCTCGAACAGGCTGCAGAAATCGTTGCTCAGAATCGAAAGATCAGTCCAAGGTTGGTCTCGAACTGAGGAAAGGCGTCGCCACTGATCTGTAGATCGCAGCCCCCATCGCAGAATAAGGTGCTGTTGGAGTTGACCAGGGTGCTATAGCCACGCATTTCAAAGCGAATACCCAAACGCTCAGTAGGATACCATTTGAGACCGCCACCAAGACTCAAGGAGAAGCGGGTCTTGTTCTCATACCCCGACTGGCCAGGATGGAGGTAGGTCATGCCCAGCCCACCTGAGAAATATGGGGTGAAGCGTTCATGGCGTTTATGGTAGACATCCACTGTGCCGCCCATGTGGAAGTAGTGCACATCCAGATCAAAGGCATTGTTCGGATCGGTGGTATCCGCCAATGAGGTATCTTGATGGCTGTAGAGAAATTCGTAACGGGTGGTTTCAGATGCGGGCTGGCTTAGGGTGAACCCCCAATCCGAGGCCTCAGCAAACTCCCAGCGACGATCCTTGCGCTCATCCTCCAGTGTTCCGCCAAAGCGATAACCGACAAACGGAGTGAACTCAAGCTCACTCTCGGCTGCCTGACTGGTAGAGCAACAAAAAACCAGGAGTCCAATTGTAAAAAATTGTGGTCTGCGCATCATGTCGTACAAATGTAACACTCTGTTAGACCTATTATCGTCCAATTTGCGCATAATTTAATAGTAATAAATCACATCTTAGACGCGTGACAGGTCAAGCGCCTGATTATAGAGTTTATTTTTCTTTATCCCAGTAATAATTGCTGCCAACGACACGGCTTGCTTGAGAGGTAGTTCCGCCAGCAGTGTGACCAGCATCTGCTCCACATCCACCTCAACCCGTGACTGAGATACAACAGTCGCCCCATCGATCAGAATGACAAACTCTCCCTTGCGCTGATCTTCCTGTTGCTGGAGGGTCTGCAGCAAAAATTCGAGATTTCCTCTGAGAAAAGTCTCATAGGTCTTTGTCATTTCACGGGCAATTACTGCCTCCCTTTCGCTGCCAAAGACAGTCGTCATGTCTTGCAGGCTCTCCACAACCCGGTGGCTTGCTTCATAAAAGATCAGGGTTGATCGCTCTGCGGCGAGCTCCTGTAACCACTTCAGCCGCTGTGAGTGGCTGCGTGGCGGAAAGCCGGCAAACAGAAATCGGTCGGTGGGCAGGCCGGCGGCTGAAAGCGCACAAGCCACGGCGCTGGCGCCGGGAATCGGCACAATCCGTCCTCCGGCCGCCGCGTACCCCCGCACCAAGGGGAAGCCAGGATCGCTGATCAACGGCGTTCCGGCGTCTGAGACCAGCGCGATGCTGGCTCCCCCGTTGAGTTCCGCTAATAGAGTCTCCATTTTTGCCCGTTCGTTGAACTGGTGCAGAGAGCGCATTGGCGTATCGATGGCATAATGCCGTAACAGAGGGCGGGTATGCCGGGTATCCTCAGCGGCAATGAAGTCGACCTGTTTGAGGGTTTCGACCGCCCTGGGGGTCAGATCATCAAGATTGCCGATTGGTGTTGCGACAACGTAAAGTACGCCCTTAGACACAAATATTCCCGGTTAACTGACACTGAAAGTCAGCGTTTTGTAAAAAATGATCGATTTGTAGGCCAATCCTGGCAGGCACACCCTGTTCAATTCAAGTCTGCGGTTGAAGCCCTGTTGGCAATCGATTATGTTGCCTGGTTGATTATACTGGATCCTGCTACAGATACTGAGTTATGCACATCATCCGCCACATTGCCCTGTTATTGATGTTTGTCCTGTTGTTGCAACAGGGCTGTACTACGGTCACCAAGGATTTCCAGCCTGTCCAGCAGATGTCTGCTGAGCTCAGGCTGCAGATCGACTCGCTGCTGGAGGATGAGGATTATGCGACCGCCGCGATGATCGTTGAAAACTATGCCATGGAGTCGGAGCCGCCATTTCGTGAGCAGTTGCTGCTGGAGGCGGTTGAATACTGGCTGAAAGCGAATGACTATGAACACAGCCTGACCCTGGTGAAGCAGATCCAGCCCTCGGAAACCGATAAGGATTTCAACCTCAAGTTGCGAATGTTACGGACAGAACTGGCGGTGCACCAGGGTGACATCGACCAGGCACTGGATCTGATGCAGCCGGAACCTGGCGCGGATGCACCGCTTGCGCTGCGTCAGTACTACCACCGCAACATGGCGGAAATCTTCCGCCTCTCCGGCAACCTGCTGGAGAGCGCCCGGGAACTCGATGTACTCGATCTGCTGATGGAAGAGGATCCGGAGCAACGCCTGGTGGTTCAGGAGCTGCTGGTACAGACCCTGACCACCATGACCGATACCGCACTGACCCTGCTCCAACCCCAACCCCCTTCCAATCTGATCGGCTGGATGGAGCTGGCAAAAGTCATCAAGACACAGACCGCGGACCCGGAAGCGCTGAACAACAGTCTGGCTGAGTGGCGGGAGCGCTTCCCTGACCATCCGGCCATGCAGACCCTGCTGGCAGGCATGCTTGAGCTACAGGGACTCAGCCCAGATGACCATATTGCGATCATGCTGCCGCGCAGCGGCCCCTACGCCAAAGTTGCCGCAGCGGTCAGGGATGGATTGATGGCCGCCTGGTATCAACAACCCCCGGAATATCGACCTAAGCTGCAGTTCTACGACAGCAGTGATTTGAAAAACACCCTCACCATCTATCAGCAGGCGATTCTCAATGGGGCACAGATGATCGTCGGCCCGCTGAACAAGGACGCGGTGAAAATGATCTCCAACCTGGAACTGCTCGACATTCCGGTGCTGGCGCTCAATCAGGTGGAAAATGAGGAATACGAGATCAACCCCAACCTATTCCAGTTCGGTCTGGCGCCTGAGGATGAGGCGGAACAGGTTGCCGAACGCGCCTGGCTGGAAGGCCACAGATCGGCCCTGATACTCACGCCTCAAGGCGACTGGGGCGACCGGCTGGCAAGCAGCTTCCGTACCCATTGGCTGACCCTGGGTGGCGAAGTTATGGAGAGCCAAATCTATCAGCCCAAGGAGAATGATTTTTCAGTGCCAATCCGCATGCTGCTGAACATTAACGAGAGTGAGGCACGGATCCGCTCACTGACCCGATTTTTGGGCCGAAAACTTCAGTCTGAACCACGCACACGCCAGGATGCGGATTTCATTTTTCTTGCTGCACGCCCGCAAAAGGCGAGGCAGATCCGTCCACAGCTGAAATTTTATCGCGCCGGCGATCTGCCCATTCTATCCACCTCCCATATCTACTCTGGAATCGAGCAGGCCGAGCTGGACCGGGATCTGGGCAAAATCAGTTTTGTCGACACTCCCTGGCTGCTTGAAGACAACCATGGGGGAGCTCTATCGCGTAAAAGCCTCGAACGCTTCATGCCAGGGGTGAAAGGTCCCTATGCCAGGCTCTATGCGATGGGGATCGACAGCTACAATCTGCTCTCTCAACTGCTGGTTATGCAGGATCAGCCCGGCAGGCTCTACAACGGCAAGAGCGGCACCCTCTACCTGGATTCACAAAATCGGCTGCACCGGCTGTTGGCCTGGGCCGATATGGAGAGAGGCAAGGCGAGCATCATCGGTTATGCACCGCGCATCGAGATGCCACACAACAGCCAGCCACTCGATGATCTGGAGAGCAATCTAGATGATAACCGTTCAGAATCTCCCAAAGCGGGCCTGCCGCCGGTGACCAATCACGACCTCTCTCAACCCGCCGGCCACCGATGAAAGCCGGCCATCTGCAGCAGGGAGAAGCCGCCGAGCAACAGGCCGCCGACTACTTGAGTCAGCGTGGGCTCAAGCTGGTAAGCCGTAACTTTCGCTGCAAAGTGGGCGAGATCGATCTGATCATGCGGGAGAAGCATGCCCTGGTATTCGTTGAAGTTCGTTATCGTCAGACGGATGATTTCGGCTCCGCTCTGGAGAGCATCACCCCGAGCAAACAGCGAAAGCTGTTGGCTGCCGCTAACCTCTATCTGCAAAAACATCGTATCGACCAACCCTGCCGGTTCGATGTGGTGGCAATTAACGGTTCGGCGAACAAACGGATCAACTGGATTAAAAATGCCATACAGAGTTAAACCTGAATCCGTTGGTTCAGGTTTAACAACAGCGACGCCGCCGGGCAGATTGTTCAATAAGTATTGAGTCCTCAGCTGAGCGGAATTGGAGGGTGCTGGGCAGAACAATTTATGAGACACTTGCCAGCGAATCCAGATAGACCCATCACCAGGCCTTATAGACCGATGCTAGACCAAGAGCGCATCCAGACACTCTTCAATCAGAGCATACAGACCAAGATTGAAGCGCTACCACTTTTATCACAACCGATTGCCAATGCAGCCAGACTGATCTTCGACCGTCTGCTCGAGGGCAATAAAGTCTTAAGCTGTGGCAATGGCGGTTCGGCGGGTGATGCCCAACACTTCTCATCCGAGATGCTCAACCGCTACGAACGAGAGCGTCCGGGGCTACCGGCAATCGCTCTGACAACCGACAGCTCAACCGTCACCTCGATCAGCAACGACTACGATTTTTCGTTGATCTTCTCACGTCAGATTGAAGCCCTGGGACAACCCAACGACCTGTTGCTGGCAATCTCCACCAGTGGCAATTCGAGTAATGTGAATCACGCAGTACAATCGGCACACGAACGGGAGATGGGTGTGGTTGCCCTGAGCGGCAAAGATGGCGGTGAACTGGCGAAACTACTGGCCCCTGGAGATGTCGAAATCCGCGTTCCATCAACCGTGACTGCACGGATTCAGGAGGTACATCTTTTGATCATTCACTGTTTATGTGACCTGGTGGATCAGCAACTGCTCGGTGGTTGATGGGGATGCCAATCCGTTTTTTCATCATCGCTATCCAAGGAACCTCAGATTCAAGCGGATTTCGTCATCCCGGCGAATCCCGGGGACCAGAAAAATCAAACAGATGGATTCCGGCATTCAACAGCATGACGACTTAATTTGAGGCTGCCAAACTTTGATTTCATTGATGCAAGTAACTTCAAGCAAGCGACAGATAACTTCAAGAGGAAACTCATGCAGATAAAATTCTCAACCGCTCTCTACCTGCTCCTCACGGCATTGACCCTGCAGGGGTGTGCCGCGGCGATTGTCGGCGGTGCGGCCGCCACTGCGACCATCATCCACGACCGACGCACAACCGGGGTAATCGTCGAGGATCAGAGCATTGAACTCAAGGCCTACGATCTGCTGAAGAAAGATCCTGAGATCAAAGAGCAGACCAGTATCGCAGTCACCAGCTACAACATGGTTGTACTGCTCACCGGACAAGCCGCCAATGAGCGCCTGCGACGCAAAGCAGAACAACTGACCGCCGGTGTTGAAAGGGTACGCCGGGTAGTCAACGAGATCGAGATCGGCAGCATCTCATCAATTGGTGAGGACAGCCGTGATGTTGCTCTGACCTCTGAGGTTAAACTGAAACTCTCTCGCGTCGACATACCCGATTTCGATCCTCTGAGAGTCAAAGTGGTCACTGAACGAGGTACGGTATTTCTGCTCGGACTGATCACCAAGCAGGAGGGTGATGCGGTCACGGATGTGGTTCGTCATATCAGCGGCGTACGTCGAGTCGTGCGAGTCTTCGAGTACATCTGAATTGAACAAACAACTGCCCAAAGCGCTGCTCAAACAGCTCGCTGAGATTGTCGGCAAACATAACCTCTTTACCGATCCCGGGGACTGCCTGCCCTATGGCTATGACAACAGCCGCCTGCAGGCCACCCCTGAGGCGGTGGTCTTTGCTCAAGCGCACGAGCAGGTTGTTGGCATCGTGCAACTCTGCCATCAGCATCGCATTCCGCTGGTGACCCGAGGCAAGGGCACAGGCACAACCGGCGCCACCGTACCCCAGCGGGGTGGCATCGTTCTCTCCCTGGAACGCATGAATCGAATCCTGGAGATCGACCGGGACAACCGTCTGGCCCGGGTCGAGCCTGGGGTGACCAACAAAGCGCTGCAGACAGCGCTGCAAGAGCAGGGCTTTTTCTGGCCGCCGGATCCGACCAGTGCCGCCGTCTGCACCATTGGTGGAAATCTCGCCTATAACTCAGCTGGACCCAGAGCGGTGAAATATGGCACCCCCAGAGAGAGCACACTCGGACTGAAAGCGGTCACCGGCAGCGGGGAAACCCTCTCTACCGGGGTCAATACAACCAAGGGTGTGGTGGGCTACGATCTGACCAGGCTGATTATCGGTTCCGAAGGCACCCTGGCAGTGATCACCGAGGCTCGCCTCAAACTGACCCCACTGGCCGAGAGCAAAAGAACCCTGCAGGCCAGCTATCGGGACATCCAGTCGGCGGCAACGGCCGTCTCCGCCATCATGGGGCAATCGGTCATCCCCTGTGCCCTTGAGTTTATGGATAAAGCGGCGCTGGAGATGGTTCGGGAGTTTTCTGATTTGGCGCTGGATGGTTCGGTTGGCGCGCTGCTGATGATCGAAGTTGACGGCGCAGAACACGCGATTGCCGATGAAGTCAACGCGGTCGCCAAGGCGGCCAGCGTGGACGGCCTGATCGATATTCATACCGCTGAGACCCAACAGGAAGTGGCCAAGCTCTGGAAGACCCGTAAGGCGCTCTCCCCTGCACTGCGCAATATCGCACCGAAAAAGATCAATGAAGATGTGGTGGTGCCTGTCTCACGCATCCCCGAGCTGATCGATTCCCTGGAGAAGCTCTCTCAGGAGACCGGCATCACCATCGTTAACTTCGGCCATGCCGGCAATGGCAACATCCATGTCAATCTGCTGCTCGATCCGGACGATCCACAACAGCTGGAGGCCGGTGAGCGGTGCCTGAACGCCCTCTTTAAGCTGGTGCTGGGACTGGGAGGCACCCTCTCCGGGGAACATGGCATCGGTGTCGTCAAACGCCAGTTTGTCGATCAGGAGCTTGATCCGGTGGAGCTGAATTTGATGCGCAGTATCAAACAACAGTTCGATCCACATTTATCAGTTCTGATCCCGCTGACGAGAGCAGTATCTGCAGCGCAGTCTCCTCAGAGACCTGGAACCGATCGAGGCAGAGAGGCGCTGAGAAAAGACCAATCACTAAACTGATGGTGATAAGGATCGTTCTTTGCCACATACCCTGAGCACCTCGACTGGTGCAAGTAACCGATAGTTGATGGTTGTAAGGATATGGGATGGGGAATTTTTTCGCAGTGAAATATTCACATCTCAGCTGCGACTTAGTTCCACTGGCTGTTGACGATACTGGGGAACAGATTACCGACCGCTATCAAAGTCATGAAAAAAGCCATGACAAACAACTTCATTCGCCGGATCGATCAACTCGTTATCGCGCTTTGCTGGCGATGGGGCGCGCAGGGAGTCAGACACCACAAAAGGGAGCGCCGACTCCTGTGTCCAGAGTGACTAACACCAGCAACCCCGTTGGTCGTCAGTAACGAGCCGGCAGCTGCTTGTTGATCACATATTGATTGTTGTCGGAGCTGATATAGCCCCCTTTCACAAGATCCTTGAAGATCCTGCAGACCATTTCACGGGAGGCTCCGATGCGATTGGCCAGCTCCTGCTGGGTAACATGCCCCTCAATCACCATTAGACCATCCCTCTCTTCAGCCAGGCTCAGCAAGGTTTTACTCAAGCGCCCGTAGACATCTGACAGGGCAAGACTCTTGACCTCATCAGTGAGTGCCCTGACCCGACCCACCATATCCTTCAACAGATGGATACAGATATTCGGATTGCCCAGCAGAACCTGATGGAAGGCCTGTTTGGACATGATCGCCACCGTCGTCTTCACGGTGGTCATGATTGAGGCGGATCTTTTGTAATCATCGATCAGCGAGAGCTCACCGAAATACTCGCCCTCCTCCTGATAATTGATGATCGCCTCTTTACCGTTTTCATCGTTCAGGTATACCTTAACCTTGCCACTCAAGATGACATACAGAGAATCGCTGTTGTCACCTTCAGAGAGGATAATGGTATTACGTGGATAGCTCCTCCTGACCATACGCTGCTCGATGAGCGCAAGATCACTCGGTTCCATGCCGGCAAAAATGGAGACATTTTCTATCATGGTCTTATTATATTGTTTATTAGCTAAAGGTCATTTGCAGGGGCCGCTCTCCTTATCAACCCTCGCCATTTGCCACACTGTCCGGAATTGCGCCGTTTTCTCCCTGCGCCTCTCCATGTTGTACACTGTGGATCAATCACCTTGAATACACATACAGCTGATCTGTGCCAGGTAAGGATCTGAAAACACATGTCAATTTAGAACGAGTGTAGACAGATCCTGATAAAACTTTAACAGAAATTAACAATTTCTACAGTGGTAAGTTTAACTGTATTAGACTTATGCAAGCTCTGATTGATCCATCATGCCGGTAAATGGTGGAATAATCGAATCCTCAGAAGCCGATCAACCAACAGGGGCGTTGTGGAAAAATATCAGCTTAGATCTGCACTACTGCTGGGCCTATCCATTGGGATTTTAGCTGTGTTGATCTACCGGCTACCACTGGGTAACAACTTGGAAGAAAACACAGGTCTGGGGCTGTTGTTCAAGATTCGCGGTCAGCGACCGGCTCCCGAATCGATCAATATCATCTCAATCAATGGTCAGACTGCAAGCCAACTCGGACTGGGGGAAGAGATCCCGGAATGGCCCCGCAGCCTGCATGCGAAGCTGATCAAACAACTCAATCAGGTGGGTGTCAGGCTGATCGTTTATGACATCTACTTCAAAAAAGCCAGAGAGATGGAATCGGACACCCAACTGGCAGACAGCATGCGACAAAGTGGCAATGTGTTACTGGTCTCCTATCAACAACAACAGCAACTGAAGATCGGCGACAGCACTCACAACATCGAGCATCTGCTTCCCCCCACCAAAATTCTGGCTGATGCGGCACTCGATCTCGCCCCATTCATCCTACCGAGGGTACCGATCAAGGTCAGTCGGTTTTGGACGTTCAGTGGCAACCAGCAGCTGCTCTCACTGCCGGCTGCAGCACTCTTACATACCGCCGATCCAGGGGGTAATCAAATCAAGCAATTGCTGTTGGAATCCCTGCAGGCCCACCAACCCGCCCTGCAAGCGCCGAATATGGACGATCTACATGAGGTCTCCCTATTCATTCGCAACAACCCCTCTCTAGATAAGCTGATGCGTGCCCGTTTGGAGGATCAGTATAAGTTGAGCATGTCGAATCTCCGCTATCAACAGATGCAAGCACTTTTTGATCTGTTTGATGCACCAACCTACCCGCTTCTCAACTTTTATGGCCCACCGGGCACTATTCAAACCCATACCCTTCAGCAAATTCTCACCTCACCAGCAGAAATGCTGGATCATTTGCACGGTAAAACCCTCTTCATCGGTTACGCCGGGGCCTATCAACCAAAGCAGAAAGATGGTTTCTATACCGTCTTCACCCAAGAGAATGGACTGGATATCAGCGGTGTAGAACTCGCCGCCACCGCCTATGCCAACCTGCTCAACCAGGAGATCCTGCAAACACCTCACGTCGGTTGGATCAGCTTACTACTAATCGGCTTTGGCCTGGGCATCAGTATGCTGTTTCGTTTTAAACCTGGCGTAACTGGCATCACTGCGGGATTCGTCGTTGGTGGCGGTTACTTCGGTACGGTCTATCTGCTGTTCAATCAATACAATCTCTGGCTACCCTGGTTCATACCTCTGGTCATTCAACTGCCACTGGCCCTGACATTCAACCTAATCTGGCACTACCAACATATGCGCACCAGTCGGGAGCAACTGCGGCAGCTGTTTGGTTACTACCTGCCAGGTGATGTGATCGAGAGACTGGCCCGTGACAACAAGCAGCCCGCCGGGGCGATCGAGTCAGCTTATGGGGTCTGCCTGGCTTCAGATGCACAGAACTACACCGCCATGGCGGAAAAGATGGAGCCGGAAGCCTTGCAGAACTATCTGAATAACTATTTCAAAATCCTCTTTACACCAGTGCGGGCAAACAAGGGTATTGTCTCTGATGTCGTCGGTGATGCGATGCTGGCCATCTGGCCAGCCACCGAAATCAACCACAACATGGAACAGATGGCTTGTGAGGCGGCCCTGGAGATTGGTACAGCCATCCAAAACTCCGACCTCGAACCCAAGCTCTTCACTCGTATCGGACTGCATGCGGGTGAGCTGGTGATGAGCCATGTGGGCGCGATTGACCATTTCGAATACCGGGCGGTAGGTGACATGGTCAACACCACTTCACGAATCGAAAATCTCAATAAGCTATTGGGCACCCGAATCCTCGCCTCAGAGGATTTCATAAAAAACCTCGAAGGCATCCAGACCCGGGAATTGGGCCTTTTCTCAGTATCGGGTAAGGTACATCCGATCAAGATCTTTGAAATTGCAGCAAAATCGAAATATGTCGATGATCAACTGCTCAGCCTCCACCAGGCCTTTGCAGAAGCGCTTTCGCTGGGGCAGACGAGTGATCGTTCCTTGGGGCTCAATAAATTCAATTGTCTGAGTAAGGAGTTTCCGTTCGAAGGGACAACAAACTACTACATCCTCCTGTTTACCGAACGTTTAAGTACTCGCATAAGCAAATA
>JARRQD010000064.1:0-21778 GCA_037382205.1 Candidatus Thiodiazotropha sp.
ATCTACTCCTGAGGTTTTAACAGAGCATATCTCTAGTGTTAGCAATGAGATTAAAACATTGGAGATTAGAAAGGGCAATAGTAAACTATTAGATGATATTAGGAGTGAAATGGACAAACTTGCTGAACAAGAACGAAAATTAGCAAGAACATCTATTTCTAGAAAAGAAAATATTGGTAAAAGAATTTGCAAAAATGGTACCTCATTGTATACATATTACCTTGGTATTTTCTTAAGCGAACCTCAATATAAAAAAATAAAAGAAGATGGTCCGTTAGTAGGTTATTTAGAGAAATACTCTGAAGATGGTTCTAGAATTCAATTTCGTGTTTTAGGTTGGGCTACAAGTACAGCTCGCTTAGAATATAACCCAGCATCAACACCAAAGTTAGATGAATTTGAAATAATCCCTGGAACTATTTATTGGGATAACGTAGATAAGTGGTTTCTTTGTCCAAAATAAATGGCAAAGAGGGCGTTCAATATTCTGTGTCAACTAAGTTTCAGGGAGCCAGATGATTTTCCAACCTTTCCACAAAATGGATGGCCAACAGAGAGAGTGTGAGGTTCCAGTTTTTCGCCGGGTACGTCCAACGTTCAGACGCCTTGAGTATCCCCGCATAAAGCAATTTCAGTAAGCTGTTTTCGTTAGCCAAATCACCTTTGGTCTTGGTGCGTTTATGGAATTGGCGATGAACAGCCTCGACCGAGTTGGTCGTGTAGATGGTGGTACTCGCATGGTCTGGGTACTAAAGTAAGCTGAGAGCGTCGTCCATTTGCTGCGCCAGGACTTGATGACCATCGGGTACTTATCTTTTCAGATAGTTTAAAGAAATAACCCAGAATTCTGAACACTCCTACCTGAATTGCTATATTTTTACATCCAGCGGGCTGATTGCCATGGGTTCAGTAGCTCATAGTGGGATCAGTGTCTAGAAAGTGAATGTTATTGTTTTTCTTGGATCGGCGGTCTTACCAAATCAAATCATCAGGAATCTGGTAATCAGCATAGGGATCATCCTCTGATACCGGTTTCTCCTCAGCCAGATCGATCACTAAACTTGGATTACGTTGACGGATCTTCTCCGCGATCTCATTCGGAACCAACTCAAAAACACCATTACAATTCACAATGACAAGTTTCTTCGATGTGATCAGTTTGTGGGTATCTGCGGAGACATACATCTGCTTGACCTTGCCCTTGTTGTTGAAATAGAAGGGCTTGTCATCCTCATTATTGCTTCGTGGGTGCCGATGGGATGCCACAAGCTGTTTGACTTGTATCGCAATTTCTCGTTGTTTTCGCGCCTCTTCCCGGCGAAGGTTAAGTTCACGATCCTTTGCGGCCTTCTCCTGTTGTCTGAGCTGTTCTTGGCTTGGTGCGGTGGTCGCTTTTTTGCTTCGTTGCTGACGTGTCTGTTTACGAAGCTCTTTATTGGCTTTATTGGCCTTGTTTTTGTCTACTAAACCGGCTTTGAGTAGCTGGTCTTGAAGTGTGTTTCCCACGTTATTAAGCCTCGTTAACGGGTGAGTGTTGCAGTTAGAGGTGATCCGCTGCTTGTCAGTGAATAATTGTTGATTGACGAAACGTATCTTGTATCAAAGCTGAAAATTATACTGCTTCGGTGGAAAATGCCAACACTCATTTGCCAATTCTAATAAGTGGCTAATAGAAAATGACGATAGATCAGATTAGCAAGAGCAAAATGGGGTTGAGCTGACATCTCCTGTCAATGGCTTGAATGAGATTGCCGGGGTTTGCAATCAGACCAAGCATGATCACGTTATCGTATCTACGATTGTATAATCTCCATAACACAATTCAGAATATCGATAAATCCACATACAAATTCCCTCTATCTTATTATCAGTAGGGGATTTTTCAATGAGTGAAAGAATTATTATGCGTTCCGGCGAAGCGCTTGTAGCTGGTGGCCCACCCTTCATAGTCGTAGAACCTGAAGTTGTCTACAGTGAGTTAGATGGTCCATTCGGCACTGCATTCAGAGAGAGCTTGATGCGAAAAATTAGCCTGTTTTTTTGATCGGATAAGCCGATATTAACTATTTCGCAGGGGATGGTGTTTACTTCAACTGAAATGGGTGGGGTTTAGCCCCACCTTGATTCCGTATTATGCAGAGTTGTTCGCTGGTAGAGCTAAGTTTTGCGAGTTTAACAAACGAGCTTCTAAGCAGCTCCTAGAATGTAGGTTCAACTTCAGGGTCGGCACCAGAGAGCACATTGTCGATCTGGATCATCGCGTTCATCTTGAGAATGATCTGTTCCAGAGCTGACAGCCCTTCGATCGTTTCATAGGTTTTATCCTTGATGGCAAAGCTGACGGAGACATTCAGTCTCTGCTGCTTTTCGTCGAAGATGGGTTCAATATCCACATTTCCGCCAGAGGCGGCAAAGGCGTCAAGCGCTGATTTTAGGTGTTTGGTTGGTTTCATTTTCTGAAACTCAGCATAGAGGTCGGCAAACTCGAAGTCGTCGATATCATACTTGGCTTTCAACTCTTTGTATTGAGCATCTGAAAGGCTGGCATTGACCTCATGGCTGTTATCGACGTACTTTTTGCCTAACTCCTTTTCCATATTATCCAGATAGAAATTGGCCATTTCGATAACAAGCTTATCGTGCTGTTCTACAAGTAAGTTACTCATATCAAATCACATTTGTATAAAAAGTTGAACCTCAACGTGGGGCTATTTTACGCATCTTCCAACTAATGACAAATAGTTTCGATAATAGCTCCCTCACATGGGGTGGGTTTTATACTGATGAATTGTAAGGAATAGTTCTATACCACAATATTAATCATGATCTTTGAGTGACAATATCGTGGCAATAAGATGAACTATAGTGCCCAATATCAATTTAAGATCTGCTCGTATAAACCTCACAGCCATTGGTTTGACAGCTAATATTGCTGCGGTTGGTATTGCTGTTGGTCAAACTTTTACTTGATTACCACCAAACCTCAGCAAGCTTGAGTTACCTCGTTGCCACATTCTGCGTGGCTAGGATATTGGGTTTATTGGTGCCGTATTAAGCGCCCCAGCCACTCGTGATTGTCTTTCTATCGGAAATTCCCTGTTTCGCCCTCCTGCGCGAGTCACTTTTCTTTTCTTGCCAAAAGAAAAGTAACCAAAAGAAAGAGCGCCCGTCAGTCACGCCCTCGGACGAGATGTTCGAGATTGAGTGTGCTTATCGGTTTTGCTGTGCTTCTCGATCGCGCCAGAACGGGATATTGAAGAGGTGCTTGATTCAACTCAGATGGCAATATCCTCACTCTGCGGGGGATTGCCAGCATCGGTATCTCTTTCTGATAACCAGTAGCTCAATCGCTGAACCTCTGATGTAATCAGAAACTTGTAAGATAAGAGGTTTCTGTGACGATCCACTGACTAGCTGCAGCCGGTGTTAAGTTGACACTGGTGTCAATGCTATTTCAATTATCAATAGAATATGACTGGGGGGCAAATGAGTGTAAAAACTGTAAAAAGTCTGTCCGATTATGATTGTGTTGGCAGACTCAGTGACAAAAAATCGACTTTAAGATCAATATTCTTGAAAAGAGTGGTTTGGACATTCAAATAAGGAGTTTATTAAAAATGAAACCTGCACAGTCTACATCACCCTAATCGTAGACTGTGAGTACGCTGAAGAATAGCATCAATGATCTGGCTCTATTTATCTCCTCCTATGGTCACTTGGTTGCTCAATATCAATAAGCATCCTCCTCCTTCCACATCTCAGGAATAAACCGAAGTACCTTGTTGCGCCCGGTATCTTTTGCTTGGTAAAGGGCTACATCGGCATATTTGACAACCTGCCAGAAACTGCTGCTGTCGCCTGGGTAACCAGCGACGCCGACGGAGATGGTTCTCTGTACGACTGTGCCGGTCAATTCGACTTTCATGTTTTCAATGGCTTCACGTATTTTTTCTGCGACCTGCATGCTCTTATCTGGATCTGTATCCCGCAGTATCATGAGGAACTCTTCACCGCCATAGCGAATCACCAGATCAGAGCCCCGTACACAGGTTGTGAGTGTCTTTGCCAATGCTTTAAGGGTTGCGTCTCCCGCTTCGTGTCCGTAGGTGTCGTTGATCTGCTTAAAGTAATCCAGGTCTGCCATCAGTACAGCAAAACTGGTCTTATTTCGATCGGTGTAGGAGACCAGAATGTCGACATACTCCTGTAGAAATCGCATCGGATCTCGTAGTGCAGATTCTCTCAGAGTGCTCATCAATCGTTTTGCTTCAAGTACTGGAGCGGCCTCTCTCAGGTAAACCTCGATAAAGGGCATCATGTTGCAAGCCAATGCTTTGCGGTCTTTGTCAGTCACGACTTGCACAACCCCACCGACCGATCCCGATTGAATCATTGGAATACAGACGTGATAGGCATCCGGTAAATCTTCACGCGGGGAGAAAGCTGTGCATATGCCGGTAGTGCTCATGCCGTCCACTACATGTCCGGTTCGTTTTGCACGGCAGGCATCGGCGCGTATCAGTACCTGTGGATCACACCAACAGCAGTCCTGGCCGGGTACTCCATCAACGATCATGGGCTTCAGCTTGTTTTTGCTCGAGGCTACTTCATAAATCGAGAAGTGGTCGATCATGAAGTCGTCGTTGATGACTTTGGAGAGTCGCCAGTAGACCTCTTCCTTGGTCTCATCCTCTTCAATGGCCTGTTTGAACCGGGAGACATCCTCCAGGCTTTCTACCATCTCGATCGTTGTAGCAAGCTGGTTTTGTCCGATAGGTTGGTTGTAGCGGATCAGTCCTGCTACCTTTTTTGCAATACCTTCCAGTCCTTTACTCAGCAGAATGAGCAGAACGTTAAGATCCTTTGCGATCTGCCCCACTTCATCTTCGGTTTGATGCTGTATTCGAGCCGAGAAATCACCTTTACGCGCCCCGTGCACGGCATCCTGAACTGCTTCAGCGGTATCGATCAGAGGTTTGATCATGCGTCGAGAAAAGCCCATCGAGAGCACGGCAAAAAGGGCAACCACGACTGCCATAAAGATGACGATCAGAAGTGCTTGATTACGCTGCTCCTCTATCGATAGATAGAGCGATACGGCACCTAGTACATCACCGACTTCCACTTGGTGGCACTGCAGGCAGTGAGGTTCATTTTCGCTCTGGGCGATATATGGGATGGTGGCGCGAAACAGCTCCTCTTCTGCTGTGTTGATCAGACCAAAGAAGGGTTTTGCTGACTGAACCACTTGATTGTCAATGGCGTCAAGCTGTTGTTCTGATATCAGTCCGGGGCCATACTGGTTGACCACGCCAGGTCCTCGCACAACCCTCACATCAAACAATCCTTTGACCGCAGCCAATCGATCGAGAAATGTCTTACGCTTGTGGATTGTTCCATTGACCATTGATTCAGTCAGGTGAACCCTGACAATCTCGGCCGCTGTTCGTGCTTGTTCTTCTGCGGTGCTGAGTGCAAAATATCTGAAAGAGAAGAGACTGGCTCCCACCAAGGTAGATACCATGACTATGGTGAGCACGATAAAAAATGTGGATGTCTTTCGTTTGAGGCCCATATTGGTGCCCCCTCCAGGTCATGCTAGGACACTACACTGGGAAGGAATAGCGGCAGAGCTTTCTGCTTCTTTAAATCTAAAAAAATCAGTTGATCGCTCCATGTTGCCCATTATTTGTTGTTTTTATTGAAAAAGTGGCCGATCAGCAGACTCACCCGCTGGGTGAGTCGCACTACCGGGTGAATGGCACGCTTGTGGCGGCGCATGGCGGTGTTGCATCGCCTTGCCCTGCTTCACCATAAACCCACACTTCACCCTGCCTAACGGAATTTTTTGGCATAAATCATATTGGAGCAATACGATTAAGCGCGATTGGGTGATGATGGCGCTTGCTCTATCCTGATGGGAGATTCGTTACTGATGGTGCAGGGAACCGGGGGATGAGTTGTGGTTTTTGTTTTTCTTGATTGGCGTGGCGTCTTAGCTTGAGGATAGGTCAAGCCCCTGATATCACGCAGCAGTGCACGAGCAGGATTCTGAATGTACTCATAGAGTCAGATCAAAGGCAAGTGGTCAATGCAGGAAGTTAAACATCCGGTTGCGATAACGCTTCACCAGTTCGCCCTGGCCACCAAGTATCTCGAATACCTTGAGCATCTCTTTTTGCGCCAGGTTGTCCCCGTACGCGCGGTCTTTCTGCAGCAGGGCCATCAGCAGTTCCAGCGCTGCTTCATGATTGTTTTCCATGATTTTGTGGGAGGCGAGTAGATGCAGGGCTTCACAATCAGCTGGGTTCTCTTCGACTCTTTTTTCCAGCTCTTCGACGGGAGGGCTATTGGCTGTGGTGCGGTCGAACTGGATGCGGGTTAGCATGGCAACGACGTCCGGGTTTTGCTTCTCCTCTGCTGGCAAGGCGTTAAGTATGTTCTCCGCCTCCTCCAGCTTGCCTAGTGTGGCTAAGTATTTGGCATAGGCCAGCCTGATTCTGGGGTTCTCGGGGTCTTCATCGCTGGCCTGTTTCAGGAGGATCCCTGCCTGTTCAGTATTCCCCTGAAGTAGCAGGACTTCCGCCTGTTCCACCAATCCGTCCGACGCCCTGGGAATGACTTTGTCGAGAAATTTACGAATCTCAGCTTCCGAGAGCGCGCCCATGAACTCATCAACCTCCTGGCCTTGATAGAAAAGCTTCACGGTGGGGATGCTGCGGATCTGAAAATGACCGGCAAGGGGCTGCTGCTCCTCTGTGTTGACTTTTGCCAGGAGGAATTTGCCCTGATACTCGTCAGCCAGCTTGGCAAGGGTTGGCATCAGCGCTTTACAGGGGTTGCACCACTCTGCCCAAAAATCCACCAATACAGGCCTCTCCATCGATGCCGCCAAGACCATTTGCTGAAAGTTCTCAGCGGTTGCATCGAAGATGTATGGTGAGTCCGCCATGTTCAGTTCCTCTGTTGGTTGTCGCGAAACGGATGGCATTATACTGGAAAATTTCCTGTTTGAGAGTCTTGATATTCATGGCGTATGCCCCAATCTCTCATCAAAGCTGAAGGGCCAGGGTGGTCTGCCCACCTGGTGAAATTCAGGTCTACTTGGGTGGGTGATCTTTTACTGAGTGAGGGTTGCGGGAATCTGATTGGTTCGCTACTGATGTAGGTGATTTGGAATGAGTGATTATAATCATGTGGTATGTCCCCATTGTGATGGCATCAATCGTCTGCCATCTGATCGATCAGCTGAGCTGGCGCGTTGTGGCAAGTGCCATCAGCCTCTGTTTGTCGGACAGCCCCTGTCCCTGAACGAGGAGCGCTTCCACCGCCACCGGCAAAACAGCGATCTACCTCTTCTAGTCGACTTCTGGGCGCCCTGGTGTGGGCCATGCAAAATGATGGCTCCGGCCTTTGAGGCTGCGGCGAAACAGTTGGAGCCCCAAGTTCGGCTGATTAAGGTGAATACTGAAGAGGCTCAGCAACTTGGCATGCAGTATGGCATCCGCAGTATCCCTACTTTGATGTTGATCCATCGGGGTAAGGAGTTGACCCGACAGGCTGGTGCGATGGATCAGACTGGCATCATCAACTGGGCCAGGAATCAGTTGATGGCGACTTAGGACCGGGGAAACAAATAATCATCCAATCTTGCTTGTCTGTTGCCCCGGCTTGGTTGTTGCACAAAGGGTCACGTAGAGCGGCTATGCTCCCCTTTGTGCGCCTAGAATCCGGGACAAAATCCAGCGCAATCTTTGGATGATTATTGATTTCCCCGATCCTTAAGTCGATTCGGCATCTCTACGGATGGACAGCTTTGCCCGACATAAGTACAATATTTCGAACATCAGATCCGGGGCTGTTTCTTACACGATATTTCATTCCCGGAGCAGCATTAGAATTTTTCAGGGGGCGGACACTTAGCGGTCTGCCCTTTTTTGCACGCCTGTAATGGAGAGATCCTTGAGAAAACCTGCAGTTCTGGTCCTGGAAGATGGCAGCCAATTCCGGGGGGAGTCCATCGGTGCCGAGGGACAAACCGTCGGTGAGGTGGTTTTCAATACCGCTATGACCGGCTATCAGGAGATGTTGACTGATCCGTCCTATCGACAGCAGATTGTTACCCTGACCTATCCCCATATCGGCAATACTGGTATCAATCAGGAGGATGAGGAGTCGGGCCAGATTCATGCCGCAGGACTGGTGATTCGGGATCTGCCATTGATCGCCAGCAACTGGCGTTCGGAAGCGTCGCTTGACCAATACCTTGAGCGTAATGGCATCGTGGCTATCGCCGGTATCGATACCCGGCGACTGACCCGGATTCTGCGCGAAAAGGGCGCGCAGAACGGCTGCATTATTGCGGGCGACAATCCAGATCTTTCAGCGGCCCTGAGATTGGCAGAGGAGTTTCCTGGTTTAAAGGGTATGGATCTCGCCAAGCAGGTGACCACTCCTACCAGCTACCCATGGTCGCAGGGCACCTGGTCACTGGAAGAGGGGCTGCCGGATGTCGTAGACTCAGAATCGCTGCCATACCATGTGGTTGCCTACGATTTCGGTGTCAAACGCAACATCCTGCGCATGTTGGTAGACCGGGGTTGCCGTCTCACCGTAGTACCGGCTCAGACGCCTGCCGAAGAGGTTCTGGCGATGCAACCTGATGGGGTGTTTCTCTCCAATGGCCCAGGCGATCCAGAGCCCTGTGATTATGCCATTGAAGCCATCGGCAAGATCATCGACAGTGATCTACCGGTATTTGGCATCTGCCTCGGTCACCAGCTATTGGCTCTGGCGTCAGGCGCCAAGACTGTGAAGATGAAATTCGGCCATCACGGCGCCAACCATCCGGTGCAGGATTTAGAGAAAGGCAACGTCATGATCAGCAGCCAGAATCACGGTTTTGCCGTCGATGAGGCTTCACTGCCTGACTGCCTGACAGCCATGCATCGCTCGCTGTTTGACGGTACCTTGCAGGGCATACACCGTACAGATAAGCCGGCATTCAGTTTCCAGGGGCACCCGGAAGCCAGCCCGGGACCACGCGATGTGGCCCCAGTCTTCGATCACTTCATCGAGTTGATGAAGGGGTGAGATTCAAACCGCAAAGAGACACAATCAGATAGGATTGTCTGGCAGCATGATGAGTCAGTAGTGATTTAGCGAGAATTTGCGGTGATTAGCGTCCATTTACGGCAATTTTGATTAGACGGTTGTTAAATGCCAAAACGTACAGATATACAAAGCATTCTGATCATTGGCGCCGGCCCGATTGTTATTGGTCAGGCCTGTGAATTTGATTACTCCGGCGCTCAGGCCTGTAAGGCTCTGAGGGAGGAGGGCTATCGGGTTATCCTGGTGAACTCCAATCCGGCCACGATCATGACCGATCCCGATATGGCCGATGCGATCTATATCGAGCCGATCACTTGGCGTACCCTTGAGCGGATCATCGAAAAGGAGCGCCCAGACGCCTTGCTACCCACCATGGGTGGGCAGACTGCTCTTAACTCAGCACTCGATCTGGTGCGTGAGGGGGTACTTGAAAAATACGGCGTGGAGATGGTCGGCGCCTCCAGAGAGGCGATCGACAAAGCGGAAGATCGGGATCTGTTTCGTCAGGCGATGCGCAAGATCGGTCTGGACATGCCCCGCTCAGTGATTGCCCATAGCCTGGAAGAGGCGCAGCAGGTTCAGGTCCAGATTGGTTACCCGGCGATTATCCGGCCCTCGTTCACCATGGGGGGCAGTGGCGGTGGTATCGCCTACAACCCGGAAGAGTTCGTTGAGATCTGTAGCCGGGGGCTCGATCTGTCACCCACCAGCGAGCTGCTGATCGAAGAGTCGATCCTCGGTTGGAAAGAGTATGAGATGGAGGTGGTTCGTGACAGAAACGACAACTGCATCATCATCTGTTCCATCGAAAACCTGGATCCTATGGGGGTACATACCGGTGACTCGATCACTGTCGCGCCGGCTCAGACCCTGACCGACAAAGAGTACCAGATCATGCGTGACGCCTCCCTGGCGGTGTTGCGCGAGATCGGTGTGGAGACCGGCGGTTCGAACGTACAGTTCGCCATCAATCCGGAAAACGGGCGGATGATCATTATCGAGATGAACCCTCGGGTCTCCCGCTCCTCGGCGTTGGCTTCTAAGGCCACCGGCTTCCCGATTGCCAAAGTGGCGGCGAAGCTAGCGGTGGGTTATACCCTGGATGAGCTGCAGAATGAAATCACTGGAGGCGCCACGCCGGCCTCCTTCGAACCAAGTATCGACTACGTGGTCACCAAGGTGCCTCGCTTCGCCTTTGAAAAATTCCCTCAGGCCGATGATCGCCTGACCACCCAGATGAAATCGGTGGGTGAGGTGATGGCGATTGGCCGTACCTTCCAGGAATCGCTGCAGAAAGCCCTGCGCGGACTTGAGATCGGTAAATATGGACTCAACGAGATCCTCGATCTGAATGAGGATCATGTCAAAGATACCCTGGTGCGGGAGATCCGGCTGCCGGGGCCAGCGAGGCTCTGGTATGTGGCTGAGTGTTTCCGCTATGGCATGAGTCTGGAGGAAATTTTCGATATCTGTGCCATCGATCCCTGGTTCCTGGTGCAGATCGAAGAGCTGATCAATATTGAGCGCGAGATCTCCGGTCAGGGCCTGGAAGGCTTGGATGAAGCGCGGCTTAGATTTCTCAAGCGTAAGGGTTTTGCCGATCGTCGCATCGCTGAACTGGTGGATGCCAGTGAAACTGAGATTCGTCAGCGGCGCCACGAGGCCGGTATACGGCCGGTCTACAAACGGGTCGATACCTGTGCGGCTGAGTTCGCCACCAGTACCGCCTATATGTACTCCACCTATGAGGAGGAGTGTGAGGCGCTACCCAGTAAACGTAAAAAGATCATGGTTTTGGGGGGTGGTCCAAACCGCATCGGCCAGGGCATCGAATTCGATTACTGTTGTGTGCATGCCGCCTTTGCGATGCGCGACGATGGCCATGAGAGCATCATGGTCAACTGTAACCCGGAAACCGTTTCTACCGACTACGACACCTCTGACAGGCTCTATTTTGAGCCGCTCACCTTGGAGGATGTGTTGGAAGTCATTCATACAGAGCAACCGGCCGGTGTCATCGTTCAGTATGGTGGTCAAACCCCACTGAAGCTGGCCAACGACCTGGAAGCCGCCGGTGCGCCGATCATCGGCACCAGCCCAGACTCCATCGATCTGGCTGAAGATCGGGAGCGCTTTCAACAACTGGTTGAGAAGCTCAATCTCAAGCAGCCACCGAACCGTACCGCCCGTGATTCGGAGAGTGCGGTCAAGCTGGCCGAAGAGATCGGTTATCCTCTGGTGGTGCGGCCCTCCTATGTGCTGGGTGGCCGGGCTATGGAGATTGTCTACCACGAGAACGAACTGCGCCGCTATATGCGCGAAGCAGTGAGTGTCTCCAACGATTCCCCGGTATTGCTCGACCGCTTTCTGGACGATGCCATCGAGGTGGATATCGACGCCATCTGTGACGGTCAGGATGTGCTCATCGGTGGCATCATGGAGCATATCGAACAGGCCGGTGTACACTCTGGGGATTCCGCTTGCTCACTCCCTCCTTATACCCTCTCTGCTGCGATTCAGGACCGGATGCGCAACCAGATGCGCAAGCTGGCACTGGAACTGAAGGTGGTGGGGCTGATGAATGCTCAGTTCGCCATTAAAGATGATCAGATCTATCTGCTGGAGGTGAATCCCAGGGCTTCACGCACCGTGCCTTTTGTTTCCAAGGCCACCGGTCTGCAGCTGGCGAAAATCGCCGCCCGTTGTATGGCGGGCACCAGTCTGAAAGCGCAGGGGATTACCAAAGAGGTTGTGCCAGATAACTACTTTGTTAAAGAGGCCGTCTTTCCTTTCGTCAAATTCCCCGGTGTCGATACGGTACTGGGTCCAGAGATGAAGTCTACTGGCGAAGTGATGGGGGTTGGCGCCACCTTCGGCGAGGCCTATAACAAATCGATCATGGGCGCCGGCTATCAACTACCTCAGGGCGGTAAGGCGATGCTCAGTGTGCGCAATGCGGATAAAGTCCGCGCCGTACAAGTGGCTCAGGATCTGGTAGAGCTGGGCTTCACCCTCAGTGCCACAGGCGGCACCTGTCAGGCGCTGCTGGATGCGGGCCTTGAATGCACCCGGGTGAACAAGGTGATGGAGGGGCGTCCCCACATCGTGGACTCCATCAAGAATCAGGAGGTCAGTTTCATCATCAACACCACTGAAGGTGCCCAGGCGATTGCCGATTCGGCCGAGATCAGACGCACCGCTCTGCAACACAAGGTCAACTACACCACCACCATTTCCGGTGCCGAGGCGACCTGTCTGGCCCTCAAACAGTTGGATGAGCTGAACGTCAATCGACTGCAAGACCTGCATCAGCAGTAAACCGGCTTAACATAAGGAAGAGTGCAATGAATAAAGTACCGTTGACCGCTCGTGGCGCTGCTAACCTGCAAGAGGAGCTGAAGCAGCTGAAGACTGTCGAGCGCCCAAAAGTGATTAAAGCGATCGCTGAAGCCAGAGAGCACGGCGATTTGAAAGAGAATGCGGAATATCATGCCGCTCGTGAGCAGCAGAGCTTCATCGAGGGCCGCATCAAAGATATCGAAGGCAAGCTTTCACACGCCCAGATCATCGATGTCACCAAGCTGGATGCGGGTGGTAAGGTGGTGTTTGGCGCTACAGTGGTGGTTTTGGAGCTGGACAACGATGAGGAGTTTACCTATCAGATCGTTGGTGATGATGAGGCCGATATCAAAAAAGGCCTGATCTCAGTCAGTTCACCCATTGCTCGGGCGTTGATCGGCAAGCAGGAGGGGGATGATGTCTTCCTCAATACGCCAGGTGGCAACAGGGAATTCGAGATTTTGGAAGTACGTTATGTTTAAAAGGCGCTTCGACCTGGATGATGGTCAGGCTCAAATCAGTTGAGCTGACCACTTCGGGGCAAAATATTAAATAACAATCCTGTTTTTCTTTTTCTTAGGATTTGCCCGGTAGAAGATTGCCACCCGACCGATGATTTGCACCAGCTCGGCGGAGAGGCGTTCGACAATGGCGGCACTCATTTCTTCCCGGTCGCTTTTGTCGGCACCCGCCAACTTGACCTTGATCAGTTCATGCACATCAAGACTGGTGTCGATTTCACCGATAACGCCATCACTCAGACCGTGTTGGCCAATCATCACCACTGGTTTTAGGTGGTGGGCGAGTTTTTTCAGGGATCTGCTCTGCTCTGCGGTCAGGGGCATTGTATTGGCCATATGGATTCGGGGAGGCGGATTCTATCCTGATTCCTCGTGTTGAGAAAGTGTTTGAGAATTAAACTCCGCAAATGAATGCGTATTGTTACAGGGTAATGATGTTTTGAGAGTTTCTACTCATCACCCACAGCAAAACTGAAACAGCTAAAGAGATCCGGAGTCTAGCCATTGACGTCAGGAGAATTTGCGTTGAATAGTGTTTATTTGTGAACTATTTAATAGTCATGCCAAATCTATGGTTGATTGGGTTGCCGGATCCAACGCTCAATACCGAAAAAGAATTTTCAGACATGGGTTATGATTGCAGTAGCGGTTACAGAACAGATAAGCAGATCATATGAAACGCAGTAAGAGCAGTCGCAAATGGCTGGACAGGCATTTTAACGATACCTATGTGAAGCAGGCGCAAAAGGCGGGTTATCGTTCCCGGGCGGCATTTAAGTTATTGGAAATACAGGAAAAAGATAGGTTGATCAAGCCAGGGATGAAGGTGGTCGATCTGGGAGCGGCCCCGGGCGGCTGGAGTCAGATTGCCCGGGGTCTGGTGGGCGACAAGGGGCAGGTGGTTGCCCTTGACATTCTGCCGATGGACCCAATCGCCGGAGTATCCTTCATTCAGGGGGACTTTCGTGAGCCCGAGCCCCTCGATGGGTTGCGAAATCTGCTGGACGAGGCCGCCATAGACCTTGTAATTTCCGATATGGCGCCCAATGTTACTGGTATGGCCAGCGTGGATCAGCCAAGGTCGATGTATCTTTGTGAACTGGCCCTGGATTTTGCCCGTGAAACCCTAAAGCCAGGTGGTGGATTTGTCGTCAAAGTGTTCCAAGGTGAGGGTTTTGATGACTATTTGCGGGAGGTACGCGGCTCCTTCACCCGTGTGGTCAGTCGTAAGCCTGATTCATCGCGGGCCAAGAGCCGGGAGATCTATTTAGTAGCAGGGAACTTTAAGTTATAGTACCGTACCAACCAGTAAGCCCTAAAAATCAGATGTTTGCACATTTTTATCCAGGTTTTTAACCGTTTTTATCGGCTATTTTCGAAGTCTTAGGGATAGAGATGACGCAGCCTAACCACCACACGGATGCCAGTGTGGTCCGATATACCGGCACCTGCCGGAGTGAGATCAAGAGGTTCTTACGTTTTGAATGATATGGCAAAAAATTTAATTCTCTGGGTAGTGATCGCCATTGTTTTAATGACGGTCTTCAACAACTTTTCGGCTACCCAACCCAAGGCTCAACCGATGAGCTACTCAGAGTTCATCTCTAACGTCAAGGCGGGACAGGTGAAGGAGGTCGAGTTTGGTGGCAATGGTCGCGATATCAGCGGGACCATGACCTCCGGACAGAGATTCTCAACCTACAGCCCAGGCGATGATATGCTGGTCAGTGATCTGCTGAACAGCGATGTTGAGATTGTCGCCACGCCGCCTGAAAAGCCTTCGCTGCTGATGAATATCCTCATCAACTGGTTTCCACTGTTTGTGTTGATCGGTTTGTGGATCTTCTTCATGCGACAGATGCAGGGTGGCGGCGCAGGAAGGGGCGCCATGTCATTCGGCAAGAGCAAGGCGCGCATGCTGAGTGAGGATCAGGTAAAGGTCACCTTCAGTGACGTGGCCGGTGTTGAAGAGGCTAAGGAGGAGGTCACCGAGATGGTGGACTTTCTCAGAGATCCCTCCAAATTCCAAAAGCTTGGCGGCAAGATTCCCAAAGGTGTGCTGATGGTTGGTTCACCGGGTACTGGTAAAACCCTGCTGGCGAAGGCCATCGCAGGTGAGGCCAAAGTGCCTTTCTTCACCATCTCCGGTTCCGATTTTGTCGAGATGTTCGTTGGTGTGGGTGCATCCCGGGTACGCGACATGTTCGAACAGGCGAAGAAGCACGCTCCCTGTATCATCTTTATTGATGAGATTGATGCGGTGGGCCGCCACCGTGGCGCTGGCCTTGGCGGCGGACACGATGAGCGGGAGCAGACCCTCAACCAGCTGCTGGTTGAAATGGACGGCTTCGAGGGGAATGAAGGTGTCATCGTAATCGCGGCCACCAACCGCCCCGACGTACTCGATCCTGCACTGCTGCGTCCTGGACGTTTCGATCGTCAGGTTGTGGTGCCGTTGCCGGATGTACGCGGTCGTGAGCAGATTCTCAAGGTCCACCTGCGCAAGGTGGCGGCAGGGGACGATGTCAAACCGGCGATCATCGCCCGTGGTACACCGGGATTTTCTGGTGCCGATCTGGCCAACCTGGTGAATGAAGCCGCGCTCTTCGCTGCCCGGGCCAATAAGGCGCTGGTGGGTATGGAAGAGCTGGAAAAGGCCAAAGACAAGATCATGATGGGCACCGAGCGTCGCACCATGGTAATGAGTGAGGATGAGAAGAAACTCACCGCTTACCACGAATCGGGCCATGCCATTGTCGGTCGATTGGTGCCTTCCCACGATCCGGTCTACAAAGTCAGCATTATTCCCCGTGGCCGGGCTCTGGGTGTGACCATGTTTCTGCCGGAAGCAGATCGCTACAGCTACAGCAAAGAGCACCTTGAGAGTCAGATCTCCAGTCTGTTCGGTGGTCGTATCGCCGAAGAACTGATCTTCGGTATCGACAAGGTGACCACCGGTGCCTCCAACGACATCAAGCGGGCGACAGAGCTGGCGCGCAACATGGTGACCAAGTGGGGGATGTCAGAACGCCTCGGGCCGCTGAGGTACAGTGAGGAAGAGGAGGAGGTATTCCTGGGGCGCTCGGTGACCCAGCATAAGAATGTCTCGGATGATACCGCCCATACCATTGATGAAGAGATCAGAAGCTTCATTGATCGCAACTACGACCGGGCAGAGAGTATTCTTAATGAACACCTGGAAAAGCTGCATATGATGGCCGATGCACTAATGAAGTACGAGACCATTGATACTGAACAGATCAATGACATCATGGATGGAAAAAAACCACGTCCGCCAAAGGATTGGGTGGATAACGATATGGATTCCGACGATGGCGCCAGACCTTCTGGTGAATCCCCATCATCCGATGATGTATCGGGAACCATCGGTGGTCCTGCCAGCCAGCATTAATCTCTGTGATGTGGCCAGCTTGAATGCTGGCCACATATATGGCTAAAAAAGCTCTCTTAAGAAACTGCTGATTAAGATGTTTTTCGTCATCCCTGCAAATGCCGGGTCCTGTTAATCATTGATAATTGATTAGTCGTTTTTCTCTACCTTTTTAACCTGCTCCCAAACCGCGTCAAGCAGCTCCAGGTTTTGCGTCTGTAAATCTGTAATACCCTGTTGCAGCAGTTGTTCTTCCAAGGCGCGAAAGCGTCGTTCAAACTTCCTGTTGGCTTGAGTTAAAGTTTGCTCCGCATCCATACTCAACAGGCGTACTACGTTGACCATGGCAAACATCAGATCTCCCAGTTCATCTTGGAGATGTTGCCGATCGAAGTTTTCCAATTCCTGGCGTACTTCGTCGAATTCCTCCTGAACTTTGTCGAGTGCTCCTTGTGCATCTGGCCAGTCAAAGCCTACCCGGGCGGCCCGCTTCTGAAGTTTTTCGGCTCTGATCAGAGCCGGTAGAGCCTGGGCTATCCCATCCATTTGACTCGATGGTGCAGATTGTTTCTGCTTAGCGCGCTCTTTTGCTTTTTGTTGCTCCCAGGCTTGGCGCAACTGTTCGTCACTCTGATCCTCTTCCTGCGCGATCTGACAGTAAAAGACAACCTGGAAAAGCAGATCCCCCAGCTCATCCCGCAGTTCCCCCATTTCACCTCGTTGAATGGTGTCTGCAACTTCATAGGCCTCCTCAAGGGTATAGGGCACGATGGTGCTGTAGGTCTGACGCAGATCCCAGGGGCAGCCCTTGTCTGGATCCCTTAACTGCCCCATGATGTCGAGTAGTCGCCGCATTGCTTCCATTGTTCTCTTCTACAGGTTGAGTTTTGTTGATATTGATGTATTGATAGAAACATAAGATTTCTTATCGGTATCGATCTTTTTACTCTTTCTATAATGAATTGTGAATTTAATAAGTGATATGGCAAGACTTTTCCGGACAAATAATTCAGGGTTTGCCCCTGCGTTTCTAAAGCTTCATGTGGGGGGTAGACCTTTGTATGTCAAAGAAGGATCCCAGATGCATACGCGGTCTCGACCAGAATTCTTTGCTGCGTACAATGCAGTGTCTGCACGTCTAATCGACTCTTCGACGTCGATCTCTGGATCTAACATTGCCATACCTAACGAAACCGTGAGGGAGAAAACATTTTGTTCCAGTATAGGGATGGCCAGTGTGCCGATACCTGTGCGCATCCGCTCGGCGATCGCTTTCCCAGACTGTAAATCTGTATTTTGCAAGGATATGAGAAACTCCTCACCGCCGTAACGATACACATGGTCATAAGGTCTTAAGTGCGCCTTTAAGCTCTTCACCAATGCCACCAGAATCTGGTCACCGAAAAGATGACCGTGGCTATCATTAATCTGCTTAAAATGATCCACGTCCATCATCACTACCGCGCATTGCTGAACACCACGTTTGACTAACTGACATAATTCGCGTAATGAGGTTAGCATGCTGATGCGGTTCTCGGCTCCCGTCAACGCATCACGATTATGGAGCGAATCTTCGATTTCATGTTTTAGTGTATTGATTTCGAGGCTCAGGTGATCCAATGCAGTTCGAAAGTCATCATACTCCGTAGAGGTGTCTGTCGCGCCCTGTCTGATTGCTAACACTAAACGTCTTGCCATCTGATGCATGTGGGCATGGACGCTTTCAACTGCGACGAATGATTGATGTTTGCGAAGTTCTTCAATCTCATTTCCATAATACCATTGGCCAAATTGACATCTACGATGGGCATCCTCTCCAATGTCGATATGATCTTCGGGCAGTCGACAGATAATTGTACGGGCAAGGTTTGCTGACCACTTCTCATGCCAATAGATGGCTAAGTCCAATTGTTTCAATGTCGCTTGAAGACAATCCATATCGAGATTCACCATATTCCCCCCTCCCACCAATTCTTAGTGCAACGCTAAGTGTCTGTGACTAATTATAGTGGGATACACGAGCTTTAGTGAGCCAGCCTTCCGCTTCAAAGGAGGCCATTTTCCTCTCTGTACGCCGTAACCGCATAGCCTATTCGTGTCTCACCGACAAAGACGGTGGTTTACGCTAGTTATATTAAACGCAGCTCACGAGAGAGAAATGGTCGGTGACCGGCCAGAAGCGGAAGATTGAGCTGTCATATATCGATCAACCTAACACTCCAAAGCAGACCTAAGTTTTGCGCGGCGCAATAGGATTTGCCCGACCCAAAGTGGACATTTATTGATTGAAAAACTAGAAGATTGCTAACTAATGTAGGGAAAAGAGTAGACGTAAAAAGAAGGTGAATTTATCTAATGGAACGAGATTTCTTTTCTTCAAATTATTCTAAATTTACATGGCCTATTTCAGACGCCCCCTCATAAAATGATTTCAGATATGTGCAACTAGTGTGGTGTCCTGTACAAATCATACATTTAGACGATGCCTATCATGAAATTGAGTTTAAATCCTTTGCCTCGCCCTGCGGGAAGCCACTCAAGCCACGATTGCGGCGTTGCAACCCTTGGAAGGGCCGGCGGGCTGCGCTTATCCATCCTACATTATTCTGCTCAACTTCTCTCCTCTCATTCTCTTACTCGGAGCTGAAACAAATAGTGACTCGTAAAGTCAGTTGCAACATATAGTGCTTACTGCAAAATTTAAGCATCGATAAGGTAAAATAACTCGCCTTTTCCCAAGAGTGCGGGAGTTAACGGGACAGTAATAAGTCCGATTACTGAGTTTGGAGAGTTTGGTGGCCAAAGTCTACTTCTTAACGACTTTTGTTCCTGCGATTAAATCATGAACGCACCTTTTATTCTTGCGGAAAATGAAAAGCGAATCCACAAGCATGAGTAACGAACCTGCCACAGGTATTGCAGATACAATTGACATTGGAAGGTAACGTTTAAGCAGCAGGTGATTGGCTCCTGTTAGGTTGTTATCTAACGCAACAATTTTAATACCAAGTACGGTTTTTCCAATGGTTTGTCCATTCTTATTCAAGAAGTAGTAATGCACTAATGCAAAGCCTATGAATCCATAAATAACTCCCATTACTGTATAAGAAAACGGGAGTTGCTGGCCGTTTTTTACATAATCCCAGCTGCCTGTCAGCAACCAAAATGGGATTGCCAGCAGCATTCCTATTAAGGCATCTATTAAAATCGCTAGTAATCGAGACCCGCGAGATGCAAGATTTGTGGAGTCAAGTTCATCCATTGACTGCTGGTCAACGAGTTTGGAATTTGGTGTTTGATATGGATTGTTCATAATATATTCACATAGGTTTAGGTAAGTGTTTGGCTGTTTGATATATTTGTTATTCCACAAATAAGAGTGTCAGTTAATCTCAGGAGTAAACTCTGTAGCATTTGGTGGCGAGACCCAAAGTTTCGAGTCCATTAGATTGATTTCCCATGTTGCCATGCGTGGCATATTGATGGCGTGATACGCAATCAATAGTGGGCGTTGTCCATTGAGTTTTAAGAAGAGATTATTAGATGCTCGGCGTTACAACCTCCTTGTTGTATTTGCAATTCATGCTGTCGGCTTAAAACTTAAGCTAACTCATTTTTTGCAATATCGCAACCAATAATCGTGAGTGTCTGTATAGAAAGGATAAATTGCAGATTGTTTAAAGCCTCCATTAATAACAAGGGTTAAGCAGTGGCGTGGTCTTCTCTCAACACACAATATGTGCTCAGAGAAAACCACGCCTTACGCAGGTTTTGCTTCTCTTTACGGCGCTTGGCCTTGTTTGGCTTATCATGCACACCCCCTTTGCGTAGCATCGGGTGGTTGTGCAGTAGATTGCGTGGTCGATTGGCTTTTTTTGCCATTGTAATGTCCTCAGTTTTATCGATATAAAAGTGGTCTGTAGGGCCAGCCCACTTATCCTTTTATGCACATCACCTGTTTCAGGGTATGCACCACTTCAACCAGGTCGTTTTGGTTTGTCATCACCTGATCGATGTCTTTGTAAGCGCCGGGGATCTCATCAATTACCCCTTTGTCCTTGCGACACTCCACACCCTGGGTCTGGGATTCCAGGTCGGAACGGTTGAATTTTCGCTTCGCCTTTGAACGAGACATGCGCCGTCCTGCACCGTGAGAGCAGGAGCAGAAGGAGGCTTCACTACCTTTACCACGGACAATGTAGGACTTGGCTCCCATTGAACCGGGGATGATACCCAGCTCCCCATCACCGGCGCGAATCGCACCTTTTCGTGTGACATAGACATCGGCACCAAAGTGATGCTCACGTACTACGTAGTTGTGGTGACAGTTGATCGCTTCCTTGGTGATGGTGAAGTGGGGCAGCTGTCTAACCAGTACATCCAGCATATATCGCATCATCTCTCGACGATTGATCATTGCATAGTCCTGAGCCCAATCAACCGCCTCGATGTAATCATCGAAATGCTGAGCGCCTTCACTAAAGTAGGCTAGATCCCGATCCGGTAATCTTCCCAGTTGATCACCCATATCTTTACGCGCCAGATTGATGAAGTAGCGGCCAATCACATTGCCGATGCCGCGGGACCCGGAGTGCAGCATGACCCAAACCGCATCGTTTTCATCCAGACAGAGCTCAATGAAATGGTTGCCGCCACCCAGGGTTGCCATTTGACGAACCCAGATATCATAGGGTCGCTTACGTTGCATCTTGGCGATGGCTGGATGTCGGTCGAGAATCTGATCCAGCCGATTTGCTAGCGGCACGATTGTTGAACGTTTGACCGGATCTCGGTCATGCATCTCGAATCCTACCGGGATGGCCTGCTCGATACGACTTCGCAGCTTACGTAGGCTATCTGGCAGCTCGGCTGCGGTCAGCGATAAGCGGATCGCATTCATACCGCAACCGATGTCCACGCCGACAGCCGCTGGCACGATGGCGCCTTTGGTGGGAATCACTGAACCGACTGTTGCACCGATGCCCGCATGGACATCAGGCATGGCTGCCACGTGGTGATGGATAAAAGGCATGCGGGATACATTCTCCAACTGGTTCAGTGCGGTCGATTCTGTATCACCGGTCCAGATGTGGACAGGTACCTTACCTTTATTGAGTGTTTGTAGAATTGGCATAGTGATGCTCCTTTATAATTCCAGTTTATAAAATCTGGGTGAAATTTTTCCCCGACGCAGACGCTTGATTGTGCGCCTGTCACTCAGCAGCCCCGGTAGCTGATCGGTTAGCTCAAAGCAGAACTGCTTCGGTAGTGTTGTGTAGAGTGATTTGGGTGGTGCGTAGCTACCATCGATACGCTTCAGATAGTTACCAACTTCCCAACGGTGGAACCAGATCTGTTTCAATCCCAACTCCCGGTGGATAAAGTCGACAGTTGCCGCCAGCATCGCCTGACT
>JARRQD010000065.1:0-20857 GCA_037382205.1 Candidatus Thiodiazotropha sp.
CGCCAGTTACCAGCAGGGTGGGGCGGCCTGTCTCTCAGTGCTCACCGATATCGATTTCTTCCAGGGGAGTGACGACTATCTGCGTCAGGCCCGTGGTGCCTGCTCCCTGCCGGTGATCCGCAAGGATTTCATTATCGACGCCTACCAGGTCTATGAGGCTAGGGCGATCGAGGCGGACTGTATCCTGCTGATCGCCGCCTGCCTGGACGACGCACAGCTCAATAGCCTCAACAATCTAGCCCACCAGCTGGGCATGGATGTGCTGATCGAGGTCCATGACGAAGCGGAGCTGCATCGGGCCCTGGCGGTAGAGAACCGCCTGATCGGTATCAACAACCGCAATCTACGCAGCTTTGAAGTCACCCTGGATACCACCCTCGGATTGCTCGATCAGATCCCGGAGGATCGGATTGTCGTGACCGAGAGCGGCATCCTTGATCAACAGGGTGTCAAATTGATGCGTGACCATGGGGTGAATGCCTTTCTGGTCGGTGAGGCCTTCATGCGCGCGGATGATCCCGGAGCCAAATTGCGGCAACTCTTCTGCTGATTTGACAGGAGTGCACCATGCGCCGTGCGGACCGTCTGTTTCGCATTACACAGGAGCTGAGTCCCGAGCGATACATCACGGCGGAAACCCTGGCTGAGCGGTTGGAGGTTTCGGTCAGGACTGTCTATCGTGACATTGATGCGCTCTCTGCGTCTGGTATTCCCGTAGAGGCGGTTGCCGGCAGCGGCTATCGTTTGAGCAAAGGGTTTCGTGTGCCGCCACTGATGTTCAACGATGAAGAGCTGACCGCGCTGATGCTGGGTATGCGGATGGTTCAGGGCTGGTGTGACGCGGCACTGGCTGAGGCGGCCTCCAGTGCACTGAGCAAGGTGGAAGCGGTGGTGCCTGAGCGGCTGCGTCCGATACTCTCTCACGAGGCGCTGCTGGTGCCGGATTTTCATATTCCCTCCGAGGTCCGGGAGCACGTGGCCAGGCTGCGCAAGGCGATCGCCCAGCAGCATAAAATTGAGATAGCCTATCGTCGACAGGATGGGGTTTACTCAGAACGGGTAATCTGGCCACTCGGCCTTTTCTATTGGGGGTCTGTCTGGACGCTGGCGGCCTGGTGTGAGCTGCGAGATGGGTTTCGTCAGTTTCGTGTGGATCGCATCGAAACCCTGCAGAGGAGTAACGGGCGATACTCGCTGGTCAGTGGCAGAACCTTGCGGGATTACCTGCTCAGTGTGGATGGCGATACCTGTTGAACCTGGCTTAGCCCCATTTTCAATACTGACACCCCGTTGTCAGTAGGCGATGGATAGACTCCCTTTGCGACATCAATAAAGGGAGCCGCGCCATGCAGCCAAGAATCAGCCTTATCACACTTGGTGTGAATGACCTCACACAATCCACTCGGTTCTATCAGCAGCTGGGACTGCCTCGTTTTGATTTTTAATTGGCTCGCGCTCTATCCAAAAACAGACCTGGCTGAAGATACCGGGGTTGAGTTTGGCCAGGCGGAGCAGAGTCCGATGACATTGGCCCATAACCTAAATAGTCGAGAGGCGGTGGATCGGGTTATGGTGGAAGCAATGAGTGCGGGTGCGAGTCTCATAAAGCCAGCTCAAGAGACCTTTTGGGGTGGCTACTCCGGCTGTTTCAGGGATCCGGACGGGTTTCTCTGGGAAGTCGCCTATGTGCCCCATTTTTGGATTGGCCCTGAGGAGAGTAAAAAACATGAAAACTGAACCCTGCCCCTGGTGTCTGGGGCATGATGAATATGTTGAATATCATGATCAGGAGTGGGGAGTGCCCTCCCGTGACCCACAGCATCTGTTCGAAATGCTGATTTTGGAAGGGGCCCAGGCCGGACTCTCGTGGCTGACCATCTTGCGTAAACGGGATGGCTACAGAGCGGCCTTTGACAACTTCGATGCGACCAAGATCGCCGCCTATGGGGCGCCAGATGTGAAGCGATTGTTGGCCGATGCCGGGATTGTACGTAACCGGCTTAAGGTCAATGCGGCAATCGGCAATGCCCAGGCCTTCCTTGAACTTGAGGCCGCTGAAGGATTCTCTGAGTTCCTCTGGGGATTCGTCGATGGCAAACCCATACAGAACCGCTGGCGCAAACTGGAACAGGTGCCCGCCAGCACACAGCTCTCAGATGCCATGGGTAAAGGGCTGAAGCGCAAAGGTTTCCGCTTTGTTGGTACCACCATCTGTTACGCCTTTATGCAGTCGGTGGGTATGGTCAATGATCATTTGACCAACTGTCCCCGCTATCAGGCGGTGCAGGAGATGGGGCGTTAGAGTGAAGTGAAAAATTCCGCGAATGGCGTTCGCGTTGCAGCCTCTGTTTGCATAGATATGCGGTGATCGCGTGCATTTGCGAGACATATTCACTGGCCTGCTGATAATAATTATCGAGCAAAGTTGGTCTAAGAACAAACCAACAAGCGCCATTCAGACGGGTGAGGAGAATTTTCTGAGGGGGAGGGGCGAGTGAGGTCTTGCTGCCCTTCAGGTGCGGCTGGGCCGCACCGCACCCTATTCGATGAGGCCGTCAGCGGGTGCCAAAGACCACGATGGTTTTACCTTTGACGCTGATTAGGCCCTGTTCTTCAAGGTTTTTCAATACCCGGCCGGCCATCTCTCTGGAGCAGCCGACGATGCGGCCGATCTCCTGGCGGGTAATGCGAATCTGCATGCCGTCCGGGTGAGTCATGGCGTCGGGTTCCTTACAGAGATCCAGCAGGGTACGGGCGATGCGCCCGGTGACGTCGAAAAAGGCCAGGTGCCCCACCTTGTTACTGGTCTGATTGAGGCGTTGCGAGAGCTGCGCGCCCATCGCGTAGAGAATCTCTTTGGTGTACTCCTTCAGATCATGGGAGAAGAGCTGTTCCAGGCGCTGGTAGCTGATCTCGGCGATCTGGCAGGAGGCACGGGTACGTACCATGACGCTGCGCTTCGGCTCCGGGACGAAAAGCCCCATTTCACCGACGAACTGTCCCTTGTTGAGGTAGGTGAGGATGATCTCCCGACCATCTTCATCTTCGATGTAGACAGCCACCGAGCCTTCCGTGATGTAATAGAGAATATCCGCCGGATCACCGATGTGGATGATTTCGGTATTCTTGGGGTAGCGCCGGCGATGACAAAATGACAGAAAACGCTGAAGATATTCCGGTTCCTGAGGTGGCGGTTTTATGATCGTCATGATCTTTGGACTCTGAATTTATTAAACATTATATGGTATAGAGATCAACCTGCTGATTATATCAGTCATCTGCCTGTGCAGTCGCTGGTGATCTATATGGTGGTAAATCTGAGCCCATGCTTTGTTCTACAAAAGCGTAGGGTCAAGTTTAGCAATCCGATTCAACTTGTCGAATCTACACGCTTCTGTAGACTCGCACAGCTATAGTGTAACAAAAAACATCAAACCATAAATTTAACGTAATTCATGTTTAGCATCTAATTCTAGAGCACGTATGACGGTTTAGCCTATTTTCGGCCTATCTGGCTGAGACCTTAACCGTTATTTGAATGTTCTATTGTGGAATTGAGCATACCAACTTGGAGTAATCAATGAAAGCACGGGTTGTATGGGTGGAGGCAGCCACCATGATGGGTGAGGCCGGAAGTGGCCATGGAGTCATTATGGATGGTCCGCCGGACCATGGGGGCAGGAATCTGGGGGTCAGGCCCATGGAGATGCTGCTGCTTGGCATGGGGGGGTGTACAGAGTTTGATGTGCTCGCCATATTGCGCAAGTCCAGACAGCAGGTCACTGGCTGCGTCGTCGAGCTGGAGGCCAAGCGTTCAGAGGCTGATCCAAAAGTATTTACCGAAATTCACGCCCATTTTATTGTCAGTGGGCGGGATCTGAGTGAAAAACATGTTGCCAGAGCTATCTCCTTGAGTGCGGAAAAATATTGTTCCGCTTCGATCATGCTTGGTGCGACTGCAAAAATAACCCATGATTACGAGATCCGCGATGGGCAGTGAAGCCAGCGCTTTCGATGAGCTGATTGCAGACTACTATCGAGTCTGGTTTCGTTTCCACCCATTGGCCGCTGTCTATGCTTCGGTTTCCGGGTATGAAGGCAAGCTGACCGTAGATGGGGATGACGACAACGGCGCCCTGGGCTCGATCTGCAGTTGATCTATGGGGCTGCTCTGGTGGAGCACCGGATGTTGCTGGAGCAAGACTGGCGCTATCGCGATCCAGCAAAGTATTTGCCGATGAATCAGCTGCAGGAGCTGGTTATTCGCCAACCTGAACGACTCTGTGAGGCGCTGATGGGGGTGTTGGCGAGTACCCCCAACTATTTACGGGATGCCAGGGGGCGGCTCTCTGAGCTTCCTGGTGTGGTCTCCACGCTATGGCTGGCGGATGCCTTGGAAACAGCAGAAAAGGGGGTGCCTTGGCTGAAGCGGTTGGGCCGGGATCTGCCGCAAACCCGGGAGTGTTGTGCCGATCAGGGTAGACTGCAGTCTCTCGCCAGTCAGGCCGCAGAAGCTGTTGAGGATTACCGGCAGTGCCTGATCAAGAATCTGGCGCCAGTTGCATCGGGTACGGCGGAGTGTGGCAATGAACTGTTGAGTTGGTTGTTACGCAACCGGGATCAGATCGATATCGAGGCCCCTGTAGCCCTCAAGTTTGCCAGGATTCGCCTGCAGCAGACCTATGAGTCGATACACCGGCAGGGTTTGGATGTGGCCGATCTAAGCTGCTCTGGCGGTGAGGCTTTAAGTGGTAATCAGCGGATTGGCGCCTACCGGGAAGAGGCGCAGCTTCTAAGGGATTTTATACGGCAACACCAGCTGCTGCCGGATACTGAGCAGAAGCTGGCGTTTCAGGTCACCGACAACTGTTTCAGGCGGCCGGATTGTGGCAGCTACCTGCGTACTCAGGAGGGTGGGGTACTCCTCATACCACACGATCAGCAGGTCGGAGGTGGTGAGAGTCGTGCGGCGATTCGCATGCGCAATCTCTACAGCAGCTGGGCGGGGCGCCACTATTTGGCTTGGGCCGGAGGGGTGTCCGCACACAGCTTGGTGCGTCACATCAATCCCTCAGCGGCCTTCAAGCGGGGTTGGGCCCACTATATGAGTCGCCTGCTGGAGTCCCGGGGATACTTCAATGAGCAGGACCAGATACTGCTCAGCCAGCGGCGGTTGGCGCTTGCTGAACAAGCGGTGATCGATCTTGAGTTTCATACCGGGGAAATCAACAGCCGGCAAGCCCTGGAGCGCTTGAAACCGCTCTCGGATATTCCATGCTGGGCTGAAGTTAATCTCACTGCCATCTCAAGAAGGCCGACAGACGCCTTTATGGCCCTGCTTGGAGCTGATCTGATCGAATACCTGTCCAAACAGTTTTTAGAGAACAATCCTGAGCTGCCGATCAAAGCCCTGCATGAACAACTACTGGCTCATGGGGCGGTAGCTCTGCCGTTGGTGGTGAAGCGGGCGCTGGGCCAACAGCATTGGGATCATGCACTGAGAGAGGTGTTGCCATGAAAAAACCAGATTCTCATATGGGAATGCGCCATGTTGCGCTGAATGTCAGGGATATGGCGAGCAGTGAGCATTTCTATGTGGAACTGCTGGGAATGGAGATCGAGTGGCGTCCGGATGCGGAGAATCTCTATCTCAGCTCAGGGCCAGATAATCTTGCCCTGCACAAGACGGCGGTAGATCAGTTCGATGAGGCGGCCCAGCGCCTTGATCATATCGGATTCTTTTTGGCTACCCCGGAAGCGGTGGATGAGTGGTTTGAGTTCCTCAACGCCCATGGGGTCAGAATGCGAAATGAGCCGCGTACCCACCGGGATGGGGCGAGAAGCTTCTACTGTTACGATCCAGATGGGGTGGTGGTGCAGATCATCTGTCATCCGCCGGTGGTGGCCTATGAGGATGGGAGTCGGCGTTCTTAACCCGCTGTGTGAATGCAGATGTTCTAATGCAATGTGGGTTGAGGTGAATCTGGATGCATATTCACGACAGGCTATTGGATAGATCGATGCAGCTGTCGATAGGCAGCCATAATTCAATGCGTGACGAATCGGCAGGATCAGCCGGTAAGAAACCGTACTGACTATAGAAAGGAACAACTTCCGGTGTCATAGGATCAACAAACAGTCCGATTGCAGAGATCTGCTCTGCAGCTCGCGCCGTTCGATTGATGGCGTCGATTAAGAGTATTTCACCTACTCTCTTTCTTTGGTGCGAACGGTCCACTGCAAGTCGGGCCAGTTTGATTGCACTGAGGGGGTGGGGGTATTTTTTGTACACCCTATGTTCTGGCGGCGTTAAAACGGAATACCCGGTTAAAGTGTAATATCCGACGACACTGGTCGGCCTGGAGTCCTGACAAGCCACATAGGTTTTAGAAGTGTGTTTTACTGGTTTTTGCCGAGCCTGATGCTTGAAAAAATGATTTAACCCGACAACGCTGCAATCAAAGGCGTTACGATCATGAAGCCGGGAAATTGCTTCAATGATCAGGGTCACTCAGCGTGCTCTTGTAGTGTTTTGCTGCCTTACGCAGTTTCTCATTCACCTTGGGTGGATTCTCCAGCGCAGCCAATAGTGCATCAGCGCCTGCCATGGAGAGATGTAGGGATTCGGTTCGCTCGATAATCGTGCGCGCCTTTTCCATGGCAGAGTCAATCAGAAACTGCGAGAGTGTAGCGCCTGAGTAATCGGCAGCTCGCTGTATGATCTCCTGTATTTCTGTTGAGGTTCGCGCAACTAAGCGGGTCTCTTTGCGCTCTGTGTGGGCGGCCATGTTTCACCAGTGATCCTGTAAAGTATGTGGTGACGGTATGGTGCACAACATGCGCCGTTGTCAATTTGTATGCCTATATGGCATACAGTTTCATTGTCTGGCTATTCTTATGCCCTGTTTCGCCCTCCTGGGCGAGTCACTTTTCTTTTCTCGCCAAAAGAAAAGTAACCAAAAGAAAGGGCGCCCGATAGTCACGCCCCTGCGGGTACGCTGCGATGCGCTCAAAAAAACGGTGCAAGAAATGAAAAAGCCCACGCTAGGTGGGCTTAATCAGCATTGGCTGGGGATGGAGGATTACTCGGCCTTCGGCCTCGCCCCTTCGGGGCCAGCTAAAGCTGTTCACCTCCGCTTCGCTGCGGTGTCGAACCTCTTATCGGTTCAAATCCTCCATCCGGGGTGACTCTAGCAAGAAATGAAAAAGCCCACGCTAGGTGGGCTTAATCAGCATTGGCTGGGGATGGAGGATTCGAACCTCCACATACGGAGTCAGAGTCCGTTGTCCTGCCATTAGACGAATCCCCAGTTGCAGACCCGGTGCCAGACGAAGTCGTCCGCACACAAGCCAGACTTAACGTTTGGAGAATTGAGGACGCTTACGGGCTTTGTGAAGTCCGACTTTCTTACGCTCAACCGCACGGGCATCACGGGTTAGGAAGCCCGATTTACGCAGCGTACTGTGCAGTGACTCATCATAGGCGTCCAGCGCACGGGAGATACCGTGGCGGATGGCGCCGGCCTGGCCGGTGGTGCCGCCACCTCTGACCGTGACTTTGATGTCAACCTTGTCGAGGGTCTCGGTGGACTCTAGAGGCTGACGAACCACCATGCGAGCGGTTTCGCGGCCAAAGTATTCGTCGAGTGGACGACTGTTGACGGTGATGTTGCCGCTGCCGGTGGTCAGAAAGACTCGCGCAGTGGAGCTTTTACGGCGTCCGGTAGTGATATGGGTGTCTGCCATGGTCTTAAACTCTTGATTTAGATATCCAGGGGCTGAGGTTGCTGTGCCTGATGGCTATGCTCAGGGCCGGCAAAGACGCGCAATTTCTTGAACATGGCGCGACCCAGTGGGTTTTTTGGCATCATGCCTTTGACGGCTGTCTCGATCACACGCTCAGGCGCTTTCTGCAGCAGTTTGTTCAGGCTGATGGATTTCATGTTGCCGACATAACCAGTGTGGTGGTGGTACATCTTGTCGGCCATTTTGTTGCCGGTTACCCGAATCTTCTCAGCGTTGACCACGACGATATAATCGCCGGTATCCACGTGAGGTGTATATTCTGGTTTATGCTTACCGCGTAGACGTCGTGCAATCTCAGTGGACAGACGACCCAGGGTCTTGTCTGTTGCATCCACAAGGTACCAATTGCGGCGGACCTCAGCCGGTTTTGCGCTTAAAGTAGTCATCCGATGTCGCTCCAATGGAGAACTTTTGTGCTTCGAAAAAGACGGCGGATAATACATGATCCTATGGGTTGGCACAAGGACTATTTCAAGTTGCGGGAGGCCAGACTCGATCTGCAGCGTTCAGATTTCTTGCGGGCAAAAAACATCTTGCTCTGGCTTTCTGCTATCATCTCAACCCTTTGAAAATTTTTGTAGTTGATGGAGTCAGGGATTGGCCGGCTTGTGATTGGACGAGTTGGTGCAGGTCTCACCATTTTCCCTGTTGCACTTTGAAAGATGCACTTTTCTGTCAACTCTGTTCGGTTAACAGGCTCTAAATTACATGTTGCTGTATAGTCTTTCGATTCTGCTGGGTCTGATTGCATTGGTATGGAGTGCCGACCGATTTATCAGTGGTGCTGCGGCATTGGCGGATAATCTGGGGGTTTCACCCATGCTGATTGGACTGACTGTGGTTGGTTTCGGTACCTCTGCGCCGGAGGTGCTGGTTTCTGTCATGGCGGCTGTCAATGGTAACCCGGGGTTGGCGATTGGTAATGCGGTCGGTTCGAATATTGCCAACATCGGCCTGATCCTTGGGGTGACTGCCCTGGTGATCCCTCTCTCTGTTCACTCCAGTGTGCTTAAGCGGGAGTATCCGATTCTGCTTGCAGTGACGGTGATCTGTATCCTGCTGATGCTGGATGGGGATCTTGGGTTACTGGATGGTGGCATTCTCGTTTCGCTGCTGTTCGTGGTATTTGGCTGGATGATCTACACAGCCAAAATCGGTGAAGCCGATCCAATTGCCGGGGAGTATGATGCGGAAATACCCCATGATGTGCCAACCCGTAAAGCATTGATGCTGTTGATTGGCGGGTTGGTGTTGCTTCTGATCAGCTCTAGGGTGCTGGTCTGGGGCGCAACCAATGTGGCAACGGCGCTTGGTGTCAGTGATGTGGTGATCGGCCTGACGATTGTCGCGATTGGCACCAGTCTGCCAGAACTGGCGGCCAGCATCACCAGTGCGATGAAAGGCGAGGATGATATCGCCATCGGTAACGTGATTGGCTCCAACTTATATAATATGTTGGCTGTGCTGAGTATTCCTGGCCTGGTGGCGCCTGGCGCCTTCTCTCACGATGTACTGACACGGGATCTGCCTGTGATGTTTGGGCTCACCCTGTTCCTGTTTCTGATGGGGTACGGTTTTGGTAAGCCGGGTCGGATCAATCGTGTCGAGGGTTTAGGGTTGTTATTCTGCTTTATCGGCTACCAGTCCTGGCTGTTCTACTCTCTGGTGGCGCCACTTTGAGAAGTCAAATCAAACCATACATACTGATCAGATGAAAATATCCCCGATGCCCACCGAGCAAGAGATGACCCAGATGATCGAACTGGGGCAGGCTGTAATTGAAACGGAAGCCGCGGCGGTTTCCGCGTTGATTCCCCGTCTTGGCAGTGAGTTTGCCCAGGCTTGTCACTATCTGCTCCACTGTCGAGGGCGAATTGTGGTTATCGGCATGGGTAAATCGGGCCATATCGGCAACAAACTGGCCGCCACTTTGGCGAGTACTGGGAGTCCGGCTTTTTTTGTTCATCCAGGGGAAGCCAGTCATGGGGATCTGGGTATGATCACTGCGGATGATGTGGTGCTTGCACTCTCAAACTCCGGGGAGACAGGTGAGCTGCTGGTGATCCTGCCCCTGCTGAAACGATTGGGGGTACCGCTGATCGCGATGACAGGAAAGACTCAGTCGACTCTGGCCAAAGAGTCGGAAGTACACATCGATGTGAGTGTCGATAAAGAGGCCTGCCCTTTGGGGTTGGCGCCCACTTCGAGTACTACGGCTGCGCTGGTGATGGGGGACGCCTTGGCTGTGGCGCTGCTGCAGGCCAGGGGGTTTACTGCCAAAGATTTCGCCCTCTCCCATCCGGGTGGTTCGCTCGGTCGACGTCTGCTGCTGCATGTGCAGGATATCATGCACAGTGGTGAGGCATTGCCCGTGGTAAGCTCGGATGCCAGTCTGCATGAGGCATTGGAGGTGATGTCGGTGAAAGGCCTGGGGATGACCGCTGTTGTTGATCATCAGGGTCAGTTGGTGGGTGTCTATACCGATGGGGATTTACGTCGTACCCTGAACCAGCCAATCGATATACACAAGATAAAAGTCGCCGAGGTGATGACAAAGGATTGCAAACAGGTCGCGCCTGAAATGTTGGCGGCGGAGGCCTTGCAGATGATGGAAGAGAGCAAAATAAACGGCCTGTTGGTTGTGAATGGGGAGCGACACCTGGTTGGCGCCTTCAACATGCATGACCTGTTGAGGGCTGGGGTTATGTGATATTAAACAGCGACTAACAATAAAAACGACACTTACAGGGGGCAAAATGCAGGATATTCACGAAAAAGCCAAAGCGGTCAAGCTGGTGATCTTTGATGTTGACGGTGTTCTGACCGATGGCGGACTTTTTCTGGGTGATGATGGTCAGGAGTATAAAGCCTTCAATTCCAGAGATGGACATGGCATGAAAATGTTGCAGTTTACTGGTGTGGTGATTGGCATAATCACCGGACGTACATCCGAGGTGGTGAGGCTACGAATGGAGAATCTGGGGGTTCAGTTTGTCTATCAGGGTAAGCAGGAGAAGCTGCCTGCCTACGAAGAGTTGCGCGACAAGCTTGAGCTGACAGATGAACAGGTTGCCTATGTGGGCGATGATGTGGTGGATCTGCCAATCATGCGTCGAGTGGGTTTGGCAATCGCTGTACAGGATGCCCATCCTTTTGTGGTGCAACATGCCCATTGGCAGACACCCCACGGCGGCGGGCGTGGTGCGGCCAGGGATGTGTGTGAAATGATCATGCAGGCTCAAGGGACACTGCAGACCAGTTTGGATCACTATCTTTGAATAGACGCCTGCTCGCGCTTCTGTTGATGTTTGCTCTGGTGTTGAGTTTGCTCTGGTGGGTGAATGAGCTGCGCAGAACTGAGACAAAACAACCTGAGATTGCTCGGGATACCCCGGATACCTATGCCGTCAACCTGCAGGTAAAACAGTATGATCGAGAGGGGCGTTTGCAGCAGATTTTACAAACTCCGAGAATGAACCACTACGAGAAGCGTGACATCACCGAGCTTTCACAACCCAAGGTGCGGCGCTTCAGGCCAGGTCAGCCTGCATGGCGGATGCAGGGGGAGAAAGCGATCGCAGATCATCGCCAGGAGACACTTTTCATTCCGGGCAGAGTGGTGATTGAGCGTACAGCAAAGGGAGATTATTCACCATACCATATTGTTACAGAAGATTTGATGATCCATACCGCAGACGACTATGCCGAGACCTCTAAGCCGGTTAGGATTGACAGTGCCGAAGATCGAATCTCGGCCATCGGTCTGCAGGTCTGGTTTGAAGAGCCATCACGAGTGAAACTGCTCAACCGGGTACGAGGGCACTATGAGTTTAGATAACGCTCGGGTTATGATCTGTGCGCTTTTGATGATTGGATTGACGCCTGTTTGGGGGCTGGAGAGCGATCGCCACCAGCCGATGGCGCTTGAGGCTGACAGCCTCTCCATCAATGAGTCCACTGGAGTCAGTCTCTATGAAGGTAACGTGACCATCGTTCAGGGCAGTATGAAGTTGTGGGCGGATCGGATCTGGGTGCATAGATCCGCTGGAAAAACTGAAAAGATCGTCTGTGAGGGAGCACCAACAAGGTTCAGCCAACTGCCGGAAGAGGGTGGGGTAGAGGTGAATGGCCGGGCCCGGCGTATGGAGATTTATGTCAATCGTAATGAGATGTTGTTGATCGATGACGCTTTGCTTGCGCAGGGGGGCAACAGTTTTCGTAATGACCGGATTGTCTACAACCGGGCCAATGCCCAGGTAATGGCCGGTAGCAGCGTAGAGGGTAAAGAGCGGGTGCAGGTTGTGATAGAGCCTCAGGGCGGGAAAGCCGCGCCGTGAGTCAATTGCAGGCTGTCGATCTACAGAAGCAGTACTATAAGCGTCGGGTGGTCGATGGCGTTTCGCTGAATCTGTACAGTGGAGAAGTAGTCGGGCTGCTGGGGCCTAATGGGGCTGGTAAGACCACCAGCTTCTACATGATTGTCGGCCTGGTTGAGGCGGATCAGGGGCGGATCTATCTGGATGGTGAGGAGCTTACGGATCAAGCCATGCACAAGCGTGCCCGGCTGGGGATCGGTTACCTGGCGCAAGAGCCTTCCATCTTCAGGCGCTTGACGGTGGCACAAAACATTCTGGCGATACTTGAGCATCGCAAAGAGCTTGATCGCGAGGCGCGCAAAGCCCGTTGCGATCAGTTACTGGCGGAGTTCGGTATCGAGCATCTAAGGGAGAGTATGGCAATGAGTCTCTCGGGTGGTGAGCGAAGACGGTTGGAAATTGCCAGGGCGCTCTCAATGGAGCCGGCGTTCATTTTGCTTGATGAGCCCTTTGCCGGGGTTGATCCGATCGCGGTGATCGATATAAAAAAGATCATTCAGCAGCTGAAGTCGCTCAAGATTGGTATCCTAATTACCGATCATAATGTTAGAGAGACACTGGATATTTGCGATCGTGCCTACATTATTAATAGTGGTAAAGTGTTGGCAGAAGGAACCACAGAGGAGATCCTCTCAAACCAGGAGGTGCGCAGTGTCTATTTGGGTGAAAATTTTACTATGTGAGTCTATAGTGCTGTTTTTTAATGGTTTAAATAAATGAGCGGTAGTTACAAGGATGTTGAATTCAGTTGTGGTGTGGCGTGCAGTGAGGTTATGTGGACCCTGGAGGATCGACCCAGTGAAGAAGAATCTTTCCGTAGTCGGCGATTTTTAGCTAAGATATGATTAAAGACATACAAATAACATACCAGGTTTAAAGATATCTCTGCAATGAAGCAGGCTCTACAGCTCCGACTCGGACAACATCTCACCATGACACCTCAATTGCAGCAGGCGATTCGCCTGTTGCAGCTCTCCGCGCTCGACCTGAGCCAGGAGGTGCAAGAGGCACTTGAAACCAACCCGATGCTCGAGGGAGAAGAGGAGTATGGCAACTCGCTGCAAAAAGAGGGCGATGACCAGGAATCGGCTGAGCGATCTTTGGAGGGCAAGGAGGTCGAGGCTTCGAATGACATCAATAATGAGCGGGAGATTCAGACCGACAGCAGCCAACTGACAGAGGATCTGCCGGTGGACAGTGAGTGGGCCGATGTCTACGACAGCTACTTGCCACCAGTCAGCAGTGGCGGTGATGCCGCCGATCATGACTATCTGGTGCAGCGCAGCGGCGCAGTTACCCTGCATGATCATCTGGTCTGGCAGATGACGCTGACGCCTTTTACCGAACAGGACACCCTGATTGCCACCACCCTGATCGACAGCATCGATGAAGATGGCTATTTCAAGGGGGATTTACAAGAGATCCTGAGCTCGCTGAATGACGAGGAAGCGACTCTGGAGGATATTGAGGCTGTATTGCATCGGATTCAGGCTTTCGATCCGCCAGGGGTTGGTGCTCAGGGCGCCCAGGAGTGTCTGCTGATTCAGTTGCGGCAGCTGGCGGATGATACGCCCTATCGAGATCAGGCGATTAAACTCTGCCATGACCATTTTAACCTGCTCTCTACTCAGGATCAGAATCAGATCATGCGCCGCATGAAGGTGGATCAGCAAGAGCTTGCCGCCATCATGCAACTGATCAGAACCCTCAACCCCCATCCAGGTTCGGCCATCGCAAATAGTGAACCGGAGTATGTAATACCGGATGTCTTTGTCAGCAAGCGTAACAATCGCTGGGTTGTGGAGCTGAATGGGGAGGTGACCCCTAAGCTGCGAGTGAATAGTGACTATGCCAGCTTGATCAAGCGGGCTGATCAAAGTGATGACAATACTTTCCTGAAAAATCATCTACAGGAGGCTCGTTGGTTCATTAAAAGTCTAATGAGCCGTAATGAGACTATTCTGCGTGTAGCGAGTAAGATTGTTGAATATCAGCGGGGCTTTTTCGAGCATGGTGAAGAGGCTATGAAGCCGCTGGTATTGAGGGATATCGCCGAGGCGCTGGAGATGCATGAATCAACCATTTCCCGGGTGACCACCCAGAAATATATGCATACCCCCCGGGGTACGCTGGAGTTTAAGTATTTCTTCTCCAGCCATGTCAATACCAGTGCCGGTGGAGAGTGCTCCTCCACCGCAATTCGAGCATTGATTAAAAAATTGATTGCCGCTGAGGACACCAGCAAACCGCTCAGTGACAATAAATTAGCCGCCATCCTTTCGGAGCAGGGTATTAAAGTTGCCCGCCGAACGGTGGCAAAGTATCGCGAATCGATGAGCATTCCGCCATCGAATGAGCGTAAACGACTGATCTAGATGAAGCGATCTGCCATATGGGTTGTTGATGGGACTAGGATTGAGGGTTCAATCGATCCCCGAAATCATGGCAAACCTGATGAATTTCTAATCATCGAGTCGGTCAGAGTGATGAGTTATCTCATCTAAGACAGGAGAAAATTATGCAAATAAGCGTTACCGGTCATCATGTGGAAGTAACCGATGCCTTGAAAGGCTATGTAGATAATAAATTCGAACGTCTTGAGAGGCATTTTGATAATGTCATCAATGTGCATGTTATCTTGAGCGTTGAGAAGCTGAGGCAGAAAGCGGAAGCCACCATTAAAGTGAACGGTGCCAGTGTATTCGCTGATTCAGTACAGGAAGATATGTATGCCGCCATTGATGGTCTAACTGATAAGTTGGACAGGCAGGTGCTAAAGCACAAGGAAAAGATGCAGAGTCATCGCGCCGGTAGCGGTGCGAAGTATGCAGTTGAGTAACTTCAAATAGATTTAACTGGCGAGGTCTCCATGTTTCCCGACGGATTTCTGCTTGAGGAACGTCTCGGCTGCGGTGTGGAGGCAGCCAGTAAAAAACGCGCCCTTGAGCAGCTTGGCTTGAGATTGGCCGATGCTGCTCCAGGGTTGTCCCAGGATATCGTATTCGATGCATTGCTCGACAGAGAGCGTCTTGGCAGCACTGGATTGGGCAAAGGAATTGCACTACCCCATGCACGCATGTCCCAGGTTACGCAGGCCACGGCAGCATTTATTCAGATGCCGGTCGGGGTCGATTTCGATGCCATTGACAGCGAGCCTGTCGATCTTGCATTCGCTATGTTGGTACCTGAAGAGGCCACAGATGAACATCTGCAGCTACTGGCCAAGTTGGCCAAGATGTTTGACGATTCGTCCTTTTGTAGCGCACTGCGTGAGGCGGAAACAACGCAGCAGCTGTTTCAGTTGATCAGGCAGCGAGAAACCGTAACCTAGTGTAGTGTCCTATATAAAACATACATTTAGACGAGGCCTCTCATGAAATTGAGCTTAAATTCCTTGCCTCGCCCTGCGGCAAGCCACTCAAGCCGCGATTGCGGCGTTGCAGCCCTTGGAAAGGGAACAGCCATTCCCGGCGGGCTGCGCCTTGCACTCGCGGCTTGAATGGCTTTCTAAATGCACGCTTTATATAGGACACTACACTAGTTTAATGCCATCCAACTACACCATTCGCGATCTTTTCGACGAATTTACCAGCGAACTTCAACTCAGCTGGAACGGTGAGGGTGGTGCAGAAAGAATTCTTCCAGACAGTGAATCCCCAGACGGGCAGCAGCCTGTAGGTCCCCTCAACCTGATACGGCCAAACCAGATTCAAGTGGTCGGCCCACCTGAACAGCAGCATCTGCTGAATGGGGGAGAGGCGGGTTACCATGAAACTTTGATGGTGTTATTCGATGCTTCCCCTCTGGCGCTGATCTTTACAGACGGATTAGAACCCAAGCAGACTTGCCTGGAGTTGGCAAAAAAACATCACACGGCGTTGATGTTTACTCCCAAAGGGGATAATCAGGTAATCCATCGACTGCTGGAGAAGTTCAGTCTGCCGATGGGTGAGACCCTGTTACTGCATGGGGTCTATATGGAGGTGCTGGGTAAAGGGGTGCTGCTGAGCGGCGATCCAGCCATCGGTAAAAGTGAGCTTGCCCTGGCATTGATCTCCCGTGGTCATCGTCTGGTTGCCGATGATGCTACCGAGTTCTATAAAACCGGCTCTAATACATTGAACGGACGTTGTCCGAAAGTTCTGCAGGATTTTCTTGAAGTCCGTGGACTGGGTCTGATTAATGTTAGAGCCATCTTTGGCAATAGTGCTATAAAACCCAATAAGCAGTTACACTTGATTATTGACCTGCTTCACTTTGACGATAAAAAATTAGATAACATGGATCGTCTGGAAGGTTGTCATTCTCACCGGACTTTATTAGGTGTTGATATACCCCAGACGAGTATGCCTGTGGCGGCCGGAAGAAATCTGGCGATCCTGGTGGAGACTGCGGTCAGACAACATCTGTTGAAGATGGACGGCTACAATGCGACACAGGATTTCATTGACCGTCAGCAAAAATACATCGATCAAGAATAGTCTTGGGACTGAGCGAGATGGCGAATGAGATAAAACTGCAGATTGTCACAGGGCTTTCTGGATCAGGAAAGACCATCGCACTGCACACCCTCGAAGACCTGGGTTACTACTGTATCGATAACTTACCGGTATCGCTGTTGGTTTCCGTTTCCGACTACTTGAATGATGAGCCGGAGGAGACTTTTCGAAAAACCGCGGTTGGGATCGACGCGCGAAGTCAGCCGAGTCGGATTTCCAATCTGCCTGAAGTGGTAAAGCGTATTCGTCAACGCGGTCTGGACTGCAATATGCTGTTTCTCGATGCTCAGCTGGATACCCTGATCAAACGCTTCAGTGAGACCCGGCGTAAACATCCACTGACCAACCAACAACGTTCTCTCAGTGAAGCCATTCTGCATGAACGGGATCTACTGCAGCCATTGAGTGAGGCTGCAGATCTGAGAATCGATACCACCCATACCAATGTCCATGAACTGCGCGATCTGATACGCAACCGGATTGGAGGTAAAAGGGGGCAGGTCTCCATTCTATTTGAGTCATTTGGTTTCAAGCATGGTCTGCCAAGGGATGTGGACTATCTGTTCGATGTGCGCTGTCTGCCCAACCCCTATTGGCAGATGGAGCTGCGCACCTTCACAGGTATGGATAAGCCGGTTGAGGACTATCTGGATGCTCAGCATGAAAGCAAACAGATGGTTACCGACCTGATCGATTTTCTCGCTCGTTGGATTCCGGCATTTGAGGCAGATGGTCGCAGTTATCTGACGATCGCCATTGGCTGTACTGGGGGGCAGCACCGCTCGGTTTATGTGGTTGAGCGTCTGGTGAAGCACTTTCAGGCAGCCGGCCTGCAGGTGATGAGTCGACATCGTGAGTTGTCATGACCATTGGCTTGTTATTGATTACCCACAGTCGTATTGGTGATGCGCTACTTGAGACAGTCAAGAAGATGTTCGAGGATCTGTCACTACCAATTAGAACATTGTCTGTCAGTACCGAGTGCAATCCCGACCAGATCAAACCTGAGGCCCGCCAGCTGGTGGAAAAACTGGATCGTGGTGATGGGGTTTTGGTATTTACCGATATGTATGGTTCGACACCGAGTAATATCGCCTACAGCCTTGCAGAGAGAGGGCGTGTGAATGTGGTTTCAGGGCTTAATCTGCCGATGTTGATTCGCACTCTGAACTATCCCGATCTTGATCTGAAAAGTTTGACCGAAAAAGCGGTGAGTGGTGGTAGAGAGGGAATCCACTGCTGTGAAAGGCCAATAAAATAAAAAGATACAAATATCATGTTGCAAAAAGAAGTGGAAATCATCAACAAACTTGGTCTGCATGCTCGTGCTGCGGCAAAACTGGTCAGTTGCGCCAACAGTTATGAGAGCAGTGTCATTCTCAATCGCAATGGACAACGAGTAAACGGCAAAAGCATCATGGGGGTGATGATGCTGGCAGCCAATAAAGGCTCCATGTTGCAGCTTGAGATAGACGGTCATGATGAAGACCAGGCGATGGAGGCACTGATCGTGCTCATCAATGATAAATTCGGGGAGGAGCAATGACCCTCTCCTGTCAGGGTATAGGGATAAAAACAACGCGGGAAGTCGCGATTGGCGAAGCCTATCTGTTGCAGCATGGCTTACCTGAGATCAGTCATCGTGAAATATCCGCGCAGCGGGTGCAGGCGGAGATCGAGCGTTTCGAAACCGCTTTACTGACCACCACCAACCACTTACGCTCTGTCAGGGACCAGATTCCCTCCGATACGGCGCAGGATATCAGTGAGTTCATTGATACCCATCTGCTGATGTTGGAAGACAATGCGATCAGTCAGGCTACCGTGAGCCTGATTCGAGAAAAGCTCTTCAGTGCCGAATGGGCGCTACAGGTTCGCCGGGACGAGCTGGTGCGGGTTTTCGACGAAATGGACGATCCCTATCTGCGTACCCGTAAGGATGATGTGAATCATGTGGTTGGCCATGTGCAATTTGTCCTGGCTGGTGGCAAGCCGGAACAACGGGGCGATTTGAAAGGACGGGTTGTCGTCGCACGGGATCTGACCCCGGCTGAGACCATCATGATGAAAAACCAGGGGGTTGCCGCCTTCATCACTGAGTTTGGCGGGCCTCTCTCTCATACCGCGATTCTGGCACGAAGTCTGGGTATCCCGGCTGTTGTGGGGGTTCACCAAGCGACCGTGTTGTTTCGTCAGGGTGAGCCACTGGTTGTCGATGGGGCGCAAGGGGTTGTACTGGCTGACCCCACTGAGCGAATCCTCGATTACTACCGACAGCGGATTGAGAGTCGACGAATCCGTGAGGTGGAGCTGAGACAGCAGGTCGATCTGCCTGCATTGACTACCGATGGTGAGCGGATCGCCCTCTACGCCAACATCGAGCTGCCTGATGATATCCCGGTGACCATGGAGAACCGGGCCGATGGGGTGGGACTGTTTCGAACTGAATTCCTCTACATGAATCGCAGCACACCGCCGTCTGAGGAGGAGCAGTATGGTGTCTATGTTGCTGCGGTGAAAGGGCTGAAGGGGATTCCCCTGACCATTCGCACCCTCGACCTCGGGGTCGATAAGACCACCGATACCATGGCGGATTCCGGATGCATGCCAGCGATCAATCCGGCATTGGGGTTGCGCGCGATCCGTCTCTGTCTGAAGGAGCCTGAACTCTTTATACCGCAACTCAGAGCAATCCTGCGGGCTTCAGCAGAGGGGCCGGTGCGACTGATGATTCCGATGCTCTCCGGGGTTCCTGAGTTGAAGCAAGTGTTGGCGATTATCGACAAGACCAAGCAAGATTTGCTCGATGCGGACATCAAGTTCGACCCGGAGATCCCAATCGGTGGCATGATTGAGGTGCCGGCAGCCGCCTTGGCGGCAAAACGCTTTGCCCACTATTTGGACTTTCTTTCGATCGGCACCAACGACTTAATTCAATATACGCTGGCGGTAGACCGTATGGATGAAGAGGTGAACTTTCTATTCGATCCGCTCCATCCGGCTGTGTTGATGTTGATCCACGGCACCATTGAGGCGGCGCAGGATGCGGATATTCCGGTCAGTATGTGTGGTGAGATGGCGGGGGATCCCCGTTATGTCAGTCTATTATTAGGTATGGGGCTAAGGGAGCTGAGTATGCAGCCCAGTGCGTTGTTAGAGACCCGGGAGCTGATCCGCAAAAGCAATCTGTTCGATCTTCAGCAGAAGACACGGATCTTTTTGCAGGAGCTGGAGGATAACGATGATGAACAGCTATTCGATAAGATTTTTCTTTGAGATTGAAAGTAAACTCCCTGGTTGAGCATCAATTTTTCAAACGACTCAAGTCAGGTTGAGGAGTATAAAGTGTCAGTTACCTATTACAGATATCCAATCAGTCTGCTGCTCGCAACCGTTTCATCGACTGCGTTAGCCCACTCAGTGCATGTGAGTGGCAATGCATTCATGTCGGGTCTTGGTCATCCGGTTTTGGGTCTGGATCACTTGCTGGCGATGGTGGCGGTCGGGCTGGTTAGTACCGTCATGGGGAGTCGGGCGATCTGGCAGGTGCCCTTGGCGTTCGTAGTGGCGATGGTGGCGGGTGGTCTGTTGGGCGGCTATAACATTGAGTTGCCCGGTGTGGAGATTGGAATTACCGCATCAGTGATCGCACTTGGTGCGGTTTTGGCAATCGGTCGCACGGTCTCATTTCCTCTGACGCTGACTTTCGTTGCCTTATTTGGTGTGATGCATGGACATGCTCACGGCGCTGAAATGCCCGAGTTGGCTGAGCCCTTTTTATACGGACTTGGTTTCATAAGTGGTACGATTGGATTGCATCTGTTGGGAGTCAGCCTGGGGTTGCTGTCTACCCATATTCCCAGGGGGGCTGAGTTGCTGCGAGTGGCTGGTTTGGCCGGTTTTGGTGTCGGTGTCTATCTGTTTGGTCATCTGTTTGCTTGAGCAGCCATAAGCTATGCTGGCGCTATCGGTGCTGATGCCCAGACATGCTGAATGGTTGTGGTGTATCGATGCTCCGAAGTGTAGGGCGTCCAGTGGGTCTTGTGATTCAAAATGCTCTATAAACCTAAAAAAATCAGTTGACCGCCCCTTGCCCTGCACCACCACAAGCGCACCCTTCACGCTGTCCAACTGATCTTTTTAGGATTAATGAGCTACCGGCGAAACTTGCCAGAT
>JARRQD010000066.1:0-12585 GCA_037382205.1 Candidatus Thiodiazotropha sp.
ATAGCGTCAAGAACTACAACACAGTCATTGGCAGAAAAGAAAAGATAAAGCAGTATAGCAAAGCCATAGGCAGAAAATGGTTCTGCTCGAGTGGATTTTGCTCTCAGTGGTAATTTTGAACCCAATACGGACGTACTGGGCGTAGAGGCTTTGCTCGGTGTCAATGTAGCAAAAGCATGGCAGGTTAAGTCGGTTAGTACCCTACTGAGCGGACGTAGCACTGCACTTGAAGGGTTTGTCAGCGGTCAGATGGTTCTTGGTGGTGAACTGAGTCATGGGCAGGGGTATCTGCATACTGAGGAGGGTGATATAGCTTTTGCTCAAATGGGTGCAGCCGTTACTTTAAGAAGACCCAGTAGAATCGCCTGTTTGGGCGGGAATATCCGCAGATATGGAGTATGCCTATTCCGCTTCTCAATTTACAACTGAAAAAGTTGGATTTGATCTTGGGCTGGTCGGTAAAGTGGTTTATGGGTTACTTAATATTACCTACGGAAACAGCTTGGATGAGTTGGTAGAGCATAAAGGTGAAAGGTGATTCTTTTTGAGATACAAGAACCATCTCTAGTGATGGGTTCAATTCTTGCGCTTGTCAATATCGCAGCGTTTTTAATGGTTGCGTATGTCGTGATATTAGCACTGAAGAAACTCAGAAAAGTCAACCGCAAAAACAAACGCCTTTTGTATTTTATTGCGGCTATTGCTTTTATTTGAGCATTATTCATGTTTCCGGTTAGGTATATAGCTTCTTTACAAGAGCACTCCTAAGAAGGCGACTTTAACTGACATAGAAGCACCACACTAGTGATCCTAACTAATTGTAATAGCGATAAAAATGGTTTTTAAAACTCTGAAATAGTATCCTAACAGTAGGCTGAGTACACTTCTACCGTCGGATCGCTCAATTGTGCAGATAAGCCATGAATTTCCCGGGTTGCTTAGCCGCTTCCATCAAACTACAGATAGACATGACATAATTATGGAACACCATTGCAGGCTTTCACCAGACAGAATATAAAACCATTTCAAAAACGATAGCCTGTTGTAAAACAGTTAGGAATCCCGATGCGAACAGACAACGCCAAAACCATCTATCTCAAAGATTATCAACCGCCACACTTTCTGGTTGATCAGGTCTCCCTTGAATTCGATCTGCAACCGGAGAAGACTCTGGTAACCAGTCATCTACAGATGCGCCGTAATCCGGCCACCTCAGAGCAGAATCCTGAGCTGGTATTGGATGGTGAGAAGTTAAAGCTGCTCAGACTGGCCATTGATGATCAAGAACTAAGTCGGGATGCCTACCAGCTTGACGACCACAGTCTGACCATTGCTGAGGTTGCTGAGCGCTTAACTTTGACCACTCAGGTGGAGATCAAGCCGCATGAGAACACCGCACTGGAAGGGCTCTATCAGTCAGGAAAGATGTATTGTACTCAGTGTGAGGCTGAGGGTTTCAGGCGGATTACCTATTTTCCCGATCGGCCCGATGTGATGGCCCGCTTCGAGACAACCATCATTGCCGATAAATCGGCCTATCCAGTACTCCTCTCCAATGGTAACTGCGTGGAACAGCGGGCGCTGCCCGAAGGGCGTCATCTGGTTCGCTGGGAGGATCCCTTTGCCAAACCCTGCTATCTGTTTGCTCTGGTGGCTGGCGATTTGAAGTTTCAGCAGGATAGTTATAGCACCAGTTCCGGGCGCGAGGTCGATCTTCGCATCTATGTGGAGCCGGAGAATATCGATAAATGTGACCATGCCATGGCTTCATTGAAACACGCTATGGCTTGGGATGAAGCCAATTATGGTCGGGAGTACGATCTCGATATCTACATGATCGTCGCCGTCAACGATTTCAACATGGGAGCCATGGAGAACAAGGGACTCAATATCTTCAATTCGAAATTTGTGCTTGCCCGGCCCGATACCGCCACGGATAGCGACTTTCAACATATCGAGGGGGTCATCGCACATGAGTATTTTCATAATTGGACCGGCAACCGCATCACCTGCAGAGACTGGTTTCAACTGAGTCTTAAAGAGGGTTTGACGGTCTTCAGAGATCAGGAGTTCTCTGCCGACATGGGCTCTCGTGGGGTGAAACGGATTGAGGATGTGCGACTGTTGCGTAGCCATCAGTTTGCCGAGGATGCGGGCCCGATGGCCCATCCGGTTCGTCCGGCCAGTTACATCGAGATCAACAATTTCTATACCGTCACCGTCTATGAAAAAGGGGCGGAAGTGGTCAGGATGCAGGCCAATCTGCTGGGTGCCGAAACCTACCGAAAGGCAACAGACCTCTATTTTGAACGGCATGATGGCGAGGCGGTGACAACTGATGATTTCGTCAAATGCATGGAGGATGCGAGCCAGCGCGACCTCAGTCAATTCCGACGCTGGTACAGTCAGTCCGGAACACCGGTTGTGCGGGTCGAGACAAACTATGACCAGCAGCAGGGCACGCTGCAGATCGTCTTCAACCAGAGCACACCGGAAACTCCAGGGCAGAAGCAGAAAAAGCCCTTGCATATCCCGATCGTTTTGGCACTGTTGGATGGTCAGGGTAACTCTCTGCCACTCAAGCTCAGTGAAGATTCAGCGACACCGGTTACAGAGCAGCTGCTGGAGCTGAAAGAGACGACACAGACTTTCACCTTCCATGGCCTAACGCAGCAACCGGTGCCATCGATTCTGCGTGGATTCTCAGCACCGGTTAAGTTGGAGTATGACTACAGCGATCAACAGTTGATGTTTCTGATGGCCAGGGAGTCGGACGACTTTAACCGTTGGGATGCCGCACAGACGCTTGCCAGGCGTACGTTATTGAAATTGGTTGCTGCCTATCAGCAGGATCAGCCGTTTGAGTTAGATGGGGGATTTATTGAGGCCTACCGTGAGGCGCTGACCGATCAACAAGCTGACAAGGCGCTGTTGAGTGAGTTGTTGAGTCTGCCTTCGGAATCGACCGTCGGTGACCAGATGCCCCAGGTGGATGTGGAAGCAGTTCATCATGCCCGCCAATGGTTGAAACGCGCTCTGGCGGAAGCCCTGCGGAGTGAGTTTCTCGCGATCTATCAAAACAACCATTCAGAAACCTATCAGGTCACCTCGGTTTCAATTGCTGGCAGACGACTGAAAAATCTTGCCTTGAACTATCTGATGAGTCTTGATGATCCGCAAATCGACAGGATGGCTATCAGTCAGTTCGAGACAGCAAAAAACATGACCGATGTAATGGCCGCGCTGCAGGGGCTGGTCAATCGTGATATTCCGCAACGAGACCAAGCACTGAATGATTTTCAGACTAAGTGGCAAGACGATCCTCTGGTGATGGATAAATGGTTTGCCGTACAGGCCGGATCGAATCTACCAGGCACCTTATCCCGGGTGAAAGGTTTGATGGATCACCCCGCTTTCTCAATCCGTAATCCGAATAAGGTACGCAGCCTGATCGGCGCATTCTGCAGCGCCAACCTGTTTGCCTTCCATGCCGCCGATGGTACGGGTTATGAGTTTCTCGCTGATCAGGTTATCAGGCTGGATCCGTTGAATCCGCAGATCGCAGCACGCCTGCTGCGAATGATGAGTCGTTGGCGTTGCTATGATGAATCGCGTCAACAACTGATGCGTAAAGCTTTTGAGCGGATATTGGCGCAACAGGATATCTCCAAGGATGTGTTCGAGATCGCCAGTAAAAGTGTTGCTGAAGAGTCTTGACGCCTGCGATGAGAAATTCTGCTTCATCTCACCGCACCAATGATTGAGTGCCATAAGCTCACCCCAGACGGGGTGAGTGGCCAGACCAATGCCGCGCAGTTAAGTACCACCGTCATCCAGAAAATCAACCGAAATGGTTGCTTCTTTGTTTTATGACGTAAATAGCTTTGCGCCATCAATGCACCGGGCCAGCCACCCGCAACAGACAGTAGGTGCAGGGCATTCTCGCGGGTACGCCAACCGCCTCTTTTTGCTGCGACTTTATCCAGCACATAGGCAGAAAAAGTGATCGAGCTGAGAACCACATAAATCAGTATCACCATTACTGGAATGAAAGAGAGATAGACAGCTCCAGCAACGAGGAATAGAAAAACCAATGCCAAAAGGTTACTAACAACACTCATAGAATCTTTACGTTTTGAGGTTTTTGCAATACCGGCAATGGTCGCTTTATCGGCGCGTGGTCTGCCGCGACTATCGCTTGATATCGAATAACGAATAACATCACCAATTGCTGGGCGTCGGGTTCTATTCGTGAAGGCTTTGATGTGAACAAATATTCGACCATCTCCGTCCAGCGGTGCGATGAAGCCATAGCCTTTATCATCATTCCAGGATCTGATTCTACCTTTTTTTCTCACGTCGCGGTTTCCTAATTCTACTTTATATCCAGGTTAATATATTACGTCACTACTATCCCGCTTAGCGCCCCACCTAAGAGAGCGTAAACCGAGTGGGGCAGCCATGATATCCATGATATTACTTCGATAAAATGTATTGTATGAGTCGTCTGGGGTCAGTGATCAAATCATCGTTTTGTATTCGCATAACCTAAGTAACGTTTGTCTATTGACAATAACTGGATACAATGCGCGTTCACTTTTTAGAAGACGTAGGTAGATTATGAGACACATCAGGAAAGTACTCTCTTACTCCATCGCCGGAACGATTGGTCTGAGCGTTATTGCCAGTCTGAATGGCTGCAGTGATCAGGGGAATCAACCGCCGAACAGTGGCTTTGGCGGCCAAACCGGGTTTGAGCAGGGGCAGAACGTCTTCATGGTGATCGAACAGATCGCTGTCAACCCGGATAGCTACAAATTGGTAGAGAAACACCCAACCAGCGGCCCAACCCGTGCGATCCTTCGCGATCAGGACGGAAATGAGCGCTTTCTTAGCGAAGATGAACTCAAAGAGATTGCCGAACAGGAGGCTGCGAAGGTTGAAGAGGGCACATCACGTCTGACCGAGGATCCTGCCATGCACTCTGGTGGGTTGTCGCTGGGCGAAACCCTGCTGGCTGCGGCCGCAGGTTCCTTGATTGGTGGGATGCTGGCCAATCGATTGGCGGGCAACAGTAATTTTCAGCGCACTCAACAACGCTATGGCGGAGGTCGTCCTACCAGTTCCATCTCTCAGCCCTACAACAAGACCGCCAAAAGTCAGCCTAAGAGCGGCTTCTTCGGGGGTAAAAAGAGTGGCAGCAGCAGTTCCAGCAGCCGATTTGGTTCATTTGGGGGCTGATTGATGGTCGAAACCCTGCAGGTAGAGCCCCTGAGCAAAGATCTCATGGAAGAGATCGGTATGAGCTGGCACACCGATGCGGATGGCAGTGACTATATCGCCAGCGAACTGGTTCAGCTGAGCGAGGCCGAAGCTGAGGCCTACTACCAGGCTGCAAACAGCCTCTACGATATGTATGTGGAGGGGGCCCAACAGGTTATTGATAACCAGCTCTACTATGAGTTGGGAATACCCGCAAACCTGGTTGGGCTGATTGAGGATAGTTGGGAGCGGGATGATTGGCATCTCTATGGTCGATTCGACTTGGCTGGAGGGCTCGATGGTCAGCCCATCAAATTAATCGAATTCAATGCGGACACCCCAACCAGCCTGTTTGAAACCGCTATTATTCAGTGGGCGATCGTCAAGGCGAATGGCATGGATGAGGCACGCCAGTTCAACAACTTGCATGAAATGTTGCAGGAGAATTTTCGGCGCCTGATCAGCGGAGACGATGCGGATTTTGATTTTGCCGCGGTCTATAAAGGGGAGAAGTTACTCTTTTCCAGTATTCGCGACCTGCCAGAGGATGAGCGTACAACCCGCTATCTGCAACAGGTGGCCCATGAGGCCGGCTTCTTTACCGATTTCTGTTATCTGGATGAAGCGGGCTTTTCCTACGAGGAAGGCGTGTTCAATAAAGATGGCCAACTGGCCGACTTTTGGTTCAAGCTTTTTCCCTGGGAAGATATCGCTGAGCAGGAGCTTGAATTAACCCGCATGCTTGAACAGAGTGCAAAGCATCAGGGCCGAACCCGCATCATCAATCCGCCATACACACTCCTATTTCAGAGTAAGGGGATGATGAAAATACTTTATGACCTGTTCCCCGACTCACCCTACTTGTTAGCTACCGCTTTCGAACCTCTACCAGGGGTGGCTCAGGTGGAGAAGAAGTTGTTTGGCCGAGAGGGCGCCAACATGCGGATTCTGGACGCTAACGGGCAACTCGTGGAACAGAGCAGTGGGCCTTACGATTTCCACAAAAACGTCTATCAGGAGTGGGTCGATTTCCCCAAAGATGCGGCTGGACAACACTATCAGGCTGGGGTTTTCTATGCCTGGGAGGCTTGTGGCCTAGGTTTCCGGCGAGGCGGTAAGATTCTAGATGATATGAGTAAGTTCGTGGGGCATGTGATCAATCCAGAGAAACCCGTGTTGCTCAGATCACACTAGACAAGTTGGGTGGTTGAGCGGGCTATTCAATTTATTGAGTAGCATCAATACCAAGCTGCAATATCTCGTCTATGATCAAGCCTGTAGCTGATACAGGATTTGTTTCATGCAGATAGGTCAGTTAATCTTTACGGCTTGGCAATAGAGAAAGTAATATGGTTCCCTATCCGATCTCCTACCTGCTACCGGATGACTTTGATCAGGAGCTGCTGAAGAGCTGCTTCAAGGAATCGCATGGTTTACGGGAAGAGGTGCCGGTCAAACAGAAGCTGACCTATTACGACAGCTTTGATTGGCGGGTCTGGAATGGCGGCGGAGAGCTGTTCGAAGAACAGGGTCGGCTAAACCGTCTCTATTGGCACTTTCTAAAAGGCCCTAAAGAATCACTCATGCAGATTATCGAGCAGCCCCCAGGGTTTGCGAAGGATCTGCCCCCCGGCGAGTTGGCCAATCAGCTGGCGGCAGTGCTCGAAATGCGAGTGTTACAGCCCAAGGTCCATGTGATTCAGCAGCAACAGACCCTGGCCCTGCTCGATCGTGAAGAGAAGACGGTTGTGCGAGTGGTGTTGGAGCGCAACAGCTACCGTTCTATCGATGGTAAGCAGTCTGGTCAACTGGAAGGCCGCATTGTGCTAAAGCCGCTGAAAGGCTACCAATCCGATTTCGATGAAATTGCCCAATACCTGCGTGAACTGAAGCTGCAAACCTGTGAGCAGAGCCTCTATCAGGATGCGCTGCAGGGGGTTGGCATCAAGCCGGGCGACTACAGCTCGAAGATGAACTATCGGCTCGATCCCGATGCGCGGATAGAGAGTACGGCCAGACAGATCCTGCTGGATCTACTGAATACCCTGGAAGCCAATATTCCTGGCGCCAAAGCGAATCTGGACAGTGAGTTTCTTCATGATCTTCGTGTGGCGACCCGGCGCACCCGCTCTGCCATCAGTCAGATCAAGGGGGTGTTTGACCCGCAGGAGCTTGAGCCATTCAAACAGGGTTTTGGCTGGATCGGCAAAATTACCGGTCCTACCCGGGATCTGGATGTCTATCTGCTGCAATATGATCAGTATCGGGATAGCCTGCCAGAGGCGCTGCAGGGGGATCTCGGTCCCTTTTATGAATTTCTGCTCAACCACCATAAGACGGAGCAGGCGATTCTGGTCAAGAAGCTCAATTCGCCCCATTTTCGAAAATTGCTTAAATCCTGGCGCAGCTGGCTTGAAGCGGCAAAAACGGTACAGGAAAACACGCCGAATGCCGACAAATCAACCGCCAAACTGGCTGACAAGCGAATCAGCAAACTCTATGCCCGGGTGTTGAAAGATGGCGAGCTGATCGGGCCGGACTCTGCGGCTGAGCTGCTGCACGATTTGCGTAAGGATTGTAAGAAGCTGCGCTATCTTATGGAGTTCTTTCAAAGCCTCTACCCAAAACCGGCAATACGGGAGCTGATCAAGGCGTTGAAGGTGATTCTGGATAATCTGGGTGAGTTTCAGGATCTGGAAGTACAGGCCCACTCCCTTGAGGCGTTTGGCAGTGAGATGCTCAAAGAGGGGGCGCCGGCTAGCGCCTTGATGGCCATGGGCGTGCTGGTGGGACGCCTGTTTGAGCGCCAGGCCAGAGCGCGTAAGGCGTTTGTCGATCTGTTTGCTGAATTCAGCAGCGATGAGAAGCAGAAGGCCTTTCGAAACCTGTTTGGAGGGGCTTGATGCATATTCTTGGAGTTTATAACATCAAAGGCGGTGTGGGCAAGACCGCCACAGCGGTCAATCTGGCCTATCTGGCGGCCAGTCAGGGTTACCGTACATTGATCTGGGATTTGGATCCTCAGGCCGCGGCGACCTACTATTTTCGTATCAAACCCAAGGTCAAGGGCAGCAAAAAGCGCCTGATCAAAGGCAAGCTGGATCTTGATGATGTGGTCAAGGCGACCGATTTCGAAAATCTGGATATGCTGCCGGCTGATTTCTCCTATCGCAATATGGATCTGCGTCTGGAAGAGGCAAAAAACCCAACCAAACAGTTGCTCAAGCTGTTGCGGCCACTCTCGCAAGCCTACGACTATGTCTTTCTCGATTGTCCGCCCAGCATCTCTCTGGTATCGGAAAACATTTTTCGCGCCGCAGAGGGGTTAATGTTACCGCTGATTCCCACCACCCTGTCGTTGCGTACCTATCAGCAGCTGCTCGATTTTCTCGAAGGCCACCGGATCACTGGATTGGAATTGATGCCTTTCTTCTCGATGGTCGACCGGCGAAAACGTATGCATCTGGATGTGATGAAAAACCTACCGGACAAACATGGCGAGTTGTTGACGACTCAGATCCCTTACGCCAGTGATGTGGAGAAAATGGGGATTCATCGGATGCCTGTTCAGGCATTTGCGCCGAAAAGCGTTGCCGCCAACTGTTATCAGGCGCTTTGGCGTGAGATGCAGCAGCGCTTGGGTCAGGCCTAATCATTACCGCAAAGGGCCGCAAATCAATTTTTCTACAACGGTTTTTTCTGAGCGCCAATGTATTGAACATTGACTTGGAATGGTTGTAATTTGCCATCGATGCCCCCACCTCTCGCGGATAAAAGGAGTATGATGTCTCCCCCTCGCACAGGGGGTAATCAATTTATAGGGCTCTAACACATTGTCTGCACTGGTAATCGAAAATCTTCACAAGACCTACCGAAATGGTTTTGAGGCATTGAAAGGGATCAACCTGAATGTGGCTGAAGGGGATTTTTTTGCCCTGCTTGGCCCCAACGGGGCAGGTAAGTCCACAGCGATCAGTATTATCGCTTCGTTAAGCAATAAATCCGCTGGCCAGGTCAGTATCTATGGCAAGGATCTGGATCGGCAGAAGAACCAGGCCAAATCGATGATTGGGTTGGTGCCCCAGGAGTTCAACTTCAATATGTGGGAGCCGGTGGTAGAAATTCTGGTGAATCAGGCCGGATACTACGGCATACCCAGAAAAGCGGCTTTTCAACGGGCTGAAGAGACGCTACGACAGCTCGATCTGTGGGACAAACGGCACACTCAGGCGCGCTGGTTGTCAGGGGGTATGAAACGCCGCCTGATGATCGCCCGGGCTTTGGTGCATCGTCCAAGGTTGCTGATTCTCGATGAGCCGACCGCCGGTGTCGATATCGAGATCCGTCGCACCATGTGGCAATTCATGAAACAGATCAACAGCCAGGGTACCACCATAATCCTCACCACCCACTATCTGGAAGAGGCGGAGAGCCTCTGTCGAAACATCGCGATCATCGATCATGGCAAGATTGTCGAACGGACCAGTATGTCCCATCTGCTGAGTCAGTTGAATAAAGAATATTTTGTTCTAGACATCAGCAAGCCAATGTCATCAGCCCCTGAGCTACCGGGTTATAGTCTGCAGCAGCTCAACGATACTACGTTTGAAGTGGCGGTACAGCGAGAGCAGAGCATGAACGACCTGTTCGAATCTCTGACTCAGCAGGGTATCTCGGTGATGAGCATGCGGAATCGACAGAATCGACTTGAGCAGCTGTTTATCGATCTGGTGGCTCAGTCAAAAAGGGAGGAGCAGAGCCCATGAGCTCCAGCTATGTAAAGCGCATTGCCTATCAGACCATTGTCACCAAAGAGGTGTTGAGATTCACTCGCATCTGGGTACAGACCATACTGCCGCCGGCGATCACCACCACCCTCTATTTTATTATTTTCGGTAAATTGATTGGCGAGCGGATCGGCACGATGGAGGGCTACAGCTATATCGAGTTCATCGTTCCCGGGCTGATACTGATGTCGGTGATTCAGAACTCCTACGCCAATGTGGTCTCCTCGTTTTTCAGCACCAAGTTGCAGCACTATATCGAAGAGTTGCTGATTGCACCGGTACCGAATTGGATCGTTCTGGCCGGTTATGTAACCGGTGGCATGGCCAGAGGGTTGATCGTCGGCACCGTGGTCACCGGGATCTCGCTGCTGTTCACCGATCTGACGATCAATAGCTACAGTCTGACCCTGCTGGTATTCATCCTGACCTCAATCCTGTTTGCACTGGCCGGCTTTATCAATGCGGTCTATGCGAAAAGTTTTGACGATATCTCGATCGTCCCTACATTCGTGTTGACGCCACTGACCTATCTCGGCGGTGTGTTCTATTCGATCCAGCTGCTGCCCGAGTTCTGGCAGCAGGTCTCGTTGGCCAATCCGGTCCTCTATATGGTCAATACCTTTCGCTATGGCCTGCTTGGGGTCTCCGATATCGATGTGCGTATCGCAATTGGGATTATCATCGCCTTCATCGCTTTGCTGAGCTGGTTCAGCCTGAGGTTGCTATCCCGAGGTGTAGGCATCAAAGAATAGAAAAAACTGGGCATCGGTGCGGCAAGCCGCACCGTGATCCTTTGACCAACCCGGCACCATTTCGCTTGAGTAGACGCCCTACATTGACAAGCCAATTATTCATGCAACGATTGGGTGAATAAAATAAAACTCAGCGCTTGATCTTGCGCAAAGTCTTTTCAGTCCAGAACGAGTTTCGACGCTTTTTATTGAAACTGACCACTTTTTGTGGGATCACCGCCCAGCTCTCCTGGCCGGTTCGCAGATCGAGTCCATACCAGTACTTCCAGAAAAGGGCCCTGGGATCACTCTCCTCGTCGCTATCCACCATCCCCCAATCCCTGTCGATTACTTTGATCAGTTCATCATCCTTGAAGTAGAGGGTGCGGTAGTCGGCGTAGCTGGTGGTGTCGACATAGCTGATACGATAGTCGTACCACCAGTAATCGAACTTAGTGGTGCTTTTTAAGCCATAGACCTCTTTGTCGATATGCCGGCAGCTACGCTCCGGCAGTTCACCGGCATAGCGGTAGTGTTTGCCTTCAAGCTCAGCTATGGTGCCCAGGCAGGTGCGCAGTTTTTTTATGCCGATCAGTTCATGAGTCTCATCTTCAGGCTTTCTCAGGGTGACATCGCCAAAAGTGAATACGCTGCCTCCCCAGGCATCGTCATGCTGGGGTTGTGCAAAACGTCTGATTTTTCTCAAAGCGGGTAACCAGATCATATAGTCTTTATTCTTCTGCTGATCTTTATATTCAGTAACCAGCATGCCGGTTCCCCGCAGTTTGCCGGAGTGGAAGATTGCCAGATCTCTGGACTGTATCGCTTCGTCCGGGGTCAACTGGTAATTATTGTTGAGGTGGCGCTCCAATGCGGTTGCAGAGATTTTGCCACTGGAAGAGCGATTGATCAGCACTGTCATAGTGCGACCGCGGCGCTCTATGGAGAAATTCTTGAAAGCATAAAAGTGATTGGCGAAGTAGACTTGTCTGGCTATCTCCTCTGCGCTGGGGGGCTCTAAGTCCGGTGGTAATGGAAGTGTGCGGTCCACCCCTCCATGGGCAGGAATCGTGATCAAAGCAATCCATAAAAGAGAAAAATGGCTCAGCCATTTACTTACAGTAAATCGATTATTCATAAACTTTCGCTACAGAGAAATTGACGATTAGACACTTATTTCAGGCTGTTCGGTTTGAGTTCATTTGAATAGATGAAGATATCCTGTTTGATTTTATCCAGGTTACCTGTTTTAAGGTATTGCTGATGAAGTTGATTTTTATACTTGTCCGGTAAAATATTGAAAAAGATGAAACTGCCTGGTGATGCTTGCTTTAAGAAGAGTGCAAAGTCATGCAGCTTTTCGTAGCTGAGACTGCCGTTGCTGCCATCCGAAATTTCGGAACCGATCCAGCTGGATTCCGCTGGCAATTCAAAGATTCCGCTATTGAACTCGTCATAATCCGCTTTTATTGCATCCAGATAACCACTCTGCATGGCATTAAGCGGATTGCTCAGGGCCATACTGAGCAGGAGTGAAAGTCGAATCAGAGATTGTTTAAGCTGTAATTCACGCATTGAATACCTCCTTGTGTTTCATACGGACATACTTATTATTTTCAAGCTAGTATTTTACCATTGGCTGAAAGCCCATCAATATCACACCAATTCTATTGCTCTGCTCTCCGTCGCTTGCTCTTCCCTGCAGCAATACAACAGACTCATGAGACAGATATTTACCATATTGACGGTGGAAAATCTCCATCTCTGATTAAATACCATTCCAGAGAATTGTTACTGATCTCTGC
>JARRQD010000067.1:0-12545 GCA_037382205.1 Candidatus Thiodiazotropha sp.
CTGCGCCTCCACACCCTGCTGGCGATAGCCCTCAATGGTCTCCTGCAGTAACTTCTCCCCGGCTTGGTGGCGTACCAGAGGGCGTGCCTCCCGAGGTAACATAGCCAACGCTTCAGGCAGGGTTTGATTGAGCGCCTGAGCACCCAATGAACCGCCCAGGACCAGTAAGCGGATCGGTCCGCTTCGCTGGAGAAATCGCTCCTCTGGGGGCGGCAGATCCACAATCTCCTGGCGTACTGGATTGCCCACTGTCTCGGCCTGTGCCTCGGCGCCGAAACTCCCGGGAAAGGCCTCGAATACTTTGTTGGCGAAACGGGCCAGAATCCGGTTGGTCAATCCGGGGATGGCATTCTGCTCCTGAATCACCAGTGGAATCTTCAACAATCTGGCGGCAAGCCCACCAGGACCAGTGACAAAGCCGCCCATCCCCAAAACCAGATTGGGCTCGACTTGACGCACCACACGATAGGCCTGCAGCAGTGAACGAGTAACCACCCAGGGAGCCATGACACGGCGCGTCAAACCACTGCCCCGCAGCCCCTTTACTTCGAGGGTATGAATCGGAAAGCCATACTCCGGTATCAGACGAGTCTCCATACCGCCGCTGCTGCCGAGCCAGGTAATCCGACAGTTATGATTCTGCAGCCACTGGGCGACCGCCAATGCGGGAAACAGATGCCCACCAGTACCACCGGCCATCACCATCACATGAGGCTCCATGATCGCCTCCCATCCTGGTTGCGCTCCGGCGACTTGCGGGACTCATAATCGATACGCAGCAGTAGAGCGATCATCAGACAGGCGACGATGATGCTGTTACCCCCATAACTCATGAACGGCAGGGTCAGGCCTTTGGTCGGCAGCATACCCACATTGACGCCGATATTGATAAACGCCTGCATACCGAGCCACAGACCCAGGCCGTAAGCGGTATAGGTGGAAAACCGCTGGCCGGCCGCTTCCGCCCTGACACCGATCTGAAAGGCACGCCAGGTGATGAAGGCAAACAATAGGATAATCCCCAGGGTACCGAGCAAACCGAACTCCTCACCCACCACGGCCATGATGAAATCGGTGTGGGCCTCCGGCAGATAGAACTGCTTCTGGATGCCGTTACCCAAACCCACCCCACTGAACTCCCCGCGACCGAATGCGATCAGCGCCTGTGAGAGCTGAAAATCGGTATCGAATGGATCATCCCAGGGGTTGAGAAAGGTGGTAAAACGCTGCCAGCGATAGGGGGAGAATAGGATCAACGCAAAACCGGCCAGCATGGAAAACAGTATCAGTGTAACGAACTGATAGAGCACCACCCCACCGAGAAACAGCATCCCCAACGCGGTGGCGAACAACACCGCGGTGGTACCGAAATCGGGTTGCAACAGAATCAGTGCACTGGTGACAATCAACAGCAACATCGGTTTGGCAAATCCCCAGAATGAGCGAGCGACCTCATCCTGTCGGCGCACCAGATAACCCGCCATATAGAGCACCATAAAGAGCTTCATAAACTCTGAACTCTGCAGATTGAAGACTCCGAGCGGCACCCATCGCGTTGCGCCGTTGACCGTCTTGCCCACCCCGGGAATCAGTACGATCAACAGCAGGAACATACCAAGAAAAACCAGCATCGGCCCCGCTTTACGCCATTGATCCATGGGAATTCCGAAAAACAGTGCGGCACCAATCAGGCCGAGAAACATGGCAAACAGATGACGATAGAGATAGAAGAAGGGGGAACCAGCAAGCCGGTCGCCGACCGTCATTGAAGAGGAAGCCACCATCACCAGACCGAAACCGAGCAGAAACGCCGCGGCGCCCAGCAGCCACCAGTCGATGACCGGTTCAAGGGGCTTAGCGGCACGGGCATCCAGAGCCTGAGGTCGTCTGTTGCTCATGCTTCGAACGCCTCCACCGCTGCAATGAAAGCCTCGCCCCGGGCTTCAAAATTGCGAAACATGTCGAAACTGGCGCAGGCTGGCGAAAGCAGCACCCGATCGCCAGGATGCGCCAGCCGGTGGGCTGCAAAGACGGCCTCACGCATGCTGTCGGCCTTGACCACTTCGACCTGCCCGGACAGAACCTGGGCAATGGCAGGCGCATCCCGACCAATCAGCACGACCCCTCTGGCCGTCTTGCTGAGCACATCGGGCAGTTCACTGAAGTCGGCCCCTTTGCAATCACCGCCGGCAATCAACACCGTACGGCTCTCGTTCTGGTCTGAATGCAGCCCGGTCAATGCGGAGACTGTCGCCCCCACATTGGTGCCCTTTGAATCGTTGTACCAGCGCAGCCCGGCCTTATCTGCAACCCACTGGGTGCGATGGGGTAAGCCGGTATAGCTACGCAAAGCCGCCAGCATGTCGTTTTGCGGCAACCCGGCCACGCTGCCAAGGGCCAGGGCGGCGAGCGCATTCGCCTGGTTATGACGACCGGGAATTCTCAGCTCACTGGCGGGGATCAGCGGTACATGCCCCTCACTCAGCCAGCTGACACCATCCTGCTCGCGCAGACCGAAATCACTGCCGTCGGGGGCCTCCAGGGTAAATCCCAGCGATGCCGAAAGCGGATCGACCATCGCCGCTACCATCGGGTCATCCCGGTTGACCACACAGACCTCCGCCTGATGGTAAACCTTGGCTTTGGTGTCGGCGTAGTCCTGCAGATCCCGATAGCGATCCATATGGTCTGCGGAAACATTCAGCACCACCGCCGCTCTGGGCTGCAACGACCAGGTACTCTCAAGCTGAAAACTGGAGAGCTCGAGAATATAGAGCGCAACCTGATCATCCAGCAGGTCGAGTGCCGGTTCCCCGAGATTACCACCCACCGCAACCTTCACCCCCGTGATACGGGCCATCTCGCCCAGCAGGGTGGTGACCGTGCTCTTGCCATTGGAACCGGATATCGCAATCACCGGGGCTTTGGCCGCTCGGGCAAACAGCTCCACATCACCCAACACCTCGACGCCACGCTGCTTGGCCGCCTGAATGAGCGGTTGATCCAGAGATACGCCGGGGCTCACCACCAGACGACTGGCGGCAGCAAAAACCTCTTCCTGAAAACCGCCCAAGAACAGTGGCATGTCCGGCATCTCCTGGCGTAACCATTCGAGTCCCGGCGGATTCTCACGGCTATCTGTCATGGCAAACGAAACCCCTTGCGCGGCCAGATGGCGCGCGCAGGAGAGCCCGGTCTTACCCAGACCCACAATCAACGCTTTACCCTGCAATGTCGATAGCTCAGTCATTAACGTATCTTTAAACTCGCCAAACCCACCAACACCAGAATCACGGTGATGATCCAGAAACGTACAATGACCCGAGGCTCGGGCCAGCCCTTCAACTCGAAGTGGTGGTGCAGCGGAGCCATGCGGAATATGCGTTTTCCGGTCAGCTTGAAAGAGGTCACCTGCAACATCACCGAAACGGTCTCGATAACGAACACCCCACCCATGATGAACAGCACAATCTCCTGACGCACAGCCACCGCGACCACGCCCAAAGCAGCACCCAATGCCAGCGCCCCCACATCCCCCATGAATACTTGAGCGGGATAGGTGTTGAACCAGAGAAAACCCAGCCCGGCGCCCACCAGGGCAGCGCAAAATACAATCAGTTCTCCCACCCCTGGCAAATACGGAATTTTTAGATATGCGGCGAAGTCCGCGTGGCCGGTCACATAGGCCATCACCCCCAAGGCGCCACCGACCATCACGGTGGGCAGGATCGCCAGACCATCCAGTCCATCCGTCAGATTGACCGCATTGGATGAGCCGACAATCACCAGATAACTGAAGAGGATGAACAGTGGCCCCATATCTAACGAGACATCTTTCAGATAGGGGATCAATAATGCGGTCTCATTGGGCGAGGTCGCGGTGGTGAAAAAGACCACGGAAGCCCCCAGGCCTGCCACCGACTGCCAAAAATATTTCCAACGGGAAGCCAGACCTTTTGGATCATTCAGCACCAGTTTTTTGTAATCATCAACCAGGCCGATCAGACCAAACACCAGCGTCACGATCAGCACGATCCAGACATAGCGATTATCCAGGTCGGCCCACAACAGGGTTGCAATGGCGATGGCGACCAGAATCAATGCGCCGCCCATGGTGGGTGTACCTGCCTTGGAAAAATGGGTCTCAGGCCCATCATCACGCACCGTCTGGCCGATTTGGTGAAAACTCAGCCGACGGATCATCATCGGCCCCAAGGTCAGGGAGATCAGCAGCGCAGTCAGTACACCCAGGATGGTTCTCAGGGTCAGATATTGGAACACCCGAAACCCTCCATCGAATTGCACCAGCCACTCAGTCAGATATAACAACACAATCACCCCCTCCTCATGGACATCAAACGCTCAACGACTCGGTCCATGCCCGCACTGCGAGACCCCTTGACCAGCACCGCATCCCCACGCCGGGTTGCGGAATGCAATGCATCCACCAATTGATCAAGTTCGGTGAAGGCCTCTCCCCCATCACCGAAGTTCTGCGCAGCCTGGCGACTCAGCTCGCCCAGCGTGTAGAGATGTTCCAATCCAGCCTGCTTGGCCCGCTCGCCGATAGCGGCATGCAGTGACTCAGCATCGTCACCCAACTCGGCCAGATCCCCAAGCACCAGGTAGCGAGTGCCTGTGGCGCTGCGCAACACCTCGATCGCCGCATCCACTGAGTCTGGATTGGCGTTGTAACTGTCATCGATCAACCGGTAACCCCGCGTGGTGTGATGCAGGCACAAACGCCCAGCCACAGCCTGAACCCCAGCCAATCCCGACTGAATCTGTTGCGTGTTACAGCCCATTGCCAAGCCAGCAGCGACTGCCGCCAGGGCATTCATCAGATTGTGCCGACCTGCCAATGCAAGCTGCACGTCGAATGACTCATGCTGATAGTGGACTTGCATGTGATTGTGGAAACCCTGCTCTGTCCAACCCATCCTTGCCTGGCTCAGATCACTCCGCACATCTGCCTTGGATGAGATGCCGAAAGAGATCATCTGGCGCTCACCACACAACTCCCGCCAGAGTGGAAAAAAGCGATCATCTGCATTCAGTACCCCAATCCCTGTGGGCTTCAATCCACTGAGGATCTCACCCTTGGCATGGGCCACGCCGGCCAAGTTACCAAAACCTTCTAGGTGGGCTGCTCCCGCATTATTGATCAGCGCCACATCGGGTCGTGCGATCTGGCTCAGGTAGCCGATCTCCCCAGCATGATTGGCGCCCATTTCGACCACCGCACAGGACTCATCCTGCAACCGCAGCAAGCTCAGAGGCAGTCCGATCTCATTGTTCAGATTACCTTTGGTAGCCAGTACACTGCCTCGGGTTTCAAGTATTGAAGTGAGTAACGCTTTGACGGTTGTCTTGCCGTTACTGCCGGTAATGGCCACCAACGGCACCTCGAAACGATCACGCCAGGTGGCCGCCAAACGTCCCAGGCCGATGCGGGTATTCTTCACCTGGAGTTGGGGCAGATCACGGCTCTGCAGCTCACTGACCATGGCCGCCACGGCCCCCTTCTCAATGGCCTGATCCAAAAAGCGATGGGCATCGAAATTGGGGCCGCTCAAGGCCACGAACAGATCCCCGGACTGAATCGTCCTGGTGTCGGTGCTGACCGAATGAAAACGCACATCTTCACCCTGATGCACAGCCTCCAGCTCGATAGCCACTTCAGAGAGACTCAGACTATTCATTCCGCCCCTCCTGCCAGGCATTCAGCGCCGACTGCACCACTTCGCGATCATCGAAGTGCAGCACCTGATCTGCCACCAACTGATAATCCTCATGCCCCTTACCCGCTACCAGCACCAGATCACCGGGACGTGCAGCAGTGACCGCCTGGAGAATGGCCCTGCCCCGGTCAGCTTCCACCAGTACCCCATTCGTATCAGCCATTCCTGCACGAATCTGCTTGATGATCTCAGCACTCGATTCACTGCGTGGATTGTCATCCGTCAAATAGCAGAGGTCGGCCAATCTTGCCGCCACTTCACCCATGATTGGACGCTTACCCTGATCCCGATCGCCACCGCAGCCAAAGACGACAATCAGCCGCCCTGGGCAGTGCAGCCGCAGCGCTTGCAGCGCTTTCTCCAGCGCATCTGGAGTGTGCGCGTAGTCCACCACCACTGTGGGTTTCTGCGAACCACCAAAACGCTCCATTCTGCCTGGCACTGTGTTGAGTTTGGACAGTACCGCAATGGCTCGTTCAAGGCTCCAGTGATTGATTAGCAAGACACTCAGCACAGCCAGTAGGTTGGCGCCGTTGAAACGTCCGAGCAATCCGCTCTGTAGATGGGCCTCACCTTTTGGCGTCGAGACGAACAGACTCAGGCCATCGCCGGTGGCTTGCAGCCGAGTTGCACGAACCCAGCCTTGTAGACCCTTCGGCATGGTACTTTCGGCTTCAAGGCTATAACCGTAGACAGCCATCCGCTGGCACAGGGATTCAGCCAGTCGATAACCGAATGGGTCGTCCAGATTGATCACGGCACAGGCCAATCCGGGCCGATGAAACAGACGACGCTTGGCATCGCCGTAATTCTCCAGACTGCCATGATAGTCGAAATGGTCGCGACTGAGATTGGTAAAGATGGCGCAGTCAAACGACAAAGCGTCTACCCGGTATTGATCCAGGGCATGGGATGAGACCTCCATGGCCACCGATTTTGCCCCTTGATCGAGCAGCCCACAGAGAAGCTGCTGCACACTCAGCGCATCCGGTGTCGTCATACCGGTGGTTTGCAACTGTCCAGGCAGGCCAGCACCGAGCGTTCCCACCATACCGCAGGGGTGTTCAGTATGCAGAGCTTGCGCCAACAGCTGACAGATGCTGGTTTTACCATTAGTGCCAGTGATGCCGTACAGGCGCATAGCTCGGCTGGGATGCTGATAAAAGCGACCGGCAATCTCACTTAAGGAGTGACTTAGATCGGCAAACTCGATCAAGGGTATCGAGGCGTGCCGCAGATCAGCGGCCAGTCGCTCTGCCTCGCCCCCATCAGGCTCCCAGAGGATGGCCTCGGCACCCTGGGTGATCGCCTGCTCGGCAAACACCAGGCCGTGTTGACGGGTACCGGCACAAGCCAGAAACAGATCACCCTGAATCAGTTTACGACTGTCCAGGCAGAGCCCACCAATCTGCCGATCCAACGCCATTGGCAGATCCACCAGTCCGGCGAGCAGCGTGGAGAGCCAGTGCATCTCTGTGATCTCTCTGGCCGCCATCATTGCTGCTCTCCAAGCCGCGCCATTAGCTTGTCTTCATGCCAAGGCTTGTCCGGTGGAATATTCATCAACCGAAGCGCGCCACTCATCACCTTAGAAAACACCGGGCCGGCCACCGCACCACCGTAGTACTTCTCCCCCCGAGGCTCATCGATGAATACCGCCATCACCAGACGCGGTCGGGTGGCGGGAGCCATGCCGACAAACAGGGAGAGATAGCGGTCTTCCGCATAGCCACCGGCAACCGATTTCTTGGCGGTACCGGTTTTGCCGGCTACCCGGTAACCGGGCACGGCCGCCAAGGGGGCGGATCCCTCACTGCTGACCACCGATTCCAACATCGAGACCACGCTTCTTGCTGTGCTCTGACTCAATACCCGCTCACCAACAGGCGGCTCATCCAGCTTCAACAGAGAGACCGGTAAGCGCTCCCCATCATTGGCCAGCACCGCATAGGCGCGAGCCAACTGTAGCGGAGTAACAGAGAGACCATAACCAAACGACAGCGTGGCCTGCTCAAAGGATGACCAATCGGAAAAATGGGGCAGGCGTCCACTCGACTCTCCTGGAAACAGGGTCTCCGGACTGACGCCAAATCCCAACTTGTTATAGAGCTGCCAGAGACTCTGCGGCGGCAATGACAATGCAATCTTACTGGCCCCCACATTGCTCGATTTACGCAGCACAGTGGCCACATCGATCATACCGTAGTTGCGATGATCCCGAACCAGATAGCGACCCACTTTCATATAACCGGGAGAGACATCGATCGGCGTGGTCGGACTGAATTTGCCCTGCTCCATCGCCGCCGCCACGGCAAAGGGCTTGATGGTGGAGCCTGGCTCGAAGACGTCGGTAACAGAGCGATTGCGCAGCTTGCTTGAACGACGATCCTGCAGATCATTGGGGTTGTAGGACGGGCTATTGACCATCGCCAGAATCTCCCCGTTCTGCGCATCAAGTATCACCACCGACCCAGATTTGGCGCGATGTTTGGCAACGGCCGCCTTGAGCTCTCGATAGGCGAGGAACTGCAGTCTGCGATCGATACTCAGGGTCAAGTCCTTACCCGGAGCGGGACTCTGAATGTTCTCCACCTGGTTGACCACCCGGCCACTGCCATCCTTGATCACCCGCTTGGCGCCATCGGTACCGCTGAGCCACTGATCGTAGGCCAGTTCCATGCCCTCCTGGCCCTGGTCATCGATATTGGTGAAACCGACAATGTGCGACATTACCTCACCGCTCGGATAGAAGCGGCGATACTCCGACGACAGATCCAACCCCTTAATATCGAGGGCAGCGACCTTTTCAGCCTGGTCGGGATTGATACGGCGCTTCAGATAGACAAAACTACGATCACTGGAGAGCTGACGACGCAGGCGATCTGGATTGAGATTAAGAATAGAGGCGAGCGCACCAATGGTCTGATTATCCCCCTTCACCACCCGCGGATTGACCACCACACTCTTCACCGGGGTACTGATCGACAGAGGATCGCCATTTCGGTCGGTGATCATGCCTCGACTGGCGCTGACTTTCATGGTGCGCAGATAGCGGCGCTCTCCCTGCTCCTGAAGAAAGGCCGTCTCAAAAACCTGACGATCAACCGACTGCCAGATCAACGAGACATAGGCCAGAGCCAACACTACAAGCACAGTATAACGCCGGGCTCGATAGCTCGGTTGACGGATCACCTCCGCTTGTTGCGCCTTTCTCTTTTTCCTGTTGGCCATAGTTAACGTTTAATGACTACAATTTCAGTGAAATCGGGCAGATGCATTTTGAGCTTGTCCCGGGCTTTGCGTTCAACCACCGAGTGGGTCGCCAGAGTGCTCTCCTCAAGCTGCAGTCGGCCCCAATCGATGCCAATTCGCTCCTGTTCCGCCTGCAACTCCTGCAAAGCGACAAAGTGCTTTCTGCTCAGGTACTTACTGTAGACAACCCCGATTGCCGAGGTCAGTACCGCCACTACCAGCAGTGCAAAAAGAACCTTTCCGCTGACGCTCACAGACAGCGCTCCGCAACACGCAATACAGCGCTGCGTGCCCTTGGGTTGGCACTGATCTCAGCCTCATTTGGCGTGATCGGCTTGCCCACCAGACGTAACCTGGGTTGCCGCTGGTCATCAGTCACAGGCAGACCTGGCGGAAAAGGATCGCCTTTGGCCTGATCTCGCATGAAGCGCTTGACGATTCGATCCTCCAACGAGTGAAAACTGATTACTGCCAACCTACCCCCCGGAGCCAATACATCGATGACGCCATCGAGGGTCTCCCTCAAAGCGTCGAGTTCACCATTAATAAAGATACGGATTGCTTGAAAACTCCGGGTTGCCGGATGCTTACCTTTCTCCCAAGCGGGATTGGCCTGACTTACCAATTCCGCCAACCGGCCAGTGGTGTCGATCGGTTGCACCATCCTTGCTACCACAATGGCGCGGGCAATACGTTTGGCATGGCGCTCCTCGCCATACTGCTTCAATACCTGAGCGATCTCTCCAATTTCAGCCTTCGCCAGCCACTCAGCCGCTGACATGCCTCGAGCCGGATCCATTCGCATATCCAGAGGCCCATCCTGGATGAAACTGAAACCCCGCTGCGCCTGATCCAACTGGGGCGAGGAGACCCCGAGATCGAGTAAGATCCCATTCACCTGCCCGACGACACCCTGTTGTTCAGCAACTTCCGCAAGCATGGCAAAGTTCTCCTGTACCATTCTAAAGCGGTTATCTTGCGCAAATAGTTGTGCCCCATGGGCCACGGCCTGGGGATCTCTGTCGATCCCAATCAGCCGCCCATGCTCACCCAATTCATCGAGAATTCGCTGGCTGTGGCCTCCCCGCCCGAATGTAGCATCGATATAGATGCCCATCGGCTCTACCTTCAGCGCCTCAATAGAGGGCTGCAACAATACTGAAAGATGTGCCCGATCCATCAGATTGAGAGAGACTTGAACTCTGGCGGTAGATTAAGATCTGTCAGATCTACACTCTGCAGCCAGTCCTCCTGTTTTGACTTCCATGCCTCTTCATCCCACAACTCAAACTTATTCATCTGACCGACCAGCGCCACCTTCTTGTCGAGTGAGGCAAACTCACGCAACTCTGGTGGCAGCAGGATCCGGCCTTGACCATCCATCTCTAACTCAGCCGCACTACCAATGTAGAGCCGCTGCATATTTCGAGCAGCCGGATCAAAGGTCGGCATCGCCACCAGCTTCTTTTCGATTTCAAGCCATGTGGGTTTGGGGTAGATCAGGAGACAATGATCCATATCGGCGGTAATCACTAATTCCGAGGCGCACACATCCACCAGCTGCTCCCGATACCGCTTTGGTATCGCGAGTCGCCCTTTGGTATCCAAATTGAGCGATGAAATCCCTCGAAACAAACCATTGCCCCTTTAACAGCGTTAGCTTCCCTTTTTCCCCACATTAATCCACCTTACTCCATATTAGGACCCATTTCGGCCTTCTGTCAAGGTAAACAGTGTAAAAAAACTGTTTCTGCTCAGGGGGTTACATACACCAAGCAAAGTTGTTTGAAAGCAAATACTATCCACTGGAAATACAGAAGTATGTCCAGCAAACCTAAAGTAAAATATTAAGTGACTTCGGCCCTGAAACGGAGCCTGTGGAGTAAAGTGGGGGGAGTCGGCCGATAAGCCGGGTTCTGTCAAGGACAGCCATTCATCTGGGATGTGTGTCGCCACACACCTCAAGCAACCTACCCAGGAACAGTGGGGGCGCACTTGGCATCGTCATAGACGGGCCTGTTCCTCTATTTGGTCTTGCTCCGGGTGGGGTTTACCCTGCCACCCCTGTTGCCAGGGATGCGGTGCGCTCTTACCGCACCATTTCACCCTTACCAGCAGCAGAGCCACTGGCGGTATATTTTCTGTGGCACTTTCCGTAGACTTTCGCCTCCCAGGCGTTACCTGGCACCCTGCCCGCCGGAGCCCGGACTTTCCTCTGCCTGTCGTAGACCGGCACGCAGCGACTGTCTGGCCGACTCCCTAACATACTTTAAATTCTTATGCGGATTGTGACAAGCCCCACAAACCAGCATCACCATAGTCAAAATCAATTTTGACTGATGATTAATTGATATTTCTCAATGCCAGAGATTAAGAATATCCTTATTTTGCCGACATATGAGGTAAGAAGAGTAATCAGCAAGACTCCTAGGGACAGCAAGCTGAGCGGTATTGATACAGGGAATATGAAGAGTCGATTCTAAACTTACGTCAACCGCAGGGTTCTGGCACAGCGCAGTAACCGGTATACCGATAGCAGTAAACGAGGTAACACCATGAAAACGCCAATTCGCGAACTTCTCACCATCGACACACTGGTTCTGGCAGCAGCCGGCATCTGGATGGTTTCAGTCCTGATCAGCCTGATCGCCTGAAGTGAACACAGACGTGGTGCAGACCAACACTATTGGCTGCACCCAATAGTGAGCTTCTAAAGCGTACCAAATAGGTCCATCCACCCCAATCCGTAAAGGATTTGATGGGCACGTCTGTCGCCCCACCAAACTTAGAACTCTAAGTCCCCAGCAGCGATTTTTTTAGCCTGTTCACTGCAGATTCCGCTACACTTCAGCCTAACCCTGTAGTATAAGGGCCGGGGGAATAAATAATCATCCAATCTTGCTTGTCTTTTGCCCCGGCTTCGTTGTTGCACAAAGGGTCACGTAGAGCGGCTATGCTCCCCTTTGTGCGCCTAGAATCCGGGACAACATCCAGCGCAATCTTTAGATGATTATTAATTCCCCAACCCTAAGCATCTCACGCGAGGGGGATCGAAAGGGATTTATCACCACTGAGCCAGCTGCACAGTCAATGCCATGACAGACACAACTTCCGACAAAACCACAGATTCATCCAGCATTCCGAACAAACCGCCCAAGCGGCCAAAAAGAGACTACTCGGCATTGCCACAAAAACCGATCACGCTCAAACACAAACAGAACAAGCCAGTCGTAAAGAAGCAGAAGGCAAAACCCAAGCCAAAGCAAAAAATAGAGAACGCCTGGCATCTGGAAGGCATGTCTGATGAAGTGAAGACCGCAATTGTTGCTGGCTCCGATCGAGAAGGCTTATCCATAGCCCAATACCTTGAACGACTGGTCTTACAGCAAAATAGCACAGCAACCGCCAGTCAACTGTTACAACTCGATACCGAGTTACACGAGAGAATCAATACCCTGGAGCGGCGTCTCGACCAGATCGAAGCTCAAAAAGGATTCTGGGGCAGTTTTTGGGATCGAGTGATGAACAATCAGGAATAATCTCCACACCCAG
>JARRQD010000068.1:0-13010 GCA_037382205.1 Candidatus Thiodiazotropha sp.
TAGCCGTACCAGACCAGCACCATAATCGATCACCACACCATCGCGCTCGATCGTCTTCAAGCGATAGTCTGTACCCCGCAACTGATCCCCTTCGCCATATCGGCGCATGTTGATCAATACAAACCGACGCTCCGGCTCTTTATGATAGACATGGATACTGACCTTCAGTTGTTGCAGCGCCTCCCGTTGATCCTGAGGCAGCTCCCAAACCAACGGTATACTCTTATCCTCAACTTGTTCTAACTCGGCAGAGGGCGAACTCTTTTGTGGCTCTATCAGCTGAGGGAGAGATTCTATCTGGGTGGTCAATGGCGTGGTTTGGAGAACACGCTCCTTAGCTTGCCGCGGCGGATTGGCGGGTAGATTTTGCTGATTAGCCGGCGGACTCAGCTGTTGCACCTTTGCTGCAGAGACGGGCTCAGCCGCCACAGTTTTGGATACGCTTCGAGTCGGCAGCAGGGATTGCTTTGGCGTTTGACTAAGTTCTGCTTCAGAGATCAGTGAGCGCTCACTTGGTGCGCTCCTCTTGCGTAACTGAGACTCAAGATCGGGCGGCTGTAACTTTTTTGCGAACACCTCAGGTATGCTGTTCCTGATCAACAGGATAACCAACCAGAGAATCCATATCCGCCAACGGGGTTCTGTATCGGCCTCATAGCCTTTGGGTATCAACTCCAGCTCAGTTGAGGGTCTGTTCTGAGAGGCCCTTTCCAATGCATCAAGAATCGATGACATATCAATCTCCAAGCTTCAGCAGAGTAGGTCTGGTCTGATCAGCCACTGATCCCTTCAGCTGGATCAAAGTCTGTTTACCGACAATACCGTCTGCCGACAATCCATGTTGCTGCTGAAAATGCACCACCCGCTGGTGCAGCTGCTGGTCAAATATGGGATTCCCAGCATCATAGTCACTCTCAATACCCTCAACCTTATCCAACATAGCGATCAGCCAACCCACATCACTGCCTGAATGACCCAACCGCATGCTGCGCTTGGCAAGTGGCGGGGGACGCCAGAGGATAATGTAATTACCGGTCCACAGGCGCTCTATCTCACGATAGCTGTAGGAAATACGCCGACCATTCATATCCAGCGTCACCGACTGATCTCCCATCCCGATCACTACCACATGGTATCGCTGTCCCTCAGCCGTCACCAGTTCTAGAATGGCAGGCCGGTTATAGTACTCAAGGGTTTTCCAGGAACCTCGGCCAAATAGACAACTCAGCCCCACCTCCTCCGCCTTATCACAGGATGAGCGGGTCTTACCCCCACTCGGATAGACTTCCTGCCAGTAGCTGAAAAGGCTGGTAAAAGCACTGTTTGCATTCCCCATCAAGCCGCTCAATCCCTGGGGCTCTTTCGCTCTATGAGTAGAACTCTCCGGTTCCACCTCCTCAGCAATGTCGTTAGCAGACTGGTCAGCGGCTTTCAGGGCCTGTGGACTCAATTCATCAGGCAGATCCAATGTGGCGGTGGGCGGCTCAGATGCCACGACATCCTCAACCATCGTAGCAACAGCCGGCTTGGACTGACTCAGTGGTTCTGGCTGGCTGATGGGCTCATTCAACGGTTTTGGTGGCTGCACCTCTAATTGCGCAACCTCAGAGTTGGGTTTGAGACTGCGTTGAAACCGATCCATTTGTGGCAAAAGTGCAACCACTAACAGGGTGGCGCTGACCCCAGCCAGCATCCAACTCCATCCAGCAAGCTTGGGTGCCAGCCCCTCCTCTCCACGCAACTCAGCGGCAACATGGGTCAGCATACTTCGGCTAACCTGATCCTTTCGTTTACCGTAAGCCGCCAATAGGCCTCGACTGCAGAGAATGTTGATCAAACGGGGAATCCCCCCACTTAATTTGAAGACCCGGCGAATCGCCCCTTCGGTGAACAGCGGTCGCTCTAAGCCGGCCACTTTCAAGCGATGCAATATATAGGCTCTGGTCTCAGCTCTTGAGAGGGGAGTCAGGTGGTAACGCGCAGTCACCCGCTGAGACAACTGCCTCAGTTCCTGACGATTCAGTAAGCTTCGCAATTCAGGCTGACCAACCAGAATAATCTGCAGTAACTTTTCGGAAGCGGTTTCGAGATTGGTCAGCAGTCTGATCTGTTCCAAGGATTCAAAACTGAGGTTTTGCGCCTCGTCGATAATCACCACGGTTCGCCTTCCTTGAGCATGGCTCTCCAGCAGATAGGCATTCAGGAAGTCGACAATCTCCTTGATGCTGGTACAACCCAGAGGATAGAGCACTCTCAGCTCATCACAGATCGTAGCCACCAGCTCCAGAGGACTCAAACGAGGATTGAAGACAAATGCCACATCCACCGCTCTTGGCAACTGGGCCAGCAGCTTTCTGCACAACAGTGTCTTGCCGGTCCCCACCTCTCCGGTCAACTGCACAAAGCCACCACCCTGAGTAACGCCATACAGCAGATGGGCAAAGCCGTTGCGGTGGCGCTCACTCAGGAAGAGGTACTTCGGATCCGGAGTGATGGCGAATGGATCTTCAGCGATTCCAAAATAGTCCTGAAACATAGCAGTAGTTTAGAGCTTAATGTAATCGATAAAAATCAAAGCATTCCCGGCATGTCACTCTCAAAGTCACACCATACAGCAGAGCTGTGACTACAACAGCCTTTTTATCCTGCCCCTCTGGCACTATCTTCCTCTCTGTCAGATCATCATTAGAGACTATTGATAAAATGCCACAGTGTCAGCGGTCCACTACATTTAAATTTTCTAGGACAAACAGGTAACTTCCATTCAAATAGTAACAGCTAAAAAAATGAGACGCAGTGCGCATTTTCTGGATTTTTCCAGCGCAAAACTCCATTTTGTACACTTGTCAATTAAATAAATCACAATTTTTCTTGTCACAAATATCAACAAAAATCGCACTTTGCCGATTACTCTATTGAGGTAGAGAGGTTACGACTTAATCTCAAGTAACCACCTTGAAACTCAACAACTTGAAGGAATAGCTGGCGTCTCAAACTGTTGCATTAAGCAGAATTTGCAAAATTGTGTCGCATTTTCGTCAAATAAACGAAATATCAAGTTGTAATTTACTGTTATTGTGCTAATTTTTTAGTTGTAATCACGCAACACCATAAGAGATCGCCGATATGACTGGACTCTACAAATCAAAAATCTGCCAGGAGTGCCCCCACCTGGTAGTCAGCGGAACAGCTTGTGACTGGCAACCCCATGAGTGCCCGATCCAGAAAGAGAAGATGTCACGCCAGAAAAAGACCAAAGCCAAGGCCTTTATGCTGACTAATCTTCTGATTGCGGATGACTTTGACGCAGTTCGTAGCTGTAACTGAGACAAGCAAACCTTATCCCGACGCTGATTGCCAACCCGGTGTCGCGCCTGAAATCCGGCATTCATGCCGGCTGCCTCCAATCAATGATTGGAGGCCGGGGATTGGCTGAGGGTTTTGAAATCGACTCAAACCAGTTAGACGCTTTCGACAGAAAGGCCGAGCAGCCAGCAACCATCAATATCAGTAGCCGTTCAAATCTTCTGCCGCACCAATCCAATAAATGTTCTTGCGAAAGACAAGATCGTTCATCCTAAAAAGATCAGTTGGACAGCGTGAAGGGCGCACTTGTGGCGGTGCAGGGCAAGGGTCGCTCCTGCACATCCATCTGCCCGCGACACTTGTGCATCCCTGCACGGCGCGCAATAGACCGCTATTCCAAGGAGTTGCAACGCCGCCCTGCGCCGCTACAAGCGTGCAATTCACGCTGTAGCGTGATTCACCCAGAAGGTGACCATAACCATCGAAGCGGTTTCCATCATAATCAAACACCTGCTATTAGAATGGAGCGGTCAACTGATTTTTTAGGTTCATTTCTCAAAGGTGTAGAAGACGTCACCTGCCTGGGTACGACCAGTCTCCGCCTCCACCTGCCAGCGGTCGGTCAGGTCATACCGCATTCGCAGCTTACTCTCAGCACTGGAGAGTTCATTGATATATTGCACATAGAGCCTGGGAGAGAGATAGGTGCCAGCAACGAAGGAGGCCTCTTCCAGACTGCCCCCAGTATCCAGCCTGAACTCCTCCAGACCGAAGCGCCGCCCAAGTTCAGATGCAATTTCACTGGCCCCGCTCGCTTTCAAGGCGGCCGCCAAACCCACCTGCTCACCGGCTTCACCAGGCGCTCTGCCAGTCAGGATATAGGTCAGCACATCACTCTCTGACATTGCCGGCGTGGAAAACAGATCCAGTTTGGGCGCCTTCAAGGTACCACTGACCCGCAACCCGGCAATGACATCGTCCACTTCCCGTACGGCCCGCACATTGATCCCAGGGTTATCAACCGGACTGTCGGCAAACAGGGCATAACCCCGCTCGATCGTCAAATCCTGGCCATACGCCTTATACACCCCGTTCTGAATACCAAGACGTCCTCGGCCGATCACCGGGCGACCTGGCTCATCGATCACCAGTAGGTCACCTGAAAAATCCCCCCTCAGACCAAAACCGTCAAAACTCACCCGCTTTCCCAGGACGAGCCTGACTTCGGCACGAAAAGGGGCCTCGACTTCAACTACCTCATCCTCCCGCAGTGACTCCTTTAACACCATGTCTGAACTGACTGAGACGGCTTCCTGAGGTAACGCCCGCGGCCGCAACCTGGCATAGGGCACCTTGATCAATCCCCGCACCTCACTACCATCGGCCACACGGGTAAATTGGATATCGGGAGAGATCAGAACTTCAGCTTCAGGAATGTCCACCGCTCGCCAAGATTCCCCGGTTATTTTATATTCTGAGGGATAACCTTCAGCCGCACTCAGCCTGGTGTAACCAGCAATCGATAGCTGGCCATCTCCAGAACTGACCCGACCAACCACTTTCAGCCGATCCCTTTCCACAGCCTCGATCAGCAGCTCAACATCCCTCAGCTCAGTACCTAGTTCAGCGATATCCACCGCCCCACCAACCAGCTTGGCCTCTCCCTCTAACCTGGGCTCTGCCACCACACCTTGAATATCAAAATCCACATCAAGGTCGCCGCGACTATTTTGCAACTGGGGAAACAGAGTTGAGATCATGGCTAAATTCTCGATCCCACCTTTGATCTGACCTGATATGGGTTGCTTCTGCGTATCGAACTCCGACAGGATCAGCCCAGGCAATCTCAATTGACCGGTGAATCCGCCCAGCGACTTTAACGGCATATCCAATTCAGCTCTGCCCCCTTGATCATCGAGCCTGACCGCCAATCGACTACCCGAGAAATCGATCTCGTGATGCTGCTTTTGATAGTCGAAACCCAATCCCGCTTGCGCAAGACTGAGGTCGACCCTACCTTTAATATCACCCGCTTGACTGGCCTTCAGATCAGCTTCAAATGCCACCAAGCCCTTTAATTCCGATCCCCCTGGAGCCCAGACTTCCAAACGTTGCAGATTGAACTTCTCCAATTGCAACTTAGATTGCCAACCATCACTCCCTTGCTTGGCGAACTCACCACACAAGCGGCTCTCATTGGAGCTCAGGCAGAAGGGTTTCAGAATCTGCTCGACCTCCCCAAGATGAAAGTCCGCAGCCTGCTCGAGGCGCCATACGCCCAGCTCCTCAGACGCTATGCGCAGCTGCTGCAACTGCCCCTGCCAACTCTCGGACTCATCCAATCCGGCATCGACCGACAGCGCAAGCTGTGGTACATCCTTACCACTTAAATCAACTTTCAGTTGATGCGCACCGACCAAGCCATCAAGGTCAACCTTCAGCGTCTCCCACTGCCTGCCATCGATCATCAGCCCGCTTGCATCCAGTTGCAGCTTTATCGGCTGGGATTGCACCAGGCCAAGGGCCAGTTCGCCACTTACCCTCTCCAGTGCATAGCGCTGAAAAGCAATCCCCTGACCGGAAAGTTCAGCCGTCACCTGGGGTGACTCGGCGCTTCCCTGCATCCGCCCCTGGCCATTTAGCTCACCGGAGAGGCCTGGCCAGAAGCCGGCCAGATCCGGCGCCGTCAAAGACCAATCGAGCGCCAGCTTGTCGCCAACAATGCCCGATGCCTCGATCAGATTGGGGCCACTCTGTAGATTTAACGCCTTGATGGTCGCCTGCTTGTCATGAAAGGCTATCTGCCCATCACCTTGCACCGGATAGTCACGCAGGGTTCCCCTGAGGGATTCAAGTAGAAACTCACCCTGTGGTTGTTGGTCTTTCATCTCCCCCTGACTGCTCAGATGAAATCCCAGCTTCCCCGGAAACGCCCGATGCACCATCACCGGGTTGAAATTCTCAGCGACAAGATCCATCTGCCAATTCAATTCAGCAGACCAGTCGAGCTTTCCATCACCGGAAAGCCTGCCATCTTCCTGTAGCACCGCGATCTGCTCAAGAATGACGCCTTGCAGGCTTCCATGGCCATGCGCACTGAATTCAGCGGCCGGTATCTCTGGCACACCAAGCACTGTATTTAATCGATAGACGTAGCGATCCAGCGTTCCCTCAAGATCGAGTTCGCCCCGCTCACTAGAAAAACTCAGCGGCTTACCAGTGAGCGGCCAGTTCAGCTGCCGCCAGTTTAGCTTTGCTGCCAGTTGTCGATCCTGCAGCTGATAGCGCCCACTGGCCTCCACCTGTAGATGATTCGGATTGGAGAGTTTCAGCTTTGACAACTCGATTTTGTTGTCACGATAACTGGCTGAAAGCTTACTGGACAACTTACCCAGCGAGGGCTCATCAAGTTGGATATCCCCGTTCAGTGAGAGCTGTTGAAGATCCCCCTGGCCATCGATCTTCCCTTTTACGATTGCCGGGAAATCTGCAGCAAACGCCGCCACATCAAGCTGCTGAATTGCTACGATCGCCTGCCAGTTAGCGGCGCCGAAAAGATCATGAAGATCAACTTGGATATTGCTGGCAACCGGGTTTCGCAACTTTTGCTGCAACTGGAAACGTTCAGCATCTCCGCTGACGGATCCTCCACCTACAATCTCAGGCCCGTCAGGCAGCTGATAGCGCCACGCCAGTTCTAATGACAGCGGTAAAGCCGGGTCGAGCCCGACATAGCCATCTGCCAGCAGTTCAGCCGAGAGCCCCTTGAAGTCGAGCCCGGATATCACCAGTCGCCGACCTTCAGTCGCTGCACTGAACTTCAGATGATCCACAACCAGGGGTTGAGTGTCCGCATCGGTAGAGAGCTGGAAGCGACTACTGGAGAAGTGGTCAATGGTAACTGCCAGGGGTAGATTTACCCCCTGATAGGGGCCGCTCTGCTGTTTGGCCGGCTCAGCCTCAGGCAGCTTAACCGTCGTATCGCTCAGTAGCAGGTCTGTCAGCTCAAGGCGCCCATTGAGCAGCGACCATGGCTGCCAATCGAAGCGGAAGCTGCCATTACAGACCTCCAGCCCATCGGGCTGTTGATAGCAAAACCCTATCATTCGTAAAGGGCCGACAAGTCGCCCCTCGATCAAATCGACACTCAGATTTCCAGGTAGATATTGCCCAGCCAGATCAAATAGTAACCTGGCGCCAGACTGGCTCGTCGCAAAATAGCCAAGCAGCGAAAGCAAGAGCAAGAGCATCCCACCGATGACAATCCCTATCCATTTCAAAACGTTCAAAGTTCCGGCCCCACTACAACATGCAGACGCCAGTGTTGCTCATCATCAACCCGACCGGAGGCGATATCAAAACGAACTGGCCCAACAGGGGATTGCCAACGCACGCCCATGCCGACCCCATAGGCTGTCTCTGAATCATACTTCTTGTCATAAGCATTGCCCGCATCAACAAACAGAGCGCCACTCCATTTACCGGCGATATGGCGATCGATCTCCAGCCCCCCCACCGCAAGGTAACGCCCACCGACCAGATCCCCCTGATCATTTTCCGGTCCCAGATCCTGATAGCCAAAGCCCCGAACCGTGTTGTCACCACCGGCAAAAAAGCGCTTGCTCGGCGGTAACTTGTCGAAGTCTTTCGCCCAGGTTGCGGCCAAATCCAAGCGACCCAGCAATCGCCAATCCCCACTGCCCAGGCCATGGATAAACTTGCCATTGGTAAAGAGCTGAAAATAGCTGGTGGATGATAAAAGCGCATCTGAAGCACCCTCTAAGCGAAATTGCAGGCGCTTGCCTTTCAGCATCCGTTGATTGTTGTCACGCTTGATCCGCAGCCAATCCACACTAGGCACCAACAATCTTGCTATCCCCTCCTGACGACCGATCTCATAATCCTCGTAGATGTACTCCAGCCCTAGACTGCGCCGCCAGCCCCTTTCCAGACTCACAGAATGAGTGAGATTGACTAAAGCGCGATCGCCCTCATTGGTATCTGTGTTGAAATGCTCATAGGAAGCACCAAGTCGCAGATAGTCCTCGGTAGGCCGCTCAAGGGGTATCACATAGTCACTACTGATGCTGCTGATTGGCTCGGAGATCCGTAACTCCGTACGCATCCTATGCCCCCATCGGCCAATGCGGCGATTTCGCCAATCCAGGGTCAACCTCGGCCCGGTGTCTGTGGAATAGCCTAATCCGATCCGATAGCGGTTCTTTTTATTGGGCTTGAGATTGATATCCACCGGCACACGATCCCCCTCAACCTGATCACGACGACTGACCACTTCGACTCTTTTGAAATACTCGCTATCGGTCAATTGCCCCTGCAGATCGAGCAGTGCATCCTGACTGAATGGATCACCGCTATTGAAAGGCACATAACGGGCCAGAAACTCAGGGGCCATCACATCCTGATTGAAGCGCACCTCACCGAAACGCATCCGCATGCCGGTATCCAGATGGAGCTTAATGGCTGCCGTATCACGTAACGTATCGACCAAAACCCGATGCTGCAGATATTTTGCATCCAGGTACCCCAGCTCGATGGTTTCGGACAGCAGAGACTGCTTGGCCTTTTCGTAGAGGCGCTGATCCAAAACATCACCGATCTTAAATGGAAGCTGCCTGCTCACCCGTTGATCTTCACGGCCTTCACCAGCGACCTGAAAATCAATTTCGGTGATCTTCACAGCAGGCCCGGGCTGGACGCTGTAGGTCGCATAACACCGCTTATCCTTCTGCTCCAGGGTACTGACAACCTTCGGCTTGAAAAAACCAAAGGGCTTAAGTGCTTGCTGAATCTCACTCTCTGCCTTGCCATGCAACAGACGCAGCCTAGCTTCGCTCAAAGAGGAACGAGACTTCTCCTGCTCAATTGAAAGGTATACCAGCACATTATCCTTCAGCTCACTCTCCAGCCCCTCCACCCGGACCGAAACGTCCAGGCCATAGAGCTCAACTGGGAGCAACAACAAGACCAGTAACAATATTTTAATTCGCATAGGAACTGCAGAGACGCTCAGGGGGAAAACTAACGATCAAACCATTGAAAAAAACGAAGTCTACTTGGTGTACCTGCCCCCATGCTAATCTCATCATCCATGCTACAGGCACCTGAGTTAACTCTGCCAGGCAGAGCGATCACAGCATAACAAAAAATCACGCTAGACTTGGGTAAATCCATCCCAATCGGAGAATTTTTCACAAAGTCTTCTGTTCTGCCTACAATAACACTTTCTTTTCATAGGGTTACATTCCATAATGGCAAATTACCACATAGATTTCATGGATAAGTAGAGACGGCACACTTGATACGATTCCAGTGTCGACTGAGAGTTCCAGCTCTATGAGAAGCTTGCAGAACCCTTATTCAGCCACAACAGCCCAAGCGTGAGACGTTGACCGAGTAAATGACGAGTGAATCCGGGCGCTCAGAAACTGACTATTCGCTGTGAGGAGTGCTCGAATCAACAACGGCTGGGGGGGCGCTATTTCTGCCAGCTTGCCGCAGCAACAGTTCAGTTGTTTCCGCTGATGACAGCGGCCGACCAAAATAGAACCCTTGAGCATCACTGCAACCCTCTGTAACCAGAAAGCTGCGCTGCGCCTCACTCTCCACACCTTCCGCCAACACTTTCAGGTTCAGATTTTTTGCCATGGCAATGATCGCTCGAGTGATCGCCACATCATCGATATCGTCCGGTACATCATGAATGAATGAACGGTCAATTTTCAGTCGGGTCAGGGGAAATCGCTTTAGATAGGCCAGCGATGAGTAACCGGTGCCAAAATCATCCACAGCCAATTCAGCCCCAAGGTCTCGTAACTGCTGCAGTATCGATACCGAGGCTTCCGGGTCTTTCATGAGAAAACCCTCGGTCACTTCAAATTCAAGCCACTCAGACTGGCATTCAGTTTCAGTCAGTATCGATTTGATCGTAGGGATCAGTTCTGCACTACTGATCTGCTTGACTGAAAGATTGACAGCCAACCTGTCTGGGCGAATGCCCTGCTGATTCCAACGGGCCATCTGCCTGCAGGCCATACGTAACACCTGCTCACCCAATGCAATGATCAGGCCGGTATCCTCAGCGAGAGGAATAAACCTTGATGGGGATACCATACCCATTTCGGGATGCAGCCAGCGCACCAACGCTTCAGTACCAATCAGCCGGCCACTCGCGGTATCGTATTGCGGCTGATAGTAGACCGCCAACTGATCCTCCGCCAAGGCACGTCGCAAGCTTGACTCGAGAAAAATCCGCTCAAAGGCCTGCTCGGTCATGTCGGCGGTATAGTATTGAAAAGTATTCTTGCCCTCATCCTTGGCTTTATACATGGCCGCATCCGCATTGCGTAGCAAGGTATCTGCCGTTCGGCCATCCTGAGGATCGACACTGATACCAATACTCGCGGTAAGAAAGAACTGATGGCTATTCATCTCGAAAGGCAGCTCAAGAGATTGAATAATCTGCTGCGCGATAATCGCTGCATGCTGTGGCTTAGCCAGCCCCTCAGAGATAAAGGTGAACTCATCACCACCCAAGCGGGCCAACAGATCCTCTTCACGCACACTCTCTGAGAAGCGCCTGGCCGCCTCTTTTAATACCATATCACCGACCGCATGACCGAGGCTGTCATTGATCTCTTTGAAACGATCCAGGTCGACAAACAGTACCGCCAGTTGCATATTGCTCCGTTTGGCTTTACTGATCGCCTGCTGCAAACGCATCAGAAACAGCGCCCGATTGGGCAGATTGGTCAATGAGTCATGATGCGCCAAATGCTGTAGATTATCCTTCTGCTGCCTCACCTCATCCAACAACTCCAGGTGTTCAGTGATATCCCTGGCCACCTCAATCACACCGCGCAGACTGCCGTCGCTGTGGAATAGAGGCGAAGCGATCACTTCCATTCTTTTCAGCTCAGAACTGTTTGCTGAAAAGGGCCGATTTAAAATTGCGCTGGCCTGATGCCCACTCTCAAGCACGCGGTGCACAGGACAGTCCTGAGCATTTGTCTTGCCGTTTGGGTTACTGACAAACGGCAGATCAAAGTAGGAACCAGGTTGTTCAGCCTCAAAACCCAACCCCTTCAGTACCTGTTTGACACACTTGTTCATCAGCTGAATCTGCAACTCCGTATCGATCACCAACACGGAATCACTGATATTGTCGATAACGGTCTGCAGGAATTCTCGCTCTTGATAAACCTGCACTTCCATATTGAGACGATCGGTCACATCGTGGGTCAAACCGAGGTGTTCGGTGACCCTGCCCGCTGAATCCATAATCGGCACCGCATGGGTTTCCAGCCAGACCTGTCTACCCTTGAGACCGGTAATACTGAAAGTCAAAGCTGCACTCTGCCCCCTGAAAACCAGCTCATTGATCTGTTGAAAAGCCTCCTTATAGGGCTCGTCAATCAGATCGAAGAGAATTTGATCAGAGAGCTGATCCGATGAATCGGCCTGAATGATCTCCAAACCCTTCGGGTTGATACTGAGCAGTTCCCCCTGCTGCCCAATAGTACTCACGCAGGCCGGCTGCGAATTCACCAGGCGTCGCAGATTCTGCTCCCCGGCACGCAACTCGGCTTCCAACCTTTTGCGTTGCGTAATATCTTCGACAAATGCGACCGATGCAAACACACTACCATCCTGCTGTTTCACGGTTACTGCACTGAAGCGTGTCGGTATGTTGTGGCCATCCTTATGCTGCAACTCAATATCATAACTGCGCCGCTCAACTTTACTTATCTTATTTGTCTGCTCGATAAATATCGCTCTATTTGTCTCATCGACAAATTCCATTGGCGTTTTCCCCAACATCTCTACCTTGCTGTAACCCAGTAAATCCTGCAATCGCTCGTTGACATCAACAGTCTTGCGCTGTGGATCGATTACCCACATCCCCTCAGGAGCGGCTGAGAATATTGTCTGGTAGCGACGCTCCTTTTCAGCAACCTCAGCGGTACGTCGCCTGATCAATCTACGCAGCCTGATAATCACAAAGATCAACAGCACACCAAATAGCATCAGACCAATGGCCAATAGGGAAATGTAATGCTTATAGCTCCAATTCAACCAACTCGGTACTGGTGCGTCTGTCTGGTACAACAATCCATCTATTCGACTGTTTTCTCCAAGAAAATCGAGCTCGATAAAGATTTCATGGATATGTTTCCAGCGCTCTGGATTCATATAACCGACCTCAACCAATATCGGTTGAATCAACTCCTTGGAGAGGTTAGCTTCATAGGTAAGATGAGCCCGAGACATTCCCTGGGTATTATATTTTTGCAGTATCAGCTCTACCAGCTCATCCCGATGCTGCAAAGCATAGGCCCATCCTTGTAAGGTTGCTTTGCGAAAGTTTTCAACCTGCGCAGGGTTTTCACTGATTTGTTGTTCTGTTGTGATCAGTACATCGCCATAAAAGTCGATCCCATAATCCTCAGGCTTGATATAGCGGGGTATCACACCGGCCTGGTTAACCACATATCCCTGATCGGTCATATAGGCATTGAAGGCATCTGTTTGCCCGGAAATCAATGAGTTCGCATCAAAGCTACTGGGTAGACGCAGGTAATCATCACTGCCGATACCGCCTCTTTTCAGCATCGCATGGAGTGCCGCATCCTGGGTGCCACTGCCAATCATCACCCGCCGCCCGGCCAGATCGGAAACCCGATGGA
>JARRQD010000069.1:0-12412 GCA_037382205.1 Candidatus Thiodiazotropha sp.
CGGCTCGAGCGCCATTTCCGCACTGCGCTAGTTAAACAATTAGCCCGGCGATCATAGCGTCCTTTTCAGCCGTCTGGCGCAAACCAGCCTCCAAACTGCAATAGACTATAGAGCACCAGGATCAGTGACTGAAGGCTGAGCTATACTTCCATGACATGGAGTAAGTCGTGTCTGATACAACTTCCAGCCCAATCCCAGAGGTTACCCTGCAGGGTCAGGGACTGACCAAGGTCTATCACACTGGCAGCATTGATGTGCATGCCCTGCGCGGGGTGGATCTTGAGTTGAGAGAGGGAGAGTTGGTGGTGCTGTTAGGCCCTTCAGGTAGCGGCAAATCCACACTGCTTAACATCCTTGGCGGCCTGGATCGTCCCAGTAGCGGCGAAGTGAAGTTTCGCAACCTGCAGATCAGTGCCGATGACGAGTCGACATTGACCCGATACCGGCGTGACCATGTCGGGTTTGTGTTTCAATTCTATAACTTGATCCCCAGCCTCACAGCCCGGGAGAACGTCTCTCTGGTAACCGAAATTGCCAGCCAGCCTATGGATCCTGCCGAAGCCCTCGGTCTGGTTGGACTTGCACAACGGCTCGACCATTTCCCTGCTCAGCTCTCCGGAGGCGAACAGCAGCGGGTAGCCATCGCCAGAGCGATCGCCAAACGTCCTGACATTCTGCTCTGCGATGAACCCACCGGCGCACTCGATAGCCAGACGGGAATCCTGGTGCTGGAGGCGATCGAACGGGTCAATCGGGAGATGGGAACCACTACCGCGGTAATCACCCACAACAGCGTAATCGGTAGGATGGCCGACCGGGTTCTGCACTTCGCCGATGGTCAGATTGCGGATCACCAGGAGAACAGTCGTCGTCAGCAAGCGCGTGAATTGAGTTGGTGACCCGATGCGCGCCCTGAACCATAAGTTGTTACGCAATCTATGGAAGCTGAAGGGACAGGTGCTGGCGATTGCTGTGGTGATCGCATCTGGGGTAGCCGTTTTGGTGATGTCCCTGTCGGCTCTGCAGGCGCTGCAACAGACTGCCGCCGCCTACTATGAGAGACAACGTTTTGCGGATGTTTTTGCTTCTGTAAAGCGCGCTCCAGGCCGACTGGTCGATCAGCTCAGTTCGATACCCGGGGTTCGCTCGGTGGAGGATAGAATCAAGCAGATGGCCACCCTCTCCATCGAAGGATTCGAGGAGCCGGTGATTGGACAGCTGGTCTCCATTCCGGAACAGGGTGAGCCACTGCTCAACAATCTGGTATTGAGATCCGGTCGATGGATCAGCCTGGGACACCCAGATGAGGTTGTGCTCAATGAGCCCTTCGCTGAAGCCCATAAGTTACAGCTCGGAGATCATTTCAAAGCGCTGATGAATGGCCACCAGAGAACCCTAACGGTGGTAGGCATCGCCCTCTCTCCCGAATTCATCTATACCATCGGCCCTGGTGCTCTGATGCCGGACGATAAACGCTTCGGTGTGATCTGGATGGGTCGTCAAACCCTGGCGGCCGCCTACGACCTGGATGGCGCGTTCAACGAAGTCAGCCTGGCGCTCAGCCACGACAGCAAACCGGAACAGATCATCGTCAGACTGGATCGGATCCTTGATGGGTATGGCAGCCACGGTGCAATCGAACGCAAAAATCAGATTTCAAACTGGTTTCTCATGAATGAGATCGAGCAGCTGAAAACCATGTCGAGCATTCTTCCCACCATATTCCTGGCGGTTGCCGCGTTTCTCAGCAATATGGTGTTAAGCCGCCTGATTGCCACCGACCGCAGCGAAATCGGCCTGATGAAGGCGTTCGGTTACAGCAATTGGCAAGTCGCCTGGCACTATACCAAAATGGTCATCGCGATGACCGGAGTCGGTATCGTTCTGGGTTGGCTGCTGGGCGCCTGGCTGGGCCGGGTCAACACCGAAATCTATGCCGGTCTGTTCCACTTCCCGCTGCTGATTTTCCGTCCAGATCCAGGCATCTTTGTGATCGGCGCCGCCGTCAGCTTGATCGCCGCCCTGGCCGGTTCGCTAGGCTCTGTCAGACAGGCGGCATCCCTGCCTCCAGCCGAAGCGATGAGCCCGCCGGCTCCGCCCATGTATCGCAGCAGCCGACTCTCTCAAAGCCGGCTGGCGTTGTGGCTCGATCAGCCGACCCGGATAATCCTGCGCCAGATCGCGCGCACCCCGCTGAGATCCCTACTGACCAGCATTGGTATTGCCCTGTCGGTCTCGGTGATGGTGATGGCCCTACAGTGGATCGATGCGATAGAGCAGATTATCGAGGTTCAGTTTCATCAGATGCAGCGTCAGGATATGACCGTTAGTCTGGTGGAAACTCAGTCTGAGCAGACGCTGCGGGAGATCCGTCGACTACCCGGTGTACTGGCGGCTGAACCGATGAGAAGCAAAAGCGCCGACCTGAAATTCGGACACCTGAGCCATCGAGGAGCGATCGAGGGCGTCACCAATGATGCCAAACTACAACGAATCTATGATGCTCGGGGAAAAGTTGTCACCATCCCACCGGAAGGCCTGATTCTCTCCACCAGATTGGCCGAAAAGCTGGGCGTTGGGGTTGGTGATTCGGTGTGGATTGAAGTCTTGGAAGGGCGACAACCAGAGGCACTGATACCGGTAGTCCAGCTATTTGAGACCTATATGGGGATGCCCGCTTATCTACATCTCCAGGCGTTCAACAGATTGATGGGAGAGAGGGCAAGTCTTGAAGCGATCAATCTGCTGGTGGATAAAAATCAACTGCCTCAACTCTACCGCAGCTTGAAATCACTGCCCAAAGTCTCTGCAGTAACCCTCAAGGATGCAGCCGTAGAGGAGTTCAATCGCACCATGGCAGAAACCCTGATGATCTACATCGGCTTCTTCGCCGCCTTTGCCTGCGCCCTGGGTTTCGGTGTGGTCTATAACAGCACCCGCATCGCCCTTTCAGAACGCGGCAGAGAGCTGGCCACGTTGCGAGTGCTGGGCTTCCACTCCGGTGAAATATCCTACATTCTGCTGGGTGAGGCCGCGCTACTGATTTTGCTTGGACTGCCACTAGGCTGCCTGCTCGGGCATGGCCTGGGGTGGTTGATGACCAATGCCATGAATAGCGAACTGTTTCGCATTCCTCTGGTGATCAAAGCCGCCACGGACGCCACCGCAGTACTGGTGGCGCTCGGTGCAACGGCATTCTCCGCTGCGCTGGTGAGAAAGCGGCTCGACCATCTCGATCTGATTGCCGTACTGAAAACACGTGAGTGAGTACCTTAGGAATGAACGCACACTGGAAACGTAGAGTAATCTGGGGGGGCATTGGTCTGGCTGTCGTTGCCTCACTGAGCTGGGCCTTCAGGCCAAAACCAATCGCGGTCGATCTTTTAACACTGCAACCGGGCGAACTTGTTGTAACCATTGACGAAGAGGGTGAAACCCGGGTCAGGGATGTGTTTACCCTCTCCGCGCCGATCAACGGCCGGGCGATGCGCATCAAGGCTGAAGTGGGCGACGAGGTCATTGCCAATCAGACCCTGCTGGCCGAAATCGAACCCATCGACCCAACGCTGCTCGATCCTCGTAGCGAAGCCCAGGCCAGGGCCGATATCCGCGCCGCCGAAGCAAACCGCATACTGGCGGACGCTGCCGTGAAAGAGGCCCGGGTCGAGCTCGATTTCGCGCTGAGTGAACTCAACAGATCACGCCGCTTACGTGCGGAGGCTGTGATCTCCGCCAGAGAGCTGGAGTCCCAGGAGCGAACCTATCAAACCCGTCAGGCCGCGCTGGAGACGGCCGTCGCCAATCGCCAGGCTAGACAGGCAGAGCTGGATCGCGCCAATGCACAACTGATCTCTCCCACTGAACCCAGAAGCAATACCGAGGGATGCCAATGTGTACCGATTCGCGCACCGGTGAATGGACGAATTCTGAAAATTCAACATAAGAGTGAAGGGGTGGTGAACGCTGGGGATCCCCTACTGGAGATCGGTGACCCTGGCAGACTGGAAATCGTCGCTGACCTGCTCTCCTCCGATGCCGTCAAGGTAGAACCCGGTCAACCGGTCTCGATCGAAAACTGGGGTGGCGATACAACCCTTAAAGGTATCGTCAGACGAGTGGAGCCCTTTGGCTTCACCAAAGTATCGGCGCTCGGTATCGAAGAGCAACGGGTCAATGTGATCATCGACTTCACCTCACCCCAAGCCGAGTGGAAGCGTATCGCACATGGCTATCAAGTCGATGTTCGGATCGTACTCTGGCGTGGCGAACAGGTATTGAAACTGCCACTCACAGCGCTGTTTCGCGATGGCAAGCACTGGTCTGTATTTATCGAAGAGCAGGGTTTGGCAAAGCAGCGTAGGGTCAGGATCGGCTACCGAACTGGATTTGAAGCCCAGGTAACCGAGGGGCTGAAGCCGGGCGAACGGATCATTGTCCACCCGAGTGACAAAATCAACACAGATGTGCGAATTGAAGCCAGAGAATAGCATCTGGTGTGGTTTTCTGTGTTACCCTAAAAAATCAGTTGACCGCTCCATTCTACTAGCAGATTACTGATTTTAAAGAAAATAGCTTCGATGGTTATGTCACTTGCTGGGTGAATCACGCTACAACGTGAATGGCACGCTTGTGGCGGCGCATGGCGGCGTTGCAACGCCTTGGAATAGCGCGCTATTCCGCGTCGCGCAGAGATGCACAAGTGTCGCGGGCACATGGATGTGCAGGAGCGACCCTTGCCCGGCACCCCCACAAACGCACCCTTCACGCTGTCCAACTGATCTTTTTAGGGTTACGAACCGATTTGGTCTATACCCGGCCAGAGGGTGACATCTCCATCAACGCCAACCGATCTGGCGCGACCACAGGTCTTGGCCGTGTACATGCGATGGTCGGCCAGTTCGATCTGCGACTTCCAGTCTTTCACATCGTCCTCCTGAACCTCCGCGACACCAATGCTGGCGGTCACCGGCCCACCCTCAGGACGCTCTCCGACACCTGCATTCATGATACGACTTACCACATCATTGGCTTCCCGAGGGTCCGCTGTTGGTAACACCACCACGAACTCCTCTCCACCCCAGCGAATCACACTATCCCCTTTACGCACGCTTTTGCAGATCTGCTGAGAGGCGGTCTTCAACACCTCATCCCCCGTCTCATGGCCATAGGAATCGTTAACGGCCTTGAAATTATCTAAGTCAAAATAGAGGACCGACATCGACCCACCCCCCATCGATGCCAGACGAAACTGCAGATCGAGCACGTCGATACCGGCACGCCGGGTAAGCATACCGGTCAGCACATCATAGCTGGCCCGACTGACTTGAGAGAGCATATAGCGCAACTGGGTCAAGGAAGAGAACAGCGCCACACCAAGTATTAATATCAGCAGCCACATGGTTGAGACCGCCTGGGGTATCTCAGCTTCACTGCCAGGATAGGCCGATATCAGGGTCAGCAGAAACATCGGTACGGCATAGCTCAGAAATTCTGCCAGAGTCAACGGAAAGAGTGTCAACCCAGCGACCATGACAAATGGCAGCAAACCATACAGGCCGGCGATAATCTGCTCCTGACTGGTGAGCGGATAATCTGCCATACAATAGCTTGAGGCGAGATAGAAGAGCGGGGTAACCGCCAACATTCCGGCCAGCAGCAGGCGAGCCAGTTTGATGGTCGGCTCACGGCGGGATAGCCAGGCCAGGATGGCGAAAACGCCCCCTGAGATCGCACGGATGGTTATCAGGCCGCCCCATAGGGCACTCGGCAGAAACAGCAGATCGATAATCGCCCAGGCAGGCACCAGAACCGCAAACACCACAGAGAAGAAAAACACCCGACTCTGAATGATTGTTGCCCGATGCCGGGAGATGGGAAGACCATGTTCCCTGGTCGTAAATAACTCGTAGAGTTGATCCTTTGTATATATCCCTAATGATTCACTGATCGTAATATACATCTTTTGAAAACTGGTCATTCGGACAGATCCCACAACATCGTGGCTGACACTGTAGCGCCTGAATCCCTGATTTCTAAATGATCAAATGAAAAATCAGTGATACAGATCATAACTCATATCCAGCATGTCGGCCTGCAAACACAACTACTCACTACTCCACCAGCCGTCTCGACTTAACGACCGCCCCCAGAAACATGTTAAAATCAGCGGCTTATTCTACATGAATTTGATCACTCTTCAGCCAAAAACAAGCCGATTTGGTCTATATTTTATCTAGCTTAGGTTAAACCAGATTGCCCCTTTGCCGAGTTCGAATCTCTGCCCAGACAGGGGACTTCAACGGATCGTTTTATAGAGAGAAAAAGCCACATTACATGGCGTTGAGGGTTCAACGAATGATACACTATTAGTGGATACCAAATCGCCTGAAGCTTGGCATACCGATCCAGTTGATGCCTAAAATAGACAATCGGTCTGACAGCTCAAAGACAGTGCAAACATGGAGTACCGCATGGACAGGCTGGCGCAAAACTTCTTCCAATTTTTCAATCCTCGCTACGCGGCATCCCAATATCAAAAGCGATTCAGTTACAGCATTCGCTATAAGGTGTATGCGGAAGAGTTAGGCTGGGAGCCGTCCACTTGCAGCCATTTGGAAACCGATCACTGCGACGACTATTCTCACCACTGCCTTCTAGAGCATATACGAAGTGGTGATATTGCCGGTTGTATCAGACTGGTGGTTCCGGCGTGCGGTGGCGGGAACAGCTTTCTGCCCTATCAACAGCACCCTATCCCTAATATTGAAAGCAAACACCTGGAGCATACCGCCCCCATAGAGGTTGGTGAGATTTCCCGCCTGGCGGTACCGCTGCAGTTTCGTCGCCGAGCCAAAGAAGCGGGTAAACCATTCATTCTGGATGGTCACAACAGCAACAAAATCTATACTGAAGTGGAGCGACGTAATTTTCCCAACATAGCGATCGGCCTCTACCTGTCATCAATTGCCATGGTCGAACTGTGCAAGCTTGAATTGGTACTGGTGGTGATGGAACCCCGGCTGCAACGCCACTTGTCACGCTTTGGACTCCACTTTCACAAGATCAGTGATGAGTTCGAACTGCACGGCCAACGGGCACTGTTTGAACTACCAAACAGTGAGTTAACCAGCAATATGCCGGATGACATCAAGCGCCTCTACCAGTTGATCAAGCAGAATCTCGCACAACAACCCTGGCAAACTCCCAGTAACAGAGAGCGGTTGCACCCCAATGAGCACTTTTAATTATCAGCTGGCCTTTTCAAGGAATATCGGTTGGGTTACAGAGTCCGAGCAACAACGCTTAGCGAATGCCAGGGTTGCGATTGCCGGCCTGGGTGGGGTTGGTGGCAGCCATCTGCTCACCCTGACCCGGCTGGGGATTGGCCAGTTCAACCTGGCCGACTTCGACAGCTTTGCCATCGAAAACTTCAATCGCCAGTCAGGGGCAAATCTCAATACAATTGGGAAAAGCAAACTCGACACAATGATCGACGCCGCCCTGGCAATCAATCCACAACTGAAGCTCAAGACTTTTCCCCAGGGGGTTAAAGCAGATCAGGCAGTCACCTTCTTACAGGGATGTGACATCTACCTGGACGGACTGGATTTCTTTGCCATGCCAGCACGGCGGGCGGTGTTTGCCGCCTGCCAGGAGTTGGGAATAGCCGCCGTAACCGCGGCCCCTTTGGGCATGGGTTCAGCGCTACTCTGCTTCATACCCGGGAAGATGAGTTTTGAGTCCTATTTTCAACTCGACGGTGTGGATGAGTATCAACAATATCTGAGATTTCTGGTCGGCCTGGCCCCAGCGAGATTGCATCAGGCCTATCTGGTTGAACCGCAACGGATCGATCTGCTGGCGAAGCGAGGCCCATCGACCGCAATGGGTTGCGAACTCTGTGCTGGTTTCGCCGCCAGTCAGGTTTTGAAGCTGCTACTCGGGAGAGGCCGTGTTCCAGCCGCCCCTTGGGGATTACAGTTTGATGCCTATGAAAATCGTCTGGCAAAAACCTGGAGACCCGGAGGTAACCGGCATCCTCTACAACGACTGGCTATCTGGCTTGGCACAGCTCAACTAGTGTAGTGTCCTATATAAAGCGTGCATTTAGAAAGCCATTCAAGCCGCGAGTGCAAGGCGCAGCCCGCCGCAAAACAGACAGCCCGATAGACTCACCTCGACCTCCAACTTAGGATTTTTCGGAACCCTTCAGATATTTTACGATCAACATCCGTTAACCCACAGATCGAACAATTCAAAACACCATAACAAATGGATCTTCATGGATCCTGGGAGCCCAGATGCTGACTTGGTTCAAAAAACTCACCGGTTTGCTGATCATTGCCGTCTACTCAACTCAACCGGCATTCAGTGACCAACAAACCCTACATTACAATCAGATCAACCTGAGCGCCTACGCGGCCATGGAGGTGGACAACGATATTCAAATCGCCGTTCTCTATGCACAAAAAGAGGGCGGCAATCTGAATCAGCTTACCGATCAGGTCAACAGACTGGTCTCACAGGCCGTGCAACAGGTCAAACAGCATCCGGCCGTGAAAGTCAGCACCCTCGGCTATCAAACCGCCCCCAGATACCAGCAGCAACAGCTGATCGGCTGGCGCGTCCGCCAGGAGATTCGCCTGGAGAGTGATGACAATCAGCTACTCAGTGAGTTACTTGGAAAGTTGCAATCAAGTATGGCATTACAATCAATCCGTTATGAAATCTCCACCAAGCAGCGGCTGGTGGCCGAGGAGAAGCTGACAAAACAGGCCATTAATGCCTTCCGCGCCAGGGCAGAACAGATAACTCAACAGATGGGTAGTAACCAATACCGTTTAGTGGAAATGAGCCTGCAGACAACCGACCAACAGCCCCAGCCTTACACCATGCGCGCAACCATGATGGCTTTGGAGCACAGTACCTCAGCACCCACCCTGGAGGCTGGCAGTCAAAACCTAAAGGTTGAGGTCAATGGTCGTATTGAATTACAACTCGACTGATGAATAGTAGTTGCAAAGCTTTCAGTCGAGAATAGAATTCCCAACACAGACCGGTCTCATAGAGAATCAGCCACTTAATCCAATAATCCCTGATTTTAAAGATATTTTCTAGAAAGACGACATTAAGACTAAGAAGGGCTTCAGGAACTTTTTAGGCTCAGAAAGGAAGCCGCCTAAGTCTGGGCTACTACAATTGTGTATAGGAGAGTTCTCAATACTGCAGTTTGACAGCAATAAGCTGTTTCTGAGCATTATTGTTGAGATTCTCACTCAAGACCCTATTCAGACGGACCTGACTAGTTATTTGGTATTAATATCTTATGAAGATCCAATTCAAGGTATGGATGCAGATACTGCTGCTTTCCTACACCTGCCTCCCGGTAGTAGCTGTCCCTGCAGCAGAAAACCCGACTTACTCCATAGGTGTCTTAGTGATACGCGAGGAGCAAGTAACACGACAGCGCTGGACACCAACGGCGGAATACCTGACCCGTCAGATACCAAATGCGAATTTCACAATTACTCCAATACCCTTCAGCGGCATTGAGTCCGCATTACAAAACAAAACCATCGACTTTTTGCTTGCCAACTCAGGCATCTACATCAAAGCTGAACACAAGTTCCACGCCTTCCGCCTTGCCACACTGGTCAACAAAGCCGGCACGCATCCAGTAAATCGCTTTGGTGGCGTCATCTTCACGCATCGGAATAACACGCGTATCGAGGCTCTCGAAGATTTGAAGCGAACCACTGTTGGCGCGGTCAATCCGACCTCTCTAGGAGGCTACCTGATGGCCAAGCGGCGGCTCTTGGCACAGGGCATAGAGATGGACAAAGAGATGACTGTTCGTTTCTTTAACAGCCATGATGCCGTGGTGCAGGCGGTGCTTAACGGTGAGGTGGACGCGGGTACGGTTCGTAGTGACACGCTGGAGCAGATGTCAGCCAACGGTGCGATTCAGTTGAGCGATATTAAGGTGCTCAGTTTACAGAAAAGGGACAATTTCCCCTATCTGCTGAGCACCCAACTCTACCCGGAATGGCCGATCGCTGCCCTGGCCCATACTGCCAAGGCCCTGGATGAAAAGGTCTCCATCGCGTTGATGAATATGCCTCATGATCATCCTGCCGCTATGAGTAGTGGTATTTTTGGCTGGACGGTACCGGCAAACTATGAGCCGGTACATGAACTCTACCGGGCACTCAATATGCCACCACATCAGCACCCGCCTCCCACTTTAATGAGGTATATCCGACATCACCCAATTGCTAGCTTGCTTACGCTGGTTTCTATCGCTTTGATCATCACCTCATTGTTCATACTCACCGGTTATAACCAACGGTTACGCAAAACCCGGCAGAAACTTTCAAATACCGTCGATACACTGCGATCAACAAAGGCAGAACTGAAGCTCAATCTGTCTCAGCTTAAGGAGAGTGAAAACAAGTTCACCCACCTGGCAAACTCAGCATTGGATGCAATCATCATGCTCAATCCACCGGGCCGTATCGAGTTCTGGAATCCTGCGGCAAGTCAAATATTTGGCTATACATCAGAGCAGGCAAAAAACCTGCCGGTTGACCAATGGCTGATCAGCAATCAACAGGCAAGCCAATATTTCAACAATGCAGACAATCGTCAAGCTCCCTTACCCGGCACCCTGCTGGAACTCGAGGCGAGACGCCAATCCGGTGAGATATTTCCTGTTGAGACCGCAATCTCTACCGTTTCATTGGATAAGGGGTGGCATGTCATCTGTCTGCTTCGTGACATCACTCAAAGAAAGATCATTGAGGCGGAGCGAGAACAGCTCGCGCTTCAGCGCACTCAACACCATAAAATGACAGCGCTAGCCCAACTGGCAGATGGAATTGCCCATGAAATCAACACACCAATCCAAACCATCAATAATAACCTCTCCTTCATCGAAGAGGCCCAGCAGGACAACCACGACCTGATTGAGACCTACCGGCAACTGACAGCGGCTATCGAAAGCAGATCCGACCTCACGGCAGCACTGGCGGCCTGCAATGAGAAACGGGAAGAGATCGATCTGGACTATCTTAATGAAGAGATTTCAACCACCATTCAGCAATGTCGAGAGGGCACCGAACAAGTCTCCAGGATTGTCCGCTCAATGCGCATTTTCACCTCCGACAATACCACCCATGAGCCTACAGACCTGAATAAACTGATCAGAGACATCGTGGAGATCAGTCGTTATCAGTGGGAAAAGGCCAGTGATCTGGTGACCAACCTAGAGGAAAACCTGCCGCTGGTCAACTGCTCACCCAGTGAAATGCATCAGGCACTCATCAATATCTTGATGAATGCGATACAGGCCCTTGAGGAGAGCCCCAAACAGACGCAGGGCACAATCACCATCTCCAGCAAACATAACAACCACTATATACAGCTTGAGATCTCGGACAACGGCAATGGCATTCCTGAAGCGGTACAGGAGCAGATCTTCAATCCATTCTTTACCACCAGGGATGTGGGGCAAGGCACCGGACAGGGGCTTACACTCAGCCACGATATTGTGGTTCGCAAACACAAGGGTAAACTCGATTTCAAAACGGCAGCTGGTGCAGGCACCACCTTCACGCTCCAATTACCGCTGGATAGGGTGAATTGACAGCCCCTCTCACCGAGTGAAGGGCAGGATAAAGAGGTTGGCTGATCTTTGCCAGGACTATCACACCCCAAGCGTCTTTTTCAGTTTGTTAATAATTTAACGATACACTCAAAAAAGACCACTGACAGCCGATAACTTTTTTATCTATTTGAATATCGCCTGCAGACCCAAATGAGGTTCACACACAATGTTTGGCCTAAGTAATAAAAAGACCACTCAACAAACGGAGCAGATTACCAAGCAGGATGCACAGATCAAAGCACTGGAACAGGAGCTGAGTGCCATCAAAGATGAAAACCAATCACTCAGACAGGAAATGGAAAACCTTCAGGACGAACGACAACACTATCAGCAGCTGTTTGCCAATTTCTCCAGTTTCAGTGAATCGTTTGCTCAACTCCAACACTCATTGAGCCATACCGCAAACGCCATGAAGGAGGAGAAACTCAATGCCATTAAAGGCTCAGAAATCTCCTCTCAAGCCATCTCTGGGGTTGAGGTGATGAGCAGCGAGATCGGCAATGTGACCGCCATCTCCCGGGAGAGCTCCGACAGTGTGGTAAAACTGAGCACGATTGCCGACAGCATCAGTAATTTTGTCAGCATTATCCAGGGCATCTCCGAACAGACCAACCTGCTGGCGCTGAATGCCGCCATTGAGGCGGCCCGTGCCGGAGAGATGGGACGAGGCTTCGCTGTGGTCGCCGATGCGGTACGCAATCTGGCCGGCTGAACCCAGGAAGCAACCACTGAAATCGCCGCCCTGGT
>JARRQD010000070.1:0-12370 GCA_037382205.1 Candidatus Thiodiazotropha sp.
ACGTGAAGATGACTGTGAAGTTGATTGCGCCGATCGCGATGGAAGAGGGTCTGCGTTTTGCGATCCGTGAAGGCGGTCGGACCGTGGGTGCCGGCGTGGTATCTAAGATTATCGAGTAATCGATACAGGACCTGCGGGGTTGGCCGGTGGTCAGCCCCGCGTTAACTTTTTCTAGGCCAATAGCTCAATTGGTAGAGCAGCGGTCTCCAAAACCGCAGGTTGGGGGTTCGATTCCCTCTTGGCCTGCCAAACAACCGGCATACAGAAATTATGAGTGCGAAGTCCCAGGTGGAGGCATCCAGTCTCGATACCGTAAAGCTAGTTATTGCGGTAGGGATAGTCGTGGGCGCTATTCTTGGCTTTTACTATCTTGAAGCCTATTCACAGCTACTGCGTGTTTTAGGTCTGTTGGCGATGATGGGGTTAGCGGCTCTGCTGGCCTATCAGACGGCACTGGGCAAGTCAGTATGGAGTTTTGCCTCAGCCTCCAAAATGGAGGTTCGCAAAGTTGTCTGGCCAAGCCGCCAGGAGACAGTGCAGACCACCTTGATCGTGTTTGTGATGGTGCTCTTCATGGGTGTTGTATTGTGGCTGTTTGACATGATGCTTGGCGCCATATTGCGCGCTTTGACTGGGTCAGGTTAGGGAGTGGTGAGATGACCATGAGATGGTATGTAGTGCATGCCTATTCCGGCTTTGAATCCCAGGTTCAGCGTTCCCTCAAGGAACGCGTTGAGCGTTATGGAATGCAGGATAAGTTCGGTGAGATTCTGGTGCCCACTGAAGAAGTGGTCGAGATGAGAGCCGGACAGCAGCGCAAGAGCGAGCGCAAGTTCTTTCCCGGTTATGTGCTGGTACAAATGGAGATGACCGATGAGACCTGGCACCTGGTGAAAGATGTGCCAAAAGTGATGGGTTTTATCGGTGGCACCGGTGATCGACCGGCGCCGATTTCCGAGAAAGAGGCAAATTCTATTCTGCAGCGTGTGCAGGAAGGTGTTGAGAAGCCTCGTCCAAAGATTCTGTTCGAGCCTGGCGAAGTGGTGCGGGTTGTCGACGGACCGTTCAACGACTTCACCGGTGTTGTTGAAGAGGTCGATTACGATAAGAGTCGTTTGAAGGTCTCGGTACTGATTTTTGGCCGCTCCACTCCCGTGGATCTGGAGTTCGGTCAGGTAGAGAAGGGCTGATCGCCCTTCATTTAGCAGACCTCTGGTTGCTGTTAGATCGGCAGCAGGCGGTTTCATTCTATTGATGGGGAGTGGTGGTGAGAGTCCACCACGTCTGTACCCGGAGAAGAGGTAAACATGGCTAAGAAAATAATGGCTTACATCAAGCTTCAAGTGAAAGCTGGTGAAGCGAATCCAAGTCCACCGGTTGGCCCTGCACTGGGTCAACATGGTGTCAATATCATGGAATTTTGTAAGGCGTTCAACGCCAAGACCCAGAGTGTGGAAAAGGGCCTGCCGATTCCAGTGGTGATCACGGTCTATAACGATCGTTCCTTCAGTTTTATCACCAAAACGCCACCGGCTTCTGTGTTGCTGAAGAAGGCCATGGGTCTGCCCAAGGGTAGCGCTACACCCAATACAGTCAAAGTTGGCACGGTCACCCGTCAGCAACTGGAAGAGATTGCGACCATCAAGATGCCTGACCTCACAGCGGCCGATATGGATGCAGCGGTACGCACCATTGCGGGAAGTGCTCGTCAGATGGGGCTGAATGTTGAGGGGGTTGAGTAATCATGGCTAAGTTGAGCAAACGAGCAAAAGCGATTCGTGAAAAGGTTGAGGCTGGAAAGTTGCATGCCGCTGAAGATGCCTTCAGCCTGTTGAAAGATGTCTCTTCTGTAAAGTTCAGCGAATCTGTCGATGTGAGTGTCAACCTGGGTGTTGATGCGCGGAAGTCGGATCAAGTTGTCCGTGGCGCCTCCGTACTGCCTCACGGTACAGGTAAAACTGTGCGTGTTGCGGTGTTTGCCCAGGGCGCGAATGCGGATGCCGCCAAAGAGGCGGGTGCCGATATCATCGGTTTTGAAGACCTCGCTGAAGACATCAAAGCGGGCAACATGGACTTTGATGTGGTGATCGCATCCCCCGATGCAATGCGCGTGGTTGGTCAGCTGGGACAGATTCTTGGTCCCCGCGGTCTGATGCCTAACCCGAAAGTGGGTACGGTCACACCGAATGTGGCAGAGGCTGTGCAGAATGCCAAAGCGGGCCAGGTACGTTACCGTACTGATAAGGCCGGCATCATTCACTGCTCAATCGGCAAGGTCGATTTCGAGCCACAGAAGCTGAAAGAGAATCTGGAGTCCCTGTTGGCTGCATTGGTTAAAGCCAAGCCAAGCTCCGCCAAGGGTGTCTATCTGAAGAAGATAACAGTCTCATCAACCATGGGGCCTGGTCTGATTCTGGATCAGGCTTCGCTGACGATTTAATAAAAAGATGGTTGGGGCAGGGAGTCGTCAGATTCCTCTGCCCCCTTATGAACTTTGGGGCGCCGGAAATCCGGTGCTGTCAAAGACCGCAGGTGCATCGCTTTAGATGCTTAATCCTACCTGCGCAGATGGTGCGTCCCCAATCAGGATTTTTCCTGGTGATGGCGTGCGTTAGGTTGCGACACAACTGTGTCGTGTAGTGTGTGTTGGGAAATGAGATATTTCCCCATTATCAGGAGGTGACGACTTTGGCACTCAATATTGAGCAAAAGAAAGCCATCGTTGCCGAAGTCAATGATGTGGCCAGTAACGCGCTATCAGCTGTTGCAGCTGAGTATCGTGGCCTGACTGTCGAGCAGATGACCCTGTTGCGCCGTGAAGCGCGTAACAATGGTGTCTACCTGCGCGTCGTCAGAAACACTCTGGCCAAGCGTGCTGTAGAAGATACGGATTTTGCCTGTATGCAGGAAGGTTTTACGGGTCCGTTGATCCTGGCCTTCTCACAGGAAGACCCGGGTTCCGCCGCACGTGTCATTAAGGACTTTGCCAAGGAGCATAAGCTTCTCGAGGTCAAGATGATATCCATTGGCGGCGAAATGCTTGCCCCAAGTGATATCGATACCCTGGCCAAGATGCCGACTTACGATCAGGCGATCAGCTTGCTGATGGCGGTCATGAAGGCACCGATCGAGAAACTGGCTCGCACTGTCAACGAAGTGCCTGGCAAACTGGTCCGGACTGTGGCAGCGATCAAGGACGCCAAAGAGGCGGCCTAATCGGCTTCATCAAATACTAAAGTTATCGTACAAAATTTTTCAGGAGTTAATCAATGGCCGTTTCTAAAGAAGAGATTCTCGACGCAATTGCCGAAATGTCTGTGATGGACGTTGTCGCTTTGATCGAGGCAATGGAAGAGAAGTTTGGCGTATCTGCCGCTGCTGCTGTAGCTGCTGCACCTGCAGCCGCTGCTGCTGATGGCGCTGCCGCCGCTGAAGAGAAGACCGAATTCGACGTGGTTCTGGCAGAGATCGGTGGCAACAAGATTGCTGTCATCAAAGCGGTTCGCGGCATGACTGGTCTGGGCCTCAAAGAGGCGAAGGAAGCTGTAGAAGGCGCTCCTTCCACCTTGAAGGAAGGCGTCAGCAAGGAAGAGGCCGAAGAGGCCAAGAAGCAGCTTGAAGAGGCGGGCGCTAAAGCCGAGATCAAATAAGATTATCGTCTCGATCGTCTGTAGACAAGCGCGGTTGAGGCTGGTGGCGTAATGCCACCGGCCTTTTCCCGCTTGCACAATGTGCTTTGCAAGAGCGAATTTGACTTTAGCTTGAGTCACTCGCTTTCAAAGCCGGTTCCCTGAGCCATAAGTCAGGAGACAGTTTGAGCGATGGTGACTTAAGTCCTCATCGCAACCACCAAGCCTAAGACACTGAGGGATGGCAGCATGGCCTATTCTTTCACCGAAAAGAAGCGAATCCGTAAAGACTTCGGTAAACGACCCAGTATTCTGGATGTTCCGTTTTTACTTGCAACACAGATTGACTCCTATCGGAGCTTTCTTCAGGACGGTGTGGCACCCGATGATCGTCAGGATATCGGATTACACGCCGCATTCAAGTCGGTCATGCCGATTACCAGCTATTCCGGCAATGCCGTTCTCGAATATGTGAACTACAAACTTGGTGAGCCTGTATTCGACGTCAGAGAGTGTCAGCTGCGGGGCACTACCTACGCCGCTCCCCTGCGCGTGCTGGTTCGCCTGGTGATCTACGACAAAGAGGCGCCAGCCGGCTCTAAAGTCGTCAAGGATATCCGGGAGCAGGAAGTTTATATGGGGGAACTGCCTCTGATGACCGATACCGGTACCTTTGTGATCAATGGTACCGAGCGGGTTATCGTCTCCCAGTTGCACCGTTCACCCGGCGTCTTCTTCGACCATGATCGGGGTAAGACCCACTCATCGGGCAAGCTGCTGTTCTCTGCTCGGGTGATCCCTTATCGTGGTTCCTGGCTCGATTTTGAGTTCGATCCAAAAGACAACGTGTTCGTGCGTATCGACCGTCGCCGCAAGCTGCCGGCAACCATTCTGTTGCGCGCTCTCGGCTATGAGACCGAAGAGATTCTGGGCATGTTCTTCGAGACAGATAACTTCAGCCTGACCAAGCGTACCGTGAAGCTCGACCTGGTACCTGAAAGGTTGCGCGGCGAGACCGTCAGTTTCGATATTAAGACCGACGACAAGGTGCTGGTTGAAACCGGCCGTCGTATCACGGCCCGTCACATTCGTGAGCTGGAGAAGGCGGGGGTCAACAAGCTTGATGTGCCTCGTGAGTTTGTTTACGGCAAGGTGCTGGCGCACAACGTGGTCGACAAAGAGACCGGTGAGCTGATCGCTGAAGCCAACTCCGAAATCACCGAAGAGGTTTTCGAGAAGTTGGTCGAAAGCGGCGTCAAAAAACTGGAAACCCTGTTTACCAACGATCTCGACCACGGTCCCTTCGTTTCGGAAACCCTGCGCATCGATCCGACCACCAATGAGCTTGAAGCTCAGGTTGAGATCTACAGAATGATGCGTCCGGGTGAGCCGCCAACCAAAGAGGCTGCGCAGAACCTGTTCAACAATCTGTTCTTTACTGCGGAAAGATATGATCTCTCTGCGGTTGGGCGGATGAAATTCAACCGTCGACTGAGTCGTGATGAGGAGACCGGTGAAGGCGTGCTCTCAAAAGAGGATATCGTCGATGTACTCAGGGAGCTGATCAACATCCGCAACGGCAACGGTGTGGTGGACGATATCGATCACCTGGGCAACCGTCGTATCCGCTGCGTCGGCGAGATGGCGGAGAACCAGTTTCGGGTCGGTCTGGTACGTGTCGAACGTGCTGTCAAAGAGCGCCTGACCCAGGCGGAATCCGAAGGCCTGATGCCTCAGGAGATGATCAACGCAAAACCGGTATCGGCGGCCATCAAAGAGTTTTTCGGCTCCAGTCAGCTGTCCCAGTTCATGGACCAGAACAATCCGCTTTCCGAGGTGACTCACAAACGTCGTGTTTCGGCCCTCGGCCCAGGTGGTCTGGCTCGTGAACGCGCCGGCTTTGAAGTCCGTGACGTCCATCCGACCCACTATGGTCGTGTCTGCCCGATTGAGACCCCTGAAGGACCGAACATCGGTTTGATCAACTCACTGGCGGTCTATTCGAGAACCAATCGTTTTGGTTTCCTCGAAACCCCCTACCGTAAAGTAGAAGATAGCAAAGTAACCGATCAGATCGACTACCTCTCAGCGATTGAAGAGGGGCGTTATGTGATCGCTCAGGCGAATGCCTCATTGGATGAGAACGGTTGTCTGGCGGACGATCTGGTCTCATCCCGTTTCCAGAACGAGTTTACCCTCTCCTCACCGGATAAGGTTCAGTACATGGACGTTTCGCCAAAGCAGATCGTCTCTGTTGCGGCATCCCTGATCCCCTTTCTGGAACACGACGATGCTAACCGCGCGTTGATGGGATCCAACATGCAACGTCAGGCGGTGCCTGTTTTACGTGCTGAAAAGCCTTTGGTCGGCACCGGCATCGAGCGTGTTGTGGCGGTGGACTCCGGTGTTACCGTAGTGGCCAAGCGCGGCGGTGTGATCGAATCGGTCGATGCGGCGCGCATCGTGGTACGGGTCAATGATGACGAGACCGAGGCGGGCGAACCTGGTGTGGATATCTACAATCTGACCAAATACACCCGCTCCAATCAGAACACCTGCATCAACCAACGTCCGCTGGTAAATGTGGAAGATGTGATCGCCCGTGGCGACGTACTGGCCGACGGCCCCTCCACCGATCTGGGTGAGTTGGCTCTGGGGCAGAACCTACGGGTCGCGTTCATGCCTTGGAACGGCTACAACTTCGAGGACTCGATCCTCATTTCCGAACGTGTCGTGCAGGAGGATCGCTTCACCTCGATCCACATCGAAGAGATGACCTGTATGGCTCGGGATACCAAGCTGGGGCCAGAAGAGATCACCGGTGATATCCCGAATGTGGGTGAAGCCGCGCTCTCCAAACTGGACGAATCCGGCATAATTTACATCGGTGCTGAGGTGCGTGAAGGCGACATCCTGGTGGGTAAGGTTACCCCCAAGGGTGAGTCTCAACTGACTCCGGAAGAGAAACTGCTCAGAGCGATCTTCGGTGAGAAGGCGTCTGATGTGAAGGATACCTCTCTTCGAGTTTCCTCAGGTATGGTCGGTACCGTTATTGATGTGCAGGTCTTTACCCGTGACGGCGTCGAAAAAGATGCCCGTGCGCTGCAGATCGAGCAGGTGGAACTGGATCGGGTGCGCAAGGATCTGGATGACCAGCTACGCATCATGGAAGATGACACCTACCAGCGTGTGGAGAAGATGCTGATCGGCAAGGTGGTCGATGGTGGTCCCAGCCAGATCAAAGCGGGCACCAAAGTTACCAAAGCCTATCTAACCGATCTTGCGCGGGATAAGTGGCTGGAGATCCGTCTGCGTAATGAAGAGTCTGCGACACAGCTGGAAGCGATTGCTGAGCAGATCAGAGCGCAGCGAGAGACCTTCCGTGACAAGTTTGAAGAGAAAAAACGCAAACTCACCGCCGGTGATGATTTAGCGCCTGGGGTGCTGAAGATGGTCAAGGTCTATGTGGCGGTCAAGCGTCGCATCCAACCGGGTGACAAGATGGCGGGACGCCACGGTAATAAGGGTGTTATCTCCACCATCGTGCCGGTTGAGGATATGCCTTTTGATGAACATGGCGAACCGGTGGATATTGTCCTTAACCCGCTCGGCGTACCTTCACGTATGAACGTGGGACAGGTACTTGAGACTCATCTGGGTTTTGCCGCCAAGGGTGTTGGACGTCGTATTGGCGCGATGCTCGAAGCACAGAGCCAGATGGCGGAGCTGCGTGAGTTCCTCGACAAGGTCTATAACACCAGCGGTAAGAAAGAGGATATCGACTCCTTTACCGACGAAGAGGTGGTAGCCATGTGCGTGAACCTGAAGAAGGGTGTGCCAATGGCGACGCCGGTCTTCGATGGCGCCCATGAGAGCGAAGTTAAAGCGATGCTCGAGCTGGCCGGTCTGCCAGAGAGTGGGCAGTGCAGACTGTACGATGGGCGCACCGGTGACGCCTTCGAACGTGATGTCACCGTAGGCTACATGTACATGTTGAAGCTCAACCATCTGGTTGATGACAAGATGCACGCCCGTTCAACCGGTCCCTACAGTCTGGTTACCCAGCAGCCGCTGGGTGGTAAGGCGCAGTTCGGTGGCCAGCGCTTCGGTGAGATGGAGGTCTGGGCGCTGGAAGCCTATGGCGCCGCCTACACCTTGCAGGAGATGCTCACGGTCAAGTCGGATGATGTCAATGGCCGTACCCGCATGTACAAAAACATCGTTGATGGTAACCATCAGATGGAAGCTGGCATGCCCGAGTCGTTCAACGTTCTGGTCAAAGAGATCCGTTCTCTGGCGATCAACATTGAACTGGAACAGGACTGAAGTGCTGACGCAGGTCAGTAACTGAATGCAGGAGAGACGATCTTGAAAGATCTACTGAATATTCTTAAGCAGCAGGGTCAGACAGAAGACTTCGATGCAATCCGCATCGGTTTGGCGTCACCGGACATGATCCGTTCCTGGTCCTACGGCGAAGTGAAAAAACCGGAGACCATCAACTACCGTACCTTCAAGCCGGAACGGGATGGCCTGTTTTGCGCCAAGATCTTTGGTCCGGTGAGTGATTACGAGTGTCTGTGCGGTAAATACAAGCGCCTGAAACACCGCGGCGTGGTGTGTGAGAAGTGTGGCGTTGAGGTGACTCTGGCGAAAGTGCGTCGCGAGCGCATGGGGCACATCGAACTGGCCAGTCCGGTCGCTCATATATGGTTCCTCAAGTCTCTGCCGTCACGCATCGGTCTGTTGATGGACATGACCCTGCGGGATATCGAGCGTGTGCTCTATTTTGAATCCTTCGTGGTGGTCGATCCGGGTATGACTCCATTGGAGCGCGGCCAGCTGCTGACCGACGAGCAATATCTGGATGCCATCGAAGAGAATGGTGACGAGTTCGATGCGCGGATGGGCGCCGAGGCGGTCTATGAGCTGCTGAAGACGATCGATATTCCGGAAGAGATCAAGCGACTGCGTGAAGAGATCGACGGCACCAACTCCGAAACCAAGATCAAGAAATTCACCAAGCGACTGAAGTTGCTGGAGTCCCTGCATGAGTCAGGCAACCGTCCAGAGTGGATGGTGATGACCGTGCTGCCGGTATTGCCTCCTGAACTGCGCCCCCTGGTACCCCTGGATGGTGGCCGTTTCGCCACTTCCGACCTGAACGATCTCTATCGTCGGGTGATCAACCGTAACAACCGTCTGAAACGTCTGCTCGACCTGAATGCGCCGGATATCATCGTGCGCAACGAAAAGCGGATGCTGCAGGAGTCAGTGGATGCACTGCTCGACAACGGTCGACGTGGTCGCGCCATTACCGGCACCAACCGCCGTCCGCTGAAGTCCCTGGCCGATATGATCAAGGGTAAGCAAGGTCGCTTCCGTCAGAATCTGTTGGGTAAACGTGTCGACTACTCCGGCCGTTCGGTCATCGTGGTTGGTCCCACTCTGAAGCTGCATCAGTGCGGTCTACCAAAGCGTATGGCGCTGGAGCTGTTCAAGCCGTTCATCTTCAGCAAGCTGCAGTTGCGTGGTCTGGCGACCACCATCAAAGCCGCCAAGAAGCTGGTTGAGAGAGGTTCCGGTGAAGTCTGGGATATCCTCGAAGAGGTAATCCGCGAACATCCCGTCATGCTGAACCGAGCGCCAACCTTGCATAGGCTTGGTATCCAGGCGTTTGAGCCGGTGCTGATTGAAGGTAAGGCGATCCAGCTTCATCCGCTGGTCTGTACCGCTTTCAACGCCGACTTCGATGGTGACCAGATGGCGGTTCATGTGCCCCTCTCGCTGGAAGCCCAACTGGAAGCGCGAAGCCTGATGATGGCGACCAACAACATCCTTTCGCCAGCGAATGGTGATCCGATCATTGTGCCCTCACAGGACGTGGTGCTGGGTCTCTACTTCATGACCCGTAAACGGATCAACGCCATGGGTGAAGGCATGGTCTTCTCCGACGTGGCTGAGGCGAAGCGCGCCTATGAGGCGGGTTTTGCCGATCTGCAGGCCCAGGTCAAGGTGCGCATGAAAGAGTCAGCGCTGGACGACGACGGCAACCTCTTCGAGGAGACTCGGATTATCGACACCACGATTGGTCGTACCCTGGTCTATAGCATTGTACCTACCGGACTGCCCTTCAAGCTGGTCGACCAGGCGATGGGTAAGAAGCAGATCTCCAATCTGATCAATGCCTGTTATCGCCAGCTCGGTCTGAAAGATACGGTTATCTTTGCTGACCAGTTGATGTATATGGGTTTCCGCTACGCTACCAGGGCAGCGGTCTCCTTCTGCTCCAACGATATGGTGGTGCCGGATGAGAAGAGCGATATTCTTGCTGCAGCCGAGTCGGAAGTTCGAGAGATCGAGAGTCAATATACCTCTGGTCTGGTAACCAACGGTGAGCGCTACAACAAGGTAGTCGATATCTGGTCTCACACCAATGATCAGGTCGCCAAGGCGATGATGAGCAAGTTGGGTAAGGAGGTCGTAGTCGATCGGGAAGGTAATGAGGTCGAGCAGGACTCCTTCAACTCGGTCTATATGATGGCCGACTCCGGGGCTCGTGGTTCTGCGGCTCAGATCAGACAGCTGGCGGGTATGCGCGGTCTGATGGCGAAGCCCGACGGCTCTATCATCGAAACCCCGATTACGGCGAACTTCCGCGAAGGTCTGGACGTTCTGCAGTACTTCATCTCCACCCATGGTGCTCGTAAAGGTCTGGCGGACACCGCCTTGAAGACCGCCAACTCAGGTTACCTGACTCGTCGACTGGTTGACGTGGCCCAGGATATGGTGGTCCTCGAAGTAGATTGCGGTACCGAAGAGGGTCTGCTGATGCAGCCGATCATCGAAGGTGGCGATGTGGTCGAGCCCCTGAGAGAGCGAATTCTGGGGCGTGTTACCGCACAGCCTGTCTACAAGCCTGGCGGTGATGAGGTAGTCTGCGAAGCCGGTGTGCTGCTGGATGAAAAGTGGATGGATAAACTGGAGGCCGCTGGTGTCGACCAGGTGATCGTCCGCTCGGCCATCACCTGTAACGCCAAAGTCGGTGTTTGCGCCAAGTGTTACGGTCGTGACCTGGCCCGTGGTCATCAGGTGAACATGGGTGAGTCTGTTGGCGTTATCGCGGCTCAGTCGATCGGTGAGCCCGGCACCCAGCTGACCATGCGTACCTTCCACATCGGTGGCGCCGCATCCCGTTCCGCCGCGGTCAATAACATCCAGGTGAAGGCAGCCGGTTTGGCGCGCCTGCACAACATCAAAACCGTGAAGCACTCCAGTGGCCACCTGGTGGCCACCTCCCGCTCCGGTGAGTTGACCATCGCCGATGATGTGGGTCGTGAGCGTGAGCGCTACAGGGTGCCTTATGGTGCCACCCTGCAGGTGGAAGATGGTACTGCGGTCGAGGGTGGTCAGATTGTGGCCAACTGGGACCCCCATACCCATCCGGTTGTCACCGAGGTGGAGGGTGTGCTGCGCTTTGTCGACTTTGTCGACGGCGTCACCGTACAGAAGAAGACCGACGAAGTGACCGGCCTGAGTTCTCTGGAGGTCATCGATCCCAAGCAGCGTCCGGCGGCGGGTAAGGATATTCGTCCGATGGTGAAGTTGGTGGACGAGAATGAGAAGGACCTGAACATCGCCGGTACCGATATCCCAGCCCACTACTATCTACCAGCGAATGCGGTGGTTAACGTGCAGGATGGAGCGAATGTCGGGGTGGGTGATATTCTCGCCCGTATCCCGCAGGAGTCTTCCAAGACCCGTGATATCACCGGTGGTTTGCCCCGGGTTGCCGATCTGTTCGAAGCGCGTAAGCCAAAAGACCCAGCGATTCTGGCTGAGGAGACCGGTACCGTCAGCTTCGGTAAGGATACCAAGGGTAAGCAACGTCTGGTCATCACCGATTCGGATGGTGAGCAGCACGAAGAGCTGATTCCCAAGTGGCGTCACGTGAATGTGTTCGAAGGCGAGCAGGTGGTTAAAGGCGAGGTCATCTCCGATGGTGAACTCAATCCTCACGACATTCTGCGCCTGAAGGGCGTCACCGATCTGGCGGAATATCTGGTGAAAGAGATTCAGGATGTGTACCGACTGCAGGGTGTAAAGATCAACGACAAGCACATCGAAGTGATCATTCGTCAGATGTTGCGTAAGGTTGAGGTCTCTGCCTCCGGCGACAGTCGTTTCCTCAAGGGTGAGCAAGTGGAGCGCTCCGCGCTGCAGGAAGAGGCTGAGGTATTGCGTGCCGAAGGCAAACACCCGGCGCTCTACGATCCGCTGTTACTGGGTATTACCAAAGCCTCTCTGGCGACCGAGTCGTTCATCTCGGCGGCCTCCTTCCAGGAGACCACCAGGGTGTTGACCGAGGCGGCTGTAAGAGGTCTGGGCGATCGACTCAATGGCTTGAAAGAGAATGTCATTGTCGGGCGTCTGATTCCGTCTGGCACCGGTCTTTCCTACCACAATGAGCGCCGTCGCAGACGCCATGAAGAGACGACGGAAGCCGATGCCAAGAATGAGCTGGTGGTAGAAGAGGTCGAACAGGCGTTTAAAGAGGCGCTCAATACCCCGGAGTCAGAATAGGTATTATGTAAGTCATATTACATACTCCTTGACATCGGAGTGGAGTGGGCATAGAATGCGCGCTCCTTTGGACAGGCCGGCCATCGCCGGCCTGTCGTTTCTGGTACTCAAGGCGCCTAATAAGGTGTTGTTGAGTAAAGTTATTCAAGCCTGAGAAT
>JARRQD010000071.1:0-12268 GCA_037382205.1 Candidatus Thiodiazotropha sp.
CTTGGCTCTCTTATGGCCAGCTTGATTTCGATGCAGAGAATGTCTGTTTCGCAGCATCCCCACTCGAATCTACTAGCGGAGATTACACTGATGACATCCTGTATGTCGGAACTATTTATCGTGGTATCGATACCCTCCAAAGCAATGGGAGCAGGGAGCTGTACAACGAAAACAATGGTGATTTCCGGAAAGACCCTGTGGGTGGAGATTACTATGTTAGTAGTATTGCAGTAGACCCGGTCAATCCGAGTGTTGTTTATGCCGGCCGGAATATGGCTAGCGAAGGAATACATGCCACTAACGGAATCTGGGTTTTGGACACGGACAATGACGTAACAAAATGGCATCACATAGAACATAATCTTAACGAAAGTAATATCTGGAAAGTAAAAGTTAACCCGAACAATGATGCAGTCTATATCGCTACCGACAGTGGACTGTATGCTATGTCCTCCTTGGTGCTGAATTATCATTTTGACTATGAAAAAAGTACTCAGCAGACGATATACAATGACAGCATTCATGCTATTACGAATTCGTTAATTGAGAAAGGTGATGCTACAAAGTCGGCATCCGGATCTTGGTTTGTCCCCGGGCAAATGGGAAGCGCCATAAATCTTGACGGGACGAGCGGTTCAGTGACGCTTTCGGATTACCCCAGTGCCCTTACCAATATATCAAATAGTTTTACCGTTGAAGCTTTAGTCTGGCTAGACGATTGGGATGCAAGGGTTAATGGTCCAATTGTCTTTGATAGATCAAGTTCTGATATGAACAACGGATTTTACTTAAAGGCACATTATAATCAGGTGAAGTTTGTTGTTGCCAACGGATTGAACGAAACTGCAGTTATATCGAGAAATGACACTTTTCCTGAATCCTCCTGGCAATATATTGCCGCTACATTTGACAATGGAATAGTAAAAATATATTTAAATGGAGAGAATGTTACTCCAGGAAACAAATACGTAGATGCTGGTTTTAGTACTGTTACATTACAGAGTGATACGGATTTGGAGATCGGTAAAGGCTCAAATACCTTTTTGGATGGTCGGATCGATGAGGTTAGGATTTACAACCGAGCTCTCAGCGAATCTGAAATTAAGAAAAGGGCAAAGAACTATTTCGGTATATCAAAACCAGAATAGCAGAAGCTAAACGCTTTATTGGGCAAAGGCACCAACGACAGTTAAGCGCGCGTCGCTGGTGCCTATTTGTAAATCTGACAGGTAGATTGTGCGGCGGCTATCCCCTCGGGACGTTCCCGCATTGACTGATATTCTGAGCGATCCTGAGGTGATGAAGTATTCGGTTCGTGGCGTTTGTGATGAGGCGGCTACCCGTTATTTATCGACTGGTGTCTGGCCTGTTACGAGTCACATGGCGTAGCGCCATGGGCACTCATCGATAGACAATCTTACGAACTGATCGGCTGCTGTGGTGTTGGACTAGAATCTGTCACTGGTGTCGAGGAAATCATCCTCGGCTACCGTTTGGCCAGGCGCTATTGGAATAAAGGGTTGGCCTTTGAGGCAACAAGGGCGGTTCTAACATGTCTTCGATAAACGCCTCTTCAACTCAGTGGTAGTGATCATAGAGCCTGAACATGTGGCATCGCTAAAGGTTGCTGAGAAAGCGGGGTTTGCTCGCTTTAACAACTTGGAGTTCCATGGCCGGCCTGTGAGGCTATACCGGCTGACCTCGGAGCAATGGGCAACTTTGCATAACAGCACCACACTAGTGCGTGATGGCGGGCGTTAGTACTTATATGAAACCATCATCCAATTGGACAAAAGACTGGCGCTACGGTTTAGAGCCAAGGCTTGAAATGTTAGTGGCAGGTGAATTACTAATCATTTTTCAAGCGTTTTGGGACTGGTTCGATCTCGATGCAAAAAGCAAAAGTACAAAACAGCGTTATGCTGCTGCGCTACATGCGCTTGGCGCTTAACTTGTTGAGGAGGTAGGAAATGGGCATAGAGGAAAAAAATCAATTGAGGAGTTCATTATCAGCTATATTGATGCAGGGGAAGGCCCATTAATTTTCCATGAAAATGAAGCCTGGCAAAAAGAACTTGATGCAGTCTGCAGAAAGCTACATAAATATATGACAAGCCAGTGCTAGCAAGCTAGGCGCAGTGACGGTTTTCAGTTGCTGCTTCGCCTCTACTACAACGCTACTCGGGCAAGCGGTGTTATGAGTCCGAGTACATAAAGAAAACGAAGCGTTCGCTTGTTTAAATCCCCTCTCCCCAGCCCTCTCCCTGAGGAGGGTGTCGCAAAAGTTTTCGGTGATACGTCGTTAGCCCTGAAAATGCGCGCACTCTGTTTAGAATTCACTCCGAGCAGTTCACCGCAACGCGGGTTACTGGAGGGTCCCTACTCCTTCCGTGAGAGGGACAGGATGAGGGGAGTTGAACCTAAAAAAATCAGTTGACCGCACCATTCTAATAGCAGCTGTTTGATTAGGATGAAAATCGCTTCGATGGTTATGGTCACCTACTGGGTGCATCACGCTACAGCGTGAATGGCACGCTTGTAGCGGCGCATGGCGGCGTTGCAACTCCTTGGAAAAGCAATATATATTTTTCAACAGAGGTAAAGCGCTTTCTGTGTTTTTTCTTCTTCTTCTATGCTCTGGAGTTATAATTTGGCTTTCATATCAACTGGACAGGAAGTAGTACTTAACCATAGGCTACAGAGGATGCCAGCGAATACTCGTTCGATTGATCTCAGTAGTAAGCTTTAAAAATCACTCGTGAAAATAGAATTAGAAAAGATTGACGGTAAAATTGAGGTTCTTGAATAGTTCATTCTCATATTATACAGAGGAGAGAGAGTTTATGGGTTTTGATACAGGTTCGGCGTAGGAGGGTGATTCTTTACCTTACAAACCCTACCCTGTTTCCTTCCAGCGAAATCCACCGCAAGAAACAAAATTCGTTAAATGCCAATCGAAATCGATGCCGGAGCTGGTTGTCGTCGGGTTTCTAGACTTCTTGCTTCTTATCCGGGAAGACGATCCACAGGAACCCTAACCCAGCCCTCCATGAGTATACGGGCACTTCTACTCATCACCACTTTCTCAACAATCCAGTTACCCGCCTGCTGGGATGCGGCAGCGCCGACCTTCAAAGTGCCTGATGGGTGTCCGAAAGTGACAGACTCCCGCTCTCCTCCGCCAGCGGCAAGGTTTACGAGGGTTCCTGGGATTGCCGCGGCTGTACCGATCGCTACTGCCGCAGTGCCCATCATGGCGTGGTGTAGTTTGCCCATGGAGAGGGCGCGTACATTGAGATCGATGTGATTTGCCTCAATCGGTTTGCCGCTTGAGGCGGTGTAGCTAGCAGGTGGTGCGACAAAAGCGACCTTAGGGGTATGTTGCCGGGCGGCGGCTTCTTCAACTGTTTTGATCAGTCCCATACGAATCGCGCCATGGGCTCGGATGGTTTCGAAGCGCTGTAGGGCTACTGGGTCACCATTGATGGCCTCCTGTAGCTCAGTGCCGCTATAACCGATCTCATCTGCATTGAGAAAGATGGTGGGTATTCCGGCGTTAATCATCGTCGCTTTGAAGTTTCCGATTCCGGGGACTTCCAAGTTGTCTACCAGGTTGCCGGTGGGGAACATTGCTTCAGAGGGGTCGACCGGGCTGATGAATTCGATCTTTACTTCTGCGGCAGGGAAGGTGACGCCATCGAGTTCGAAGTCTCCGGTCTCCTGTACTTGGCCGTTGCTGATGGGAACATGGGCGATAATGGTCTTTTCGATGTTTTTCTGCCAGATGCGCACCACGGCAATACCGTTGTCTGGGATCCGTTGTGGATCCACCAGGCCGCTGGCAATGGCAAAGGAGCCTACGGCTGCGGTGAGGTTACCGCAATTGCCACTCCAGTCGACGAAGGCTTTGTCGATGGCGACTTGGCCGAACAGGTAGTCCACATCGTGGTCGGCGTGATCGCTTTTGGCCAGGATGACAGTCTTGCTGGTGCTGGAGGTGGCGCCGCCCATGCCGTCGGTGTGTTTGCCGTAGGGATCGGGGCTACCAATTACCCTGAGGAGTAGTTGGTCACGGGCTTCTCCTGGCTGCTGTGCGGCTTCAGGAAGATCTGTGAGGTTGAAAAAAACGCCTTTGCTGGTGCCGCCGCGCATGTAGGTGGCGGGAATTTTGATTTGTGGTTGGTGGTTCATGAGAGGCTTTATTCCTTATTTTTGTTTATTTCCCCCTCTCCCCCCATGGGAGAGGGGCCGGGGGAGAGGGGGGGAATCTTGCTAAAGAGCTAAACAAGAAGATCAACCCGCCTCCGCCTCTAAAAAGTCATTGGCAAAACGCTGCAGTACCCCACCGGCGCCGTACACCGAAACCTCTTCTGCTGTATCGAGTCGGCAGGTGACCGGGATCTCCACCGATTCACCGTTAAGACGGTGCATGACTATCGTGAGTTCACTCCTGGGAGTGGGTTGGCCGGTGACATCGAAGGTCTCAGTGCCGTCTACGCCATAGCTTTGCCGGTTTTTACCGGGCATGAACTCCAGGGGCAGTACCCCCATGCCGACCAGATTGGTACGGTGGATGCGTTCAAAACCCTCGGCCAGAATTGCCTCCACACCGGCCAGACGAACCCCTTTGGCGGCCCAGTCTCTGGAGGAGCCCTGTCCATAGTCGGCACCGGCAACAATGATCAACGGCTGTTTGCGCTGCATGTAGTGCTCGATCGCCTCCCACATGCGCATCTGCTCCCCTTCCGGTTCCAGTCTGGCGAGCGAGCCCTGGATGATCTCACCCTGTGAGTCCCGGCACATCTCATTCAATAGTTTGGGATTGGCGAAGGTGGCCCGTTGGGCGGTGAGGTGGTCCCCCCGGTGGGTGGCGTAGGAGTTGAAGTCCTCCTCCGGCAGGCCCATCTTGGCCAGGTACTCTCCGGCGGCGCTGCTGGCGAGGATGGCGTTGGAGGGAGACAGGTGATCCGTGGTGATGTTGTCGCCTAATAGCGCCAAGGGACGCATCCCCCGCAGGCTGCGTTCACCGGCCAGCGCCCCTTCCCAATAGGGTGGGCGGCGGATGTAGGTGCTCTGTGCGCGCCAATCATAGAGCGGGCTCTCTGCCGCTACTCGATCACCGAGGTCGAACATGGGCTGGTAGATCTGTTGAAACTGCTCCGGCTTTACCGATTGGTTGACGATCCTGTCGATCTCTTCATCGCTGGGCCAGATATCGTTGAGGGTGATGGGGTTGCCAGCCTGGTCATGACCGAGTGGATCCTGTTCGATATCGAAACGAACCGTTCCAGCTATCGCGTAGGCCACCACCAGCGGCGGTGAGGCGAGAAACGCCTGTTTGGCATAGGGGTGGATGCGGCCATCGAAGTTGCGGTTACCGGAGAGTACGGCGGTGGCGTAGAGATCCCGGTCGATGATCTCCTGCTGGATCTTTGGGTCGAGGGCGCCACTCATACCGTTGCAGGTGGTGCAGGCGTAGGCAACGATGCCGAAGCCGAGCTGTTCAAGTTCTTTCAGCAACCCCGCCTCCTGCAGGTAGAGTTTGGCCACCTTGGAGCCGGGGGCAAAGGAGGATTTGACCCAGGGTTTGCGGAGCAGGCCCAGCTTGTTGGCGTTGCGCGCCAACAGGCCGGCGGCTACGACGTTGCGGGGGTTGGAGGTGTTGGTGCAGCTGGTGATGGCCGCGATAATCACGGCCCCGTCAGGCATCTCTCCCTCTCTCTCCTCCCAGGTGCCGGCGATGCCCCGCTCCGCCAGTGCCGATGTGGGGAGTCTGCGGTGGGGGTTGGAGGGGCCGGCCATGTTGCGTTCCACGCTGGAGAGGTCGAATTCAAGCACGCGTTCATACTCGGCATCGGTCAGATCGTCGGCCCACAGGCCGGTGGTTTTGGCATAGTGTTCAACCAGGGCGACCTGCTCCGGCTCCCGGCCGGTCAGTTTCAGGTAGTCGATGGTCTGTTGATCGATGTAGAAGAGGCCGGCTGAGGCGCCAAATTCTGGGGTCATGTTGGAGATGGTGGCCCGGTCGCCGATGGTCAGGCTTTCGGTCCCCTCACCAAAGAACTCCAGGTAGGCGGAGACTACCCGCTGTTGGCGTAGGAATTCTGTGAGTGCCAGCACGATGTCAGTGGTGGTGATGCCCGGCTGCCGTTGACCGGTGAGTTTGATGCCGACGATCTCCGGCAACCGCATCATCGAAGCACGACCAAGCATCACATTCTCCGCCTCAAGGCCACCGACGCCAATGGCGATCACCCCGAGGGCATCCACATGGGGGGTGTGGCTGTCGGTGCCGACACAGGTGTCCGGGTAGGCGATGCCATCCCGCGCCTGGATCACCGGTGACATCTTCTCCAGGTTGATCTGGTGCATGATACCGTTACCGGCGGGGATTACATCCACATTATCAAAGGCGGTTTTACACCATTCGATGAAGTGGAAACGGTCTTCGTTGCGCCGCTCTTCGATGGCTCGGTTTTTTTCGAACGCCTCGGGATCGAAGCCGGCATGTTCAACGGCCAGAGAGTGATCCACGATCAACTGAGTCGGTACCACCGGATTGACCTTGGCTGGATCGCCACCCTTGTCGGCAATCGCATCCCGCAGGCCGGCCAGATCCACCAGGGCGGTCTGCCCCAGGATGTCGTGGCAGACTACTCGGGCCGGGTACCAGGGGAAATCCAGATCCTGCTTGCGTTCGATGAGTTGTTTCAAGGCATCGGACAATAACTCTGGGTCACAGCGGCGCACCAACTGTTCCGCCAATACACGCGAGGTGTAGGGGAGTCGCTGATAGGCGCCGGGTTGGATTGCCTCCACCGCCTCGCGGCTGTCGTAGTAGTCCAGACTGGTGTCTGGCAGAGGTTTTCTGAATTGGCTGATCATGGGGTTCTCGTTGGTTACTTGAGTGGGCGTTTTGAGGTTTTTTATGAGTTGTTCGCTGCGCTCAGGTTGTTTGGCTTCCCCTCTCCCTGGCCCTCTCCCGCAAGGGGTGTGGGAATGCATAGATCGAGAGTAGTTCGTTTTTTAGCTTGACGAGAAGTATCGAAAAGCACTTCCCCGCTCCCCTCGTGGAAGAGGGGGATTAGAACAGCATGGCGCTTGCCACAATCTGTGGCATTCGATTAAACGCTCAAAATCAGCTTCGCTCCTCGAGCGGTACGTATTGGCGATTCTCCGGACCGGTATAGTTAGCCGATGGACGGATGATCTTGCCGTCTTCTCGCTGTTCGATCACATGGGCGCCCCAACCACTGACCCGGGAGATGACAAACAGCGGCGTGAACATGTCGGTGGGTACGCCCATCTGGTTGTAGGAGACTGCAGAAAACCAATCCAGGTTGGGGAACATCTTTTTGATCTCCCACATCACCGCTTCCAGTCGGTCCGCCACATTGAACATGGTCATGTTGCCGGCCTCTTCAGAGAGGCCTTTGGCCACCCGTTTAATGACTTCATTACGGGGGTCGCCGACGGTATAGACCGGATGACCGAAACCGATCACGATCTCCTTGTGTCCGACCCGTTCACGGATATCCGTTTCCGCTTCATCGGCGTTGTGATAACGGCTCTGAATACGGAACGCCTCTTCATTGGCTCCGCCATGCTTGGGCCCACGCAGGGCGCCGATGGCCGCGGTGATGGCGGAATACATGTCGGAGTTGGTGCCGGCTACGACCCGAGCGGTAAAGGTGGAGGCGTTAAACTCATGCTCCGCATAGAGCACTAGAGAGGTGTGCATCGCCCGCACCCAGGAGGCTTTGGGTTTTTTACCATGCAGCAGATGCAGGAAGTGGCCGCCGATGGAGTCGTCGTCGGTCTCCACATCGATGCGCTTACCGTTGAAGGCGTAGTGGTACCAGTAGAGCAGGGCGGAGCCGAAGCTGGCCATCAGCCGGTCGATAATCTGACGGGCCTCGGCAGCGGGGTGGCTCTCTTTCTCTGGTACACAGCTGCCCATCACAGAACAGGCGGTACGCATCACATCCATCGGATGGGCTGAGGCCGGTATCGCCTCGAGTGCCTGTTTGACCGCCAGGGGCAGGCCGCGCATCGATTTCAGCTTGGTCTTGTAAGCGGCCAGTTCCGATGGGCTGGGCAGGGTGCCGTGAATCAGCAGGTAGGCGATCTCTTCGAACTCCGCCTGTTCTGCAAAGTCGAGGATGTCATAGCCTCGGTAGTGCAGGTCGTTACCGGTGCGGCCAACGGTGCAGATCGCGGTGTTGCCGGCAGCGGTACCGGAGAGGGCGACTGACTTCTTCGCCTTGGGCAGGATTTGATTGGGGTCGCTCATGGGGAAACCTCCTCTGATGCGATGGGTGTAATTTGATATCGATGAATGGCTCTCAAATAATCCTCTAGGATGTCTCCTCAGAGGTGAATAGCTGGTCCAGTTTCTTTTCGAAATCGTGATAGCCTAAGTAGTCGTAGAGATCCATGCGGCTCTGCATGGTGTCGAGCACCTGTTGTTGAGTGCCGTTCTTACGTAAGCTCTGGTAGACATTCAGTGCAGCAGCGTTGGCGGCGCGGAAGGCGCTTAACGGGTAGAGGGCGATGCTGACTCCGGCGCTTGCCAGCTCATCAACGGTGAACAGGGGGGTGGAGCCGAATTCGGTGATATTGGCCAGTACCGGCACTTTAACCGCATCGACGAACTCCCGGTATTGGTCCAGTTCGGTCATCGCTTCGGGGAAGATCATATCGGCGCCTGCTTCGACGCAGGCACAGGCTCGGTCGATGGCGGACTGCATACCCTCCACAGCGAGGGCATCGGTGCGGGCCATTACCACGAAGTCGTCATCCAGCTTGGCATCGACGGCGGCTTTGATCCGGTCGACCATTTCAGTCTGGGAGACGATCGCCTTGTTGGGGCGATGACCGCAGCGCTTCTGCTGTACCTGATCCTCCAGGTGGACGGCTGCCGCACCGGACTTGTTCATATTGCGGATGGTGCGGGCGATGTTGAAGGCGCCACCCCAGCCGGTGTCGATGTCCACCAGTACCGGCAGTTCAGTGACATCGGTAATGCGACGCAGATCGGTCAGTACATCCTCCAGGGTGGTGATGCCCAGGTCGGGAATGCCACAGGAGCCGGCCGCGACACCGCCTCCGGAGATGTAGAGGGAGCGGTAACCGGAGGCTTCGGCCAGCCGTGCATGGTAGGCGTTGATCGCCCCGACGCACTGCAATGGCTTCTCCGCTTCGATGGCGGCCCGAAAACGGGTGCCTGGGGATTTGTCGTTGATCATTTCATATCCTCTGAAAGGTAAGATCTGTGTCGAGCTTTAAGTTGTGTTTGTACTTTGCGCAGGTCGCTCCACTCTCCCTCTCCCTGTCCCTCTCCCGCCAGGGGAGTTAATTTGAATGCATCCATAACGGTTTGTCGCAGAGTGGAATAGAGTGTCATTTCACTCCGGCGCCTGTTCGATGCATCGAGGGGGCTTAAAGAACATTCATAACCCAAAACTCACGCTCATAGCTTCTCCAAAAGCACACTCTCTACATTGCGGCGGGAGGCGCGAATGTGCTGTCGCATAAGCAGCTCTGCCATCTCGGGATCCCGGGCGGAGATCACATTGATCAGGTACTGATGCTCCTCAAAGGCCTGCTGTGATCGCTTACTGCGCATGCCGAACTGATAGCGATACATGCGCAGTAGGTGATAGAGATCGTTGCACAGCAGCTCGATCAGCTGTTTGTTCTTGCTGCCCTGGACAATCCGATAGTGAAAATCGAGATCCCCCTGCTTCTGGAAGTAGGCCTGGCCATGCTGCTCGGCAATCTGCTCGCCATGCTGATTGAGCAGGCGTTGCAGCTCCTCGATCTCCTTGTCGGTCATATTCTGAGCGGCCAGCCTGGCCGCCATGCCCTCCAGTGCCTCACGCAGTTGGAAGATCTCAATCAGCTGTTCGTAGGAGAGACTGACCACCCGTGCGCCCAGATTTGGTTTGCGTTCGACCAGCTTTCTGGCCTCCAGTCTGGCCATCGCCTCCCGTAGCGAGCCTCGGCTTACCCCGTATTGTCGAGCCAGTTCCGGTTCACTGATTTTGCTACCTTGTGGGATTTCTCCCTCAACAATCGCTCGTTGCAGCGCGTCAAAGAGGCGCTCTGTCAGCGGGATATTGGTCGCCTCAATACTGTTTGCAGTGGATTCGTTTTGCATATCCGGTTCTTTAGTTGTCGACAAATATTGTCGTTAAGAGCGTTATTTAGGTAATTTATAGACTATTATTTAAAAAGTGTCGACACTTTAATGTTGTTTAGTCATTAAAATCTGATTTGAAAGCCGAGAGGATTGCTCGCTCTCAGTTCCCTGGTGGATTATTTGGCGTATCCCATTTGCTGAAATGAGCTGGATATTTCGTCAAGAATAGCCGGGTCATCGATGGTGGCCGGCATCTTCCACTCCGTACCATCAGCGATCTTTACCATGGTGCCGCGGAGGATTTTGCCGGAGCGGGTTTTCGGCAGTCGTTTGACGATCGAGATGTGTTTGAATGCAGCGACCGGGCCAATCTGGTTGCGCACCAATTTGACCAGCTCTGCGCTGAGTTCCTCGACTGGGCGCTCGACGCCGCTTTTTAGAACCACCAGGCCGAGTGGCAATTGACCCTTGAGGGCATCCGCCACACCGATCACCGCACACTCCGCCACATCCTCATGGCTGGCCAGCACCTCTTCCATCTGACCGGTCGAGAGACGGTGGCCGGCGACATTGATTACATCGTCGGTGCGGCTCATGATCCACAGGTAGCCATCTTCGTCTTTATAACCCGCGTCACCGGTCAGGTAGTAGCCGGAATGGGCCCGTAGATAGGCATCGACAAAACGTGTTTCATTGTTCCACAGGGTAGGCAGGCAGGAGGGGGGCAGTGGCTGTTTGATGACGATGTCCCCCATCTCGCCAGTCGGTTTCTCGTGGCCCTGTTCGTCGAGGATTCTGACATCGTAGCCGACCATGGCAACGGTTGGTGAGCCCGCCTTAATAGGGAGCGGTTCGATGCCCATCGGGTTGGCGGCGATGGCCCAGCCGGTTTCGGTCTGCCACCAGTGGTCGATGACCGGCTTTTCAAGCATGGTCTCCGCCCAGTGGAGGGTGTCCGGGTCACAGCGCTCTCCGGCCAGATAGAGGGTATCCATACAGCTGAGATCATATTTAGACATGTAGGCGCCCTGGGGATCCTCTTTCTTGATCGCGCGGAAGGCCGTAGGCGCGGTAAACAGTACCTTGACCTGATATTCGCTGATTACTCGCCAGAAGGCGCCCGGATCCGGAGTACCTACCGGTTTGCCCTCATAGATCACTGTGGTACAACCGGCCAGCAAGGGGCCGTATACGATGTAGCTGTGACCCACCACCCAGCCCACATCTGAGGCGGCCCAATAGACATCCCCCGGCTCCACGTTGTAGATGTTTTTCATCGACCAGAGCAGCGCCGCCGCATGGCCACCATTATCCCTGACAACCCCTTTCGGCTGACCGGTAGTACCAGAGGTATAGAGTATATAGAGTGGGTCGGTGGCTTCTACTGGAACGCACTCTGCCGCCGCTGATTCGGATGTCGCCTGATCCCAGTCCAGATCCCGGCCATCGGTCATCTCTGCGGCCAGTTGGGGGCGCTGTTTGATGAGGCAGACCTGAGGTTTGTGGTTGGAGAGCTCAATCGCTTCATCCAGCAACGGCTTGTAGGCCACCACCCGACTTGGTTCGATGCCGCAGGAGGCGGAGAGCACCATCTTCGGTTTTGAGTCATCGATTCGGGTTGCGAGCTCTTTCGCCGCAAAACCACCGAAAACCACGGAGTGAATTGCACCGATCCTGGCGCATGCCAGCATCGAGATGGCGGCTTCAGGAATCATCGGCATGTAGACAATCACCCGGTCACCCTTGGTCACACCCTGAGCTGTCAGCACCCCGGCGAGTCTGGCCACCTTATCGTGCAACTCAAGGTAGGTATAGCTGCGTTTGCTGTCTGTTACCGGGCTGTCGTAGATCAGTGCCAGGCGATCCCCATGTCCCGCCTCGATATGTCTGTCCAGCGCATTGAAGCAGGTATTGAGTTGTCCACCGACAAACCAGCGTGGTGATGGTTGGGCGGATTCATCTAAGACCAGGTCCCAGGGCTTGTGCCAATCCAGTCCCTGTGCAACACCGCCCCAAAAGGCCTCTGGATCTTCCAAGGAGTGGTTGTATATCTCAGCGTATTTGGACATTTCTCGACTTCCTCTGGTTGCTTGTTGTCGATCATGTGTCGACATATTTTAGGTA
>JARRQD010000072.1:0-5219 GCA_037382205.1 Candidatus Thiodiazotropha sp.
AAGATGAACTTCTTGATTTAATAGCACTTGCAGATATTGGAGTATCAATTCTCCCTGATATACCACTATTTAGTACATCTACACCTGTTAAAATTCTAGACTACTACTCTTCAACTGTACCTTGTATTATGACAAATAATGCAAATAATAGTGAAATCTTTACAGATGATTATGATGCTTGGTTTTGTAAATTTGATAAAGACTCTATAAAAAACAAGATTGAATCGATTTTAGAATTAACTAAAGATGAAGTTACATTGGTTGGTGTTAGAGGACAAGAAAGACTTTTAGAAGTTAGAAACTATGAAAAAATAGCCCAAAGACTAGCTGAAACTTTACAACTTTTATAAAATAAGAAGGATATCTTCTTATTTTACTTGATAAATATTTAAAAAGATTTCTAAACTATTGGTACATAAATCTCTGTTCTTAAATTTTCAGGGTTTGTCAAACTATCCAGATGGAGTTATATCCCACGAAACAAAGCTGACCTCACTTTTGGCTTTCTTGCTTAAACTCACTAGAGACGACCAATTAAAACCTTAAGTGTGTCACTCCTTTAGCGGAATTCAGCTGATTTTGTAACGACCCATGACAATTCAGGGAATTGACACAATCTGTCACAAACTTTCTTTTCGCTTGCCAACGCTTGCCTTACACTGGGCACATGGAAAACCAACCCCACATTCTTGTTGTTGATGATCACCATGAGATCCGCACCCTACTCCAACGCTTCCTCTCGGATCATGGCTACCGGGTTACCACCGCATCAAATGGTGTCGAGATGAAGAGGCGTCTGCAGGATGCAGCAATTGATCTTATCGTGCTTGATCTGATGATGCCCGGAGAGGATGGCCTGACCCTCTGCCGCAACCTGCGGGCTGAGTCGAGCATTCCTGTGATCATGCTGACTGCGATGGGTGAAGAGACCGACCGGATCATCGGTCTGGAGATGGGTGCTGATGACTATCTGGCAAAACCTTTCAACCCCAGAGAGCTTCTGGCCCGCATTAAGGCCGTGATGCGTCGCATGAGCACAATGCCTGATACCCACCATCAAGAGCTGCCTCAGCAAATCAGTTTCCTCGGCTGGACACTACTGCCCATATCTCGTGAACTGATCGATCCACAACAGACACTGGTTCCCTTGAGTACGGCCGAGTTCACCCTGTTGATGGCATTTGTAACCCGCCCTGGTCGAGTACTCTCCCGGGATCAGTTACTCGATCTGGCAAGAGGACGTGAAGCCCGCGCCTTCGACCGGGCAATCGATACCCTGGTCAGCCGGCTGCGACGCAAACTACGTGATCAGCCCCGCAACCCACAGATTATCAAAACCGTTCGCGGTGGTGGCTACCTTTTTGCCGCCAAAGTCGAGAACAATAATGCGCCTCTGCCCTGATACTCTGGCAGGAAGAACCCTGGCGTTACTGGTGGGTGCTATCGTGCTGATGATGGCCAGCAGCGCCATCCTGCTGCATAACGAACGCAAAGCGAGCTTCGGCGAGCAGAATCGCTTCCGCTATCTGCAGCGGGTGGCAACCCTAACCCGCCTGCTCAATGATACAGATGAGCTGGAACGGGGCCGCATCATCCAACAGGTTGCCGAAGAGGGTGAACAGATCAGCCTGGATAAAAATCCCTGGGTAACTGGGACGCCAAGGCACCCCATGGAGAAGAAAATCGCCCACCATATCGGTCACGCCACCCATATTCGTGACCGCTCGGCAATCCGCGTCAAAGTCGCGTTCGATGATCACAGCACCGCTCCGAGTAGTGACGATCATTTCCGATTTCATTCCGTCAGAGGCGTTGAGTCGATCAATATTTCGATTCACCTTTCGGACGACCTGTGGCTCAACTTCCGGTCATTCGGGTTCAAAGGTCCGCCACCATGGGCAAATGCCACCCTGCAGGCACTGTTACTGCTGCTGGTGCTGTTGATCGTAATCGGCCTGTTGATCGCACGACGCATGGCAAGACCTATGGCTCAGCTGGCAGACGCCGCAGAGCGCTTCGGCCTGGGTCAGCCCCAATCTCCGATTCCTGAGCAGGGGCCCAGGGAAGTCCGTCAAACCATCCACGCCTTCAATCGGATGCAGCAACGCTTGCAGAAACAGATCAGTGATCGCTCACGAATGCTCGCTGCGGTCTCCCACGACTTAAGAACCCCAATTACCACCCTGAGACTCAGAGCTGAATATATCGAAGATCAAGAGATGCGGGAGAAGACCCTGGCCACCCTCGAAGAGATGGAGGCGATTCTCTCCGATACCCTGAGCTTCGCCCGTGACGAGGCGGCGGATGAGCAGGCACGCTCAACCGATCTCGCCGCACTGCTGCAAAGCCTGATTGACGATCACGCCGACCTGGGTGGAGACGCCAGTTACCAGGGGCCTGAGCGATTGAATGTCATCTGCCGCCCTGTCTCCCTGAGACGCGCACTCAACAATCTGATCGATAACGCACTGAAATATGGGGAGTCTGTAGTCGCCAGCCTCTCTGCCACCCCAGACCAGGTGACAATCCATATTGATGACCATGGCCCAGGTATACCCGCCGCTCAACTGGAAGCGGTACTGGCCCCCTTTTTTCGCCTCGAAGCCTCGCGAAATCGGGAATCCGGAGGCACAGGACTGGGACTGGCCGTTGCCAACAGCATCATTTTGGCTCATGGCGGCGAATTATCGCTCTCAAACCGTCCTCAAGGTGGATTGCGGGTTACTCTGGTGCTAAACCAGCAAAAAAAGCCGAATGGCAAATGATCATCAATAAATTCAATCAGTTAAATAACACACACAAGCAAACAAAGCACATCCTTAGACACAAAGCGGTTTAAATTGGACAATTGGTCACCATTTTTCATAGAACAACACAAGCCCGAGCTACTGTTTTCCAGAATTAAACGCTATACTGACCACAGGACGATCTCTGGCTGAAATCAGGAAAGCCGATATATGAAAGCATTACAATCAGACAACTACCGCAAACTGAAGAAAAACAACCCTGATGCATTTCAGGAGTGGATTTCTGGAAAATCCGATACCGTCAAGAAAGACGGCGTCAAACTGCTCATAGTACCAGTGCGACACAAAAAAATGGCCAGATAATCTGCTTCTCAGTTTGATACTGTGAACGTAGCTTTTCCTGCGCTACTCACCTTCTTGCTGATTCTGCCCGGGTTCATATTCCGTGGCGCCTTCACACGATCTGAAAGAACCCAGCTCGACAGCCGTCCGTTTACCTCTGAAACTGTCAAAAGCCTGATCCTGGCAATTTTTCTTCACAGCCTGGGGCTGCAACTGACAAAGCTGATCACCCCAATCACCATTGACTATCAAGTCTTTCTCACGCTATTTACCGCCGCAAGGGGGGACCTGCTGGAGTTGGCCATCAACCGATCAGCCGCCCACATGCCCAGCTTCATTAGCTATCTGCTGTCAATCTACATCAGCGCTTACCTGCTTGGACTGGTTGCACAGAAACTGGTGATCAATCTCAAGCTGGATCGCCACCCCCTACTGAGTGATTTCTTTCGTTTCGATACCCCCTGGTTTTACCTCTTCAAAGGCTACAATGATGAAGGGGAAGGCGCGGATTTCGTCAAACTTGCAGTGACCGTACAACAGGTTGAAGCAACCTATCTCTACTATGGGATTCTGGAGGATTTCTACCTCACCGATTCAGGCAATCTGGATCGAATAATCTTATCTTCTGTGGTGAGACGCCAACTGATTACTGATGAGACTTTCGAAGAGGATGATGAAACCGACAGTGAAGCACTTCGCTTCTATGAAATATCCGGTGATCGTCTGGTATTCAAATACCAGGATATCACCAGCCTGAACATCGAATACTATAAAATCATCGAGAATAGTGGCAACTGATAACACAAGCCGCTGAGCAAATCGTTTACTTTCAGCCTGAGCGAACCGGGATGACGGCAAAAGAATCAACTACCTGTCAACACGATTCCAATCTACCCTACTTGAACAAGTCCGATTTCGCAGCCTGAGTTATGGTATTGATAGCCGGATGCTTGATATGTCGCTCAGGAGAAATCACATAGTAGTTTTCTGTAATTTCATCAGATCGACCTATCACTTCAACACTGTATTTATCTATCACATCCTGCTCAACAGCCGTGGGAGAGGTAAATACCCCTACACCACGTTCGCCAAAGGTCTTCATCAGGGCACGATCCTCAAATTCAGCAACCACCAGCGGTTCGATCTGTTGACGTTGAAACCAGATTTCGAGATTGCGCCTTAAACTGCTGCCACTGCTCGGCATCAGTGTGTTCTGCCGATGCAGACTCTGCGGAAAATCAGCGGCTAATCGTTGAGCATCATCAGGGGCGGCAAAAAAGCTAATCCCGCTCTCTCCCAGGGCATGATTGTAGGCACGTATATTCAGCGTGGGATTGATCGGACTGTCCGCCAACACCATATCGAGTTTATGCACAGAGAGGTCGGCCAACAGGTCAACCAGAGGGGCTTCATGGCAGACCAGTTTCACCGGATCCGGCATCTGCAGTGCAGGCTCAAGCACACGGTAGGCAAGCAACTTTGGCACCACCATTGCCACACCCACCTTGAGGGTGATGACAGCGCCTTGTGACCGACCGGACAACATATCCTGCAACTCGATACCGAGACGGAACATCTCATCCGCATAGGAGAAAACCAACCGCCCGGTTTCGGTTAAAATCAAACGTCTCCCCTCTTTGCGAAACAGTTCACTGCCGACTTGTGACTCCAACTCTCTCAACTGCCCACTGATTGTCTGTGGGGTTATAAACAGCGCCTCCGCCGCCTGCACGATGGTGCCATGACTGGCGACTGCCCAGAAGTAGCGCAGATGTTTGAGATTCAGTTTGAGATTCTGCATACATCCTCCAGGTCCGATAGATAACGTGTTTTTGAGTTGGGGTTCATCAAACACCAACGCATTGAGCAATAACTATGACCATTGGGTTAACTGTGGCCAGTACCTGCTTATAGTTACCCCCAACCCCCGGCCTGTCTACCCAAACAGGACCGGGGCATTTACGCAATAGATGCAGATCGGTACTTCCCAGCAGCGCCAACAGCAGTTTCAATCCCACCAGCAGCGAACCGTGTAACAGGGCAACCCCGATCATCAACAACCCCAGCCCCAGGTTGTCCGCTTTGGTCAAAGCGTGCAGCCGGGTGTGCAGATCGGGGAGGCGCAACAGG
>JARRQD010000072.1:5317-17509 GCA_037382205.1 Candidatus Thiodiazotropha sp.
TACCGCTAAACAGCAGAATCAGTGCGATAATCTCAACCCTCATTGCTCTCCCTGCGTGTCATGGCAGCCGCTGCAACAGCGGCCAGCAGCACCAGTACCAGCCCCACATCGAGCAACGCCGTCAGCTGCATCGAGAGTGATAGCAGCAACAAAATTGCCACCCCACCGGTTCCCAACAGCAGAATTGAGATCAGGCGGTCTTCCAGGCGTGGCCCTTGCAACGCTCTGATGATGCCCAATGCCAGGCTCAGCAGCAGTAGAAGCAATGCGATTGCTAACAGCGAATCGATCAACGGGCTCATAGAGTTTCTCCATAAACGGCGGCGATCCTCCGCTCCAGCTGTTCCATCTGTTGATTGAGGTCCATCCTCAGATCCAGCGCATGTATCCGCACACAGGCCCCATCCAGATCGGCCGCCAGGGTTCCCGGCAGCAGACTGAGACTGTTGACAAACAGACGCCTTGCTGACACATGAGTCAGGCGAGATCGGTATTCGATAAAACCCGGTGCAATACGCATCTTCGGTCGTACCACACGGGAGGCCACATCGATGCCACCAAGCACCGACTCCCAGACAAAATAGGGCAGAAATTTGAGCAGCCCGAGCAGATTGACCTGTCGCTGAGTTGAAGACCGCAGCCACAGCGCACTCCAGGAGGCCAGAGCCACCGCCGGCAGACCGACCAGCCAGGAGGCCCAGGCATCCCCACTGAGTAAAAACCAGAGCAGAGCAAAAAGAAGCAACATTGAGAGCCATGCATGCGGTTTTCCGCCAGACAGCCGGCCATCGATCAGCTCGGACTCAACCGTTTCGCTCGATATCCGGGAATTCCCCTCACTGGTTGTCATCGCCGCGGGCCTCACTCGTTTTCATCGCTTGAGTGTTATTTATGAGGCCTAAAGAAAGAAAAGAAAATTCGATTTTATGCTTTTTTTGGTTCGGATTTTTCGATCTTTAAACCTAAAAAGATCAGTTGGACAGCGTGAAGGGTGCGTTTGTGGTGGTGCAGGGCAAGGGTCGCTCCTGCACATCCATGTGCCCGCGACACTTGTGCATCCCTGCACGGCGCGCAACGCCTTGCGCCACTGCAAGCGTGCAATTCACGCTGTAGCGTGATTCACCCAGTAGATGACCATAACCACTGAATCGCTGGCGTAGCAGGCGACTTTTCCTAACAGATGGCCCTGCAAGAAATCAAGCTAGTCGTTGTCGTGAAAATGAGTTACTGGATGATTCCCTTGACTCACCCTTTGGGCGATAGGCTCTAAGACGTTCAGATCGGGCGTTGATTGCTCTGCCGACGTAGTAGGCTGCGCACGATCCAGGTCAACGCCCGATTCACACTCAGCCTGATATCGACCTGTCGCTCCTCCACAGCCAACCTATCTGCGTGAAGATCCGTGACAACCACCCGACAGATGTAGAGTGGCTGATCGCCTCTCTCATGGGTATGGACGATGCTCATCTCCAGCCTCTCCGCCAGCTCACCAATGGCGCCTCGATAGAGGTCAGCGGCTCAATACTTTTGTCGAGTGAATCCGGTGATACCTTGGTGATTGTTTCACAGCAAACCATGAATCTTCTCCATAATGCCTTTACACTATCCTGAGTCATTCGATTCATTTTTTTCAAACCATTAGTGATCGATTGGCACGATAGCCGATATACAAAACTTTAATAGAACGACAAAGATACTATGTCACTCGGTACATACGGCTGGCTCAATCTGTCATGGATCATCCTGGATCTTGCCATCGTGGCCTTACTGATTCCCACGATCCTGCTGCAACGCAGAGAGTCGGGTGCCACCCTGGCATGGATTATGGTCATCCTTTTCATTCCCTTTGTCGGACTGATCGCATTCTGGTTACTGGGAACAACCCGCCTCTATCTGCGTCGCAGAAAGCGCCACCATGTGGAATCTCTTCTCGCACCGGAAATCGAGCGACTACAAGCACATGCCGAGTACAAAGCCATACCCGACCAGGCCCCTCCCTCGCTGATTCAACTGGCTCGACAGTTCGATGGATACGGCCCACTGGCCGGCAATCGGATCGAGATCTTCAGGTCTGGTCAGTTACTCTTCAACAACTTGCAGTTGGCGATTGACCAGGCTTCTCAACACGTCCATCTCGATTACTATATCTGGCAGGCAGACAGCACAGGCAGAAGTGTTCGAGATGCTCTGGTGCGCGCCGCAGCGCGCGGGGTAGAGGTCAGGCTGCTGATTGACGACGTAGGCTCCCGCGCAATCAAACAGGCTTTCTTTCTGCCGTTAGCCTCAGCCGGCGGGCAAATTAAACGCTTCCTACCGGTCAACCCACTGAACCGCCAACTCGCTCTTAACAACAGAAATCATCGCAAACTGGTGGTCATCGATGGGGACAAAGCATTTATCGGCGGGATGAATATTGGTGATCAATATGCAGGCAAAGCAGAACCCTGGATAGATCTTCACGCCCGTGTTGAGGGCGCTGTGGTCCACTCGATTCAGGAGACCTTCTGCCAGGATTGGTTTCATGCCACAGCCGAGGACCTGATCAGCCGCAACTATTTTCCGCGGCTTGAAGCCAATGGCCCGGTACACGCACAGCTTCTCTCCAGCGGACCAGCTGACGAGCGCTGGCAAAGCATTCACCTGTTTATCTTCAGTGCAATCACCCTGGCGCAACAGAAGGTTTACATCGAAACCCCCTATTTTGTCCCTGACCAACCGATTCTGTTTGCACTGCGAAGCGCGGCCCTGCGGGGAGTTGATGTCCGGCTACTGCTCCCCAGTCAGTCCGATCATCCGCTGGTGCTCCATGCCGGACGATCTTTCCAGGATCAGTTACTGCAGGCGGGAGTAAGCATATTCGAACTGAAAAACAGTATGACACACGCAAAAACCCTGATGATCGACGGCCATCTCTCAACCATTGGCTCGGCAAACATGGATCAACGCAGTTTCCGGCTGAATTTCGAATCGAACCTGTTTTTCTTTGATGAGACGATAACCGAGCAGATGGAACAGGAGTTTCTGGGCCTTTGCAATTTAGCTGATGAGATCAAACTCGAACAGAGAAATGCCCTTCCCAGCACAAAAAGAATGATTGAATCCATTTGCAGAGTACTATCACCACTGCTGTAACCGAAAAACGCGGTAAAGTGCTTTTTCGAATAGGCGTTAAATTATTAATCTGGTGACCATAGATTTCCCATTCAGGGCTTATACCCACCCTGCAATCTGCACTCGACCGGTATCTCTGCATAGCTTGGATCCATGGAGCCGGGATGCGCGGCGCGCATGGTCCCCCTGACAAGTAGCAGTAGGCCAAAGGCTATGAATCCGACTTTTAAAAGAAGCAGACCGCCGGTCATCGATAAAAACAGCATCATTGTTAAGGTCATGTTAACTCCCCCTACTCAATAAGGTGAAACACGCATTAGGCCGCCGTCTGCAAACCGCAGTTACGGTTTGCTGGAACGGCAATATCCATCATGCGTGGATTGTCCAACTTCAAACTGTTCATCTGATCCACATAGGCCTGTTTACTTGGTACCTGAAGTCTGGGGTTAAAGCGCTTCTCCTCGCGGATCGTACTTACGGTCATTCCCTGATAATCATGGGCTGGGTATACCAAAGTCTGTTCAGGCAGCTTTAATAGTTTGTCAAACAGACTGTCATATTGGGCAGCCGGATCTCCGTTTTGGAAATCGGTGCGCCCGGTACCCCTGATCAACAGGGTATCTCCAGTAAAAACCCGGTCGGGAAGTAAAAAGCTGTAGGAATCATCCGTGTGCCCTGGGGTATACAGAATATCCAAGCTGAGATTATCAACCCTGAGTTTTTCGCCTTCCCTGAATTGCAGAGAGACACATTCCGCTTTGCTCATTTCACCCATCGCACAGCTACAACCAGTACTTTTTCGAAGCGAGCCAAGAGCGGTAACGTGATCAGCATGGATATGGGTATCAACGGCCATCACAAGCCTCAAATCCATCTCATTAATCAGCTGTATATACTGATCAACATTGGACTTGACCGGATCGATGAGTAAAGCCTCTCCCCCCATCCGCTCGGCCAATAGATAGGTATAGGTTGACGATTCATGGTCAAACAGTTGACGAAATATCATGATCAGGTCTCCAATTATTGTTAAGCCAATGCCTTATCACCACAATCCTGATTGCGATTCCAGGGCAACAGTGCGATCAGTCGAGCCAATCCAACGGGTAACACCGGCCATGATCAGCCCAGCTCCGATAAAAGCACCGGCGAGAAAAAACACTTCGTGCAATGTAAACCCGAACAAGACTTTCAATAGCAATAGAGATCCAATGGTAATCTGCACCTGACGTTCAAGTGATATAACTTCGCCACAGCGCATGATCGGTAAACCGGCCTTTTGCCAAGCCTCAGTCCCGCCATCCACAAGCACGACATTTTGATAACCAGCCTCCTTTAACCGTTCAGCCGCCTGCTGAGCGCGAAAACCACTCTGGCAGGTAATATAGAGAGAAGCACGATTTCTCAACTCCGGGTCACCCAACTGATTCTTCAGCGTTTTATCATTGAGCGTATCAAGCGTCATCAGCTGGGCTCCAGGGATATGACCCTGCCTGAATTCCACCGCAGTCCGCACATCGAGCAACTCAACCCTTTTGCCCTGCCTTTGTAAAGCGTACAGGTCCGAAGGTGAGAGTTTTGAATCAACTATTTTTTCCATAATCGGCCACCTTATGTTCAATCTTCATGAAACTTGAGATTATGCTAAGGGCTGCCTGGTGAATTTTAAATTCGTATTACAGATTGAAATCAGTCGAAAATTTCGATCTATTGAAGCAAGATCACTCTTCAACCACACAATTATGGGGTGTTATCACTGAAGTCCCACTAAGCAACCACCATTCAGGAGAGCAATTACCTTCTCTGATGAGCTCACACCACTTCTCTGAATTATTCGGTGCAGTGAAGTTACACTGTTAATCTGAGATTCCATGATTAAGCGCGAGCGCTTTTACCAGACACCCATCCTAACTGACTGTATTGCTCTGTGTGATGAGTCTCTTAAAGCTTAGAGAAGGCATCGATGTTAGCATCACTTGGGTTAATCACGCTCAAGCATGAATTGCACGCTCGTGGCGGCATTTCGGCTAACGCTAATGCATCTATTTTTCGAGCGTAGGTTGGGGTGAGCGGTGCGAACCCCAACATCTCCGGTGCGCCGTTTCATAGTTGGGGTTCGTGCCGCCCCAACCTACCCTACAATCTGACGAGCGACAATTGTTCAACGACTCATTTTTCATTTCCCATACATTGGTTGTTACTTCTAACCCACTTTGCCACTACGATTTAAACGCCGACATATTACTAATGAAAATAGCAGATTTTATCGCATAAAGAGATCTAAATATGTCGCACCTCAGACCGAAACACCTAGTGTAGTGTCCTATATAAAGCGTGCATTTAGAAAGCCACTCAAGCCGCGAGCGGAAGGCGCAGCTCGCCGTCAATGGTTGCCCCATTAACAAGGGCTGCAACGCAGGATTGAGTCATTTGCGGACCTCTGAAAACGCCAAACAGTATAGGACACCACACTAGTCTCTATGATTTACTCAGTTAAGTCATCCAACCAGTTCATACAGCGGACAGCCAAAATGGTCACCACTTTTGCTTGCCGTTTACACATACGTTAGGTAAAAAACAAGATCATCATGAGTAGCGACTACAAAAGTTTTTCGTCGGTAGCTAAAGCTCGATTTAGAAGCATGGCGAATGAACTTGGTTACGAACAAATAACCGGAATCTGATATTTAAAAGAGAGAGATGGATGGCATGAAGGTTTCTCTCTACAAGCATCCTCATGGGGTAATGATTTGTTATATAAATTATGGGGTGTCAGTGCCTAACCTTTGGAGACCATTTAAAAAAGAAATCGCAAACGGTCAGATTGTGACTATCCTCGCATAATCATGAATCACTTTACAAATCACTTTTTGAATTTTCCTTTCACTTTAATCGGCGTTCAAAACACGAAGATATGATCCCTCAACTTAGTTATGTCGCCAGGAGGATTCTGCCCATGCCATATCGACAGCTAAAGCTTGCTGAGGTTTGGGGGGAAATCAGATATTCTTTATGTATCCAAGTTTGTGATCCGAATCACTGCCACTAGTACACTCAATCTTTTAACATCATCCTAGAACTCAATTGAATCGATAGGAATAGTGTTCAAAACACTCGTCACAGTACCATCTAACGATTGAGTTCTTTGGGTTGGTTATTACAGCATTACTCGACGGCGTTTTTTCTGTATCACCACTCAGATGCTGGAGTGGTTCGACAGGAAACAATAACAAAAAACTCAGCTAGGGAGATGTATCATGCATTGGAAGGATCAGACCTCTAAGGTAGCATATCAAATTTTAAATTATTCACTCGTTTTTATCAGATTTCTATTTCTATATTCCATCACCCAGGCTGCCTATAGTGCTCAGGTGACGATGGAAAATACTAATGACTGGGGGGCTGGCTTCCAGGGACAGGTTACAATCCGCAACACAGGTTCGAGCGATATCAATGGCTGGACCCTGAGCTTTGATGCAGATTTCGAAATCCAACAAATTTGGAATGCCAGGATTGTCTCTAACACCGGCACTCACTATGTCGTTGAGAGCGCGGATTATAATCGTGTGATCGCGCCCAATGGTGCGCAAGGTTTCGGTTTTATAGGCACACCGGGTGGCGGCCCCTTACCGACGGGGTTTGTTGTCAACGGTGAGGAATCAACACCGGAGCCAACACCGGAACCAACACCGGAACCAACACCGGAACCAACACCGGAGCCAACACCGGAGCCAACACCAGATCCAATGCCAGAGGAACCCACGGAAGCCTGTGGAGATGCCCCCACCTATGGCCCGCGTGAGCTAAAGCTCCTGACCCGTGTGGAGTACCAGAACAGTATAGAAGATCTGGTCGGCATCGATTTCGATGTTGCCAACAGCATTCCTTTCGACACCTTGATTGAAGGCTATTTTAACAATGCTTTCACAACAGTGACTGAAAGCCATGTGGATGCCTATTTATCTGTGGCTAAAAAGGTTGCAGCTTGGTCTGCAGAGCGCAACTTCCAAGGTGTAGTGGACTGTGGATTTGATGGCAGTGGAAATGCCAGCTTAAGCGACCAGCAGTGCCAGTCCAATTTTCTCGATGGCTTCGCAACCCGAGTTTTTCGGCGGCCCTTGACATCAGAAGAGCGTTCCACCTATCAGGCGGTGTTGGATAGCGGCACGGGTGGCGATATAAAAACGGGTATCGAGCTGGGTATGACCGCGTTGTTAAGCTCACCCCGTTTCCTTTATCGATCTGAGGTCGGTATTTCCGTTCAGGATTTGACAAACAGCACCAATGGGTCAGGCGTAGACCTGACTGCGTTAGACAGTGATGCCTATGTCCTAAGTGATTACGAAATAGCCAGTTTCCTCAGCTATACCATCACCGGCTCAACACCCGATGAGGCGCTGTTGAGTGCAGCGGGGAACGGTGAACTCTCAACCGAGAGTCAGGTGCAGCAGCAGGCTGCCCGCCTATTGGCAACTGATAGGGCAAGGGAGCATATGGGGGTGTTCGCCGCACAATGGCTAGGCACCGATGAAGTGGCAAACGCGAAGAAGGACAGTAGCCTGTTCCCAGACTTCACCCCCGAGGTGGCCGAAGCATTAGCAGCGGAGGTCAAGGCCTTCTTTACCCATGTCTTCTATGACGAGACCCAGGGTTTCTCCGATCTGTTCAGCGCTGACTATGTAATGGTGAACAATACACTGGCTAATTACTACGGCCTGAGTAGTGTGGGTACCGACAGCAACGATCCTAATGATTTCGTCAGGGTTGACTCCACCAGCGCAAATCGTGGCGGGTTGATGACCATAGGCGCCTTCCTAGCCAATGAAGCAGACCTCACCAAGAGTTCGCCGATCAAGCGTGCCGCCAATACACGCAAGCGTATCCTTTGTCAGGATATTCCCCAACCGGATGACACTATCCCTGACTTACGCCTGGAAAGAATGGAGGAGTTATTGCAAGAACTCGACGGACAGGTAATCACCACACGTGAATTCATCGCAGAAATTACCAAAGGCGATCCCTGTGCGTTCTGCCACGATGAAATCATCAATCCCCTCGGTTTCACTTTCGAGGATTACGATGCTTCGGGTCGCCATATCACGGTTGATCATAACGGACTCTCCATTGATAGCAGTGGTACGCTCTACGGCGTTAATTCCGTCTATGATGGCAACACAATTGACTTCACTGGCGCAAAGGATCTCTCCAACAAGTTTGCCGATCTGGCGTCAGTGCAAAGCTGCTTCTCCGCCAATGTCTTTCGTTATTCCATGAATGTTGGTCATGACGCAATCGATGTGAATAACGATAAGGTGGGAGCACTCACCAGTGAAGAGATGAAAGACTATGGGTGTTCAGTCGAAACCCTGAGTGAGACACTGGCCTCTAGCAACAGCATGTCCGACCTGTTTATCAAGCTAGGGACGCTGGATGTAGTCCGCTTCAGAAAGCAAAGAGACCGTTAATCTCATACAGTTCAAAGGAATCAACATGAACAACAGATCACATATCGAAATGCTCAGCCGCAGGCGTTTTCTAAAAAAATTGGGTGGTGCAGGACTCACCGGCGCTATGTTTAAACTCTCTTTGTTGGGCGGTAACCTACTGTGGGCCCGTTCGGTATTTGCTGCTGAAGCACCGAAACGTATCATTTTTTATTATACCCCCGGTGGCGCCATACCTGATCAGTGGATACCCAGTGGTTCAGAGACCAACTTCACCCTACCCGCCATGTCGTCACCGCTGGAATCGGTAAAACAGCACTGCGTCTTCTTCAATGGTGTAAATATGAACAATGCCGGCCATGGGTTGACCTCGAAGGCTTTGGCTGGTGACGCAACCCACTCCCTGGACATCTACATGGCGCAGACGCTGGGACAGGCAAGTCCATTCTCCCAGTTACAGTTAGGCGTCTATAGTAATGGCTTTGGCAGTATGTCACGAAATAACTGGAGCGAACCGACCTACGAAGACAATCCGCTCAATGCCTTCCAACGCCTATTTGGCGGCGAAACTTCGGTAGGCACGGAAACGGAAGATACCAGCGGATCGAGCGGAGCTCGTAGTGTACTCGATGCCAACCTGGAGGTGCTCAAACAGATGCGTAACGAGCTGGGGAGTTTCGAAAGGGCTCGTCTTGATGAGCATAGCGAAGCCATTCAACGCATCGAGGCGCGTCTGGACAACAACTCTGGTTCCGACAGTGGCGGAGAGTGCAATTCACCGACATTCAACACAGGCAACTTCAGCGGCGCCGTTGATAACCCCGCTAACTTCGACACCGTTGCCGACCTGCAAAGCGACATCGTGGCTTTGGCGTTACAGTGCGACTTAACCCGGGTGGTTTCATTCATGCTCGGCAATCATCAGTGTGACTATATCGTGCCCGAGGCAGGGGTGGATACCAACTATCATCAGAGTATCCATGGCCGGCCTGCTGAGGACTACATCCAATACCGCACCTACTTCACCACCAAGCTGCAGTACCTGATACAGCGCCTTGCGGATACTCAAGATATGGATGGTAATTCAGTGCTCGACAATACTATCCTACTGCATGTTTCAGATATGGGTGATGCACGTGGCCACACTGGAGAGAACGCACCCTTCATGCTGGCTGGTGGGGGTGGAGGCACCTTGACTACAGGCCGATCTCTGAATCTGGGGGGCGTAGATTACAAGGACATTCTCGATACAGTGGCCCAAGCACCGGGAGTCGATGTTAGCGCATCGGGCTATTCGGGTTATGGGAGCGGTCCTGTCAGCGGTATTTTTAGCTAAATGACCGAAAGGAACCTCTGAACAAGTCTGCACAAGCGGATTGTTGATCGAAATGCAGCGATGGGATGATCCGCAACCTTGAAGCGGTGCAGTTTTGGGGACTAGATGTCTGCTCGACCTGTTCAGAGGCTCTACACTCTAGTGTGGTGCTTCATATAAATTGACGATTATAGCGTGACCCTAAGCGGTTAGCCGCTAGGCGCGTGCCGCCGGGAATGGCATACCCTTTCCAAGCCGCGCAACAACGCGGATGACCGCTCAGGGTCTCGCCCGAAGGGAAGCCCGCTCAGGCCAAGCTGAGCGGTCGCATCCTCAAGATCATTCTTTTCGGCAGCCACGCCAAGGACACCTGGGTGAACGACCCAGAGCATGGTTACGTCAGCGATTACGATCTCCTGGTGATCGTTAACCATGAGAAACTGGTGGAAAATTTCCGTTTCTGGAATCAACTCGAGGAGCGGATCCAGCAAGAGATCACAGCACCATTCAACCCTATCGTCCACAGCCTTACGGCTGTCAACGCCCAACTCAAGGAGGGCCACTACTTCTTCAAAGATATCCGACAGGATGGGATTTTGCTCTATGATGGCAATCATAAACCCCTGGTAGCGCCTGGAAACCTCTCACCAGAGGAAGCGAAAGAGATTGCTGAGAAGCATTTCAAACAGTGGTTTAATAGCGCCATCTCTTTCCTACTCAATTTTGGACATGGTATGGATCGCAGCGACTACATGAATGCGGCCTTTGAACTCCATCAAGCCACCGAACAAATTCTATCCTGCACCCTACTGGTCTACACCAATTACCGACCCAAGACCCACAACCTCAAACAGCTGCTTGGGCTCTGTGTCTAACAGGGACCGCGATTCCTGCCCCTCTTCCCCCAAGGCACGAAATACCACCGCCGCTGTTTCGAACTCCTGAAACGCGCCTATGTGGAAGCCCGATATACGGAACATTACAAGATCACCCAAGAGGAGTTGACCTGGTTGGGTGGCAGGTGAAACAGTTACAGACCCTGACCAATGAGGTGTGCCTTGAGAAAATCGCGAGATTTTTGGAAAATAGATTCCACCCAACTTTTCAGCCCATCGCAAACGCATCAATTTCTCAAGCGTAGGTTGTGGTGAGCGGTGCGAACCCCAACAACTCTGGTGCGCCGTATCATTGTTGGGCTTTGTGCCTCCCCCAACCTACCCTGCTATCTGACGACCTACAATTGCTCAACCGATTACCAGCACCAATTACCATGACACTCATCATTTAATATTTAGTTTAGTTTATTTGTCTATCCGGTAAAAAGATCCAATTTAGTAGTGTGTCATAGTGAGAACACGGCGTTAACCAATCATCAGGCGGAACGCAACAGAATCCTAATCCATTTCTCTGTATGTGAAGCAACCGCCGCACACAACCCTCAGCACACGGTTGAATGATCTCTAGCAAATTTGAAGCGCAAACGTCAAAGAGAAATACTGCAGGGCAATACCAAGATTCAACGTTCGTCGGTACTTCGGCTTTCGGCAGGCCGCTTTCAGATTAACGTTGGGACCCACCAGGCCTTTGAACCGGCTTTCGAAGTGCTGGGTCATGTGGATCCAGTGCTCCGGTTCGATCTACAGCCTTTGTAGAAACGGCGTTTGGTGGGCCGAAATATGGCCAGACTTGTGATCCAGGATGACAGGTCCGGTCCAATCAACCAGTTCAAGATAGTCCTGCAGGTAAAACACTAAGTCTTTGGGCATGTCGTTTCTTGAGTTTCCGATAAATGGGAGCAAGCCGTGCGGAGCTCTGCCGGATCATGGCCTGGTTTGAGTTTCGTTGCTGTTGCGGCGCTGCAGGTGCACTCGGATTGCTCCAGTGTCTCGGCCATCCCCGCCCGCACCGGGCTGAAAACCACATAGGCCGTGCAGAATGTCATGGTAGTTGTTTGTCATCACTCTGTAGACTCAGATGGCGATCGCGAAGATATTTGCTAGTTCCTCGAAACAATCCACTGGTGTCGATGCTAAAAGCGCTTGCAGGTGGGTGCGTCCACGCCACACAGAAGGGCGCAACGTACGCAGCGTGAGACACAGTGATAGTACGGGGTAGCTTCCAGTGATACCTGGACTTTCCTTGGCTTGGGTATCGCATCGCTCGTTGATGGCTGATGTTTTTAAAAAGCTGCCATATTGCAACGTTTTGGCAGGTTTACGGTTTGTGTCTTGGTAATGTTGGTAATGAGTTGTAATTCGAGTTGAAAAGTTAAGTACTAGATCCGGTGGTGCATAACTGTAGAAAATAGCTAAATGGCTTATA
>JARRQD010000073.1:0-18091 GCA_037382205.1 Candidatus Thiodiazotropha sp.
TGCTATTCCAAGGCGTTGCAACGCCGCCATGCGCCGCTACAAGCGTGCAATTCACGCTGTAGCGTGATTCACCCAGTAGGTGACCATGACCATCGAAGCGATTTTCATCATAATCAAACACTTGCTATCAGAATGGAGCGGTCAACTGATTTTTTTAGGTTGAACCCCCTGCCAGTGATAAAAAGTTTTCCGATCCCATACTGCACCCAGAATTGGGAGAGAATCCCGATGAGCAATCGTTTCTGCAAGATGCACTAAGCCGGGAACATACAGAGATGGAGCAATATCATGCGCTTGGAGATGACTCACCGGAAGGTCCGATAAAAGAATTACCCTCGTGTCACACGTTTCACTATTCAGAAATAGTGTAGCCTGAATGACGCGAAACGGAATGAGGGATTAGAAGACCTCATTAGGTTCGTCAGTTTTGAATGGCATCAATGCCGCATGAATACTTGCCGCGACACGGTGTCCGTCTGCCACAGCCGAGACAACATCCGGGCCACGTACCATGTCACCCGCCGCCCAGAGCCAATCTTCACTACAGCGCCCGGCGACATCCACCTGCAGACGACCACGCTCCCAGGCCAGTTTCTTGGTGAGTTCTTCGCCAAGTAATGCTGTGTCGCTCATCTGGCCGATGGCTTCGATCACCATATCGCCTTCATGGAACTGTTCGTCGGTGTCGTCGTAGCTTGGGGCAAAGCGACCTTGTTCGTCGAAGATCGACTCCACACGCCAAGTAACCAGACCGGTGACTTTGTTGCCCTCAATCGCCACCTGCTGCGGACCGCGTGCGTCGAAGATCGCGATGCCCTCTTCTTGCGCTTCCTTGATCTCCTCCGGGTCGGCAAGAAAATGGTCAATGTCCTCCAACGCCGTTACTCTAACCTTCACCTCTCCGAACCTTTGCTTTTGTAGCCGCGCCAAGGTACGGGCAATGTCCATCGCAACGTTGCCGCCGCCGATGACCACGGCGCTGCGTGGGATGGCGAAATCTTCGCCGGCGGTGGCTTGGCGCAACAGGTCAACCGCCTTTCTGACATCGGGATGATCAGCGCCGGATATGCCGGTGCCACGGCCCAGCTGCAGACCCAGCGCGATCAGCACCGCGTCATAAGTCGCGTGCAGTTCGTCAAGAGAGATATCACTGCCAATACGGGTGTTGCAGCGGATCTCCACCCCCAACGAACGGATAATGTCCACCTCTTGGTCGATGATCTCATAAGGCAGGCGATACTCAGGTATGCCCCAGCGAGTCATGCCGCCAGGTTTGTCCAGCGCCTCAAAGACGGTGACGGCATGTCCCAGCTTGGCCAGGTCGAAAGCGGCGGTTAGACCGGCGGGCCCGGCTCCGATAATGGCGACCCGTTTGCCGGTGGCGGGCGCGGGTTCACCAATGGCACTACGAATCTGTTCCACCGATACCTGATCCATGATATGACGTTTGAGCCAGCGGATGGCGATCGGGTCACCTTCGTGTCGGGCGGCGCAGGTTGTCTCGCACTTGTGGGTGCAAACCCGGCCACAGATCGCGGAGAAGGGATTGGTTTCGTAGAGCAGCGCAACACCGCGTTGGTAGTCCCCGTCACGGATGGCCGCGATATACTCGGGAATGGCCATGTGCGTGGGACAGGTGGCGACGCACAGGCCACAGGAGACGCAACGGTCGGCCTCCAGTTTCGCCTGGATAATATCGTAACCATTTACAATCTCGTCGAAGCAGCCGATGCGCGCTTGTGGTTCCATCTCGCCCATCCGCTCACGCATATTCCCGGTCAGGCGATGGCCCTCGGGGCGATGATATCCCAGTTCAGCCTCATCCCAATATTTGGCATCGATGCCTGGGATGAAGCAGAAGGCGTCCGGATCGGTATCGATCCACTTGTACTTGTTGGACATGGAGAGCGATCCGGTCATGCAAACATCGACACATAGGGCGCACCAGCAGCAGCGGCCGTAGTCGATGCGTGGCCTCAGGCCGGAATCGCCCTGCTGAGCATCTTGCCCCGCTACCGGCACCATGTCGATGGCGCCATTCTGGCAGATGGCTTCGCAAGTGCCACAGCCGATGCACTTCTCAATGTCGTTGCGGTGAAAACCGCGATAGCGCTCGGCACCAGGCCGCTCAGTGAGCGGATCCCGGATGCTCACCGGGTCACGGAACAGATACTTCCACGCAGTGAAAGGCGACAGGATATTATTCACGCTCATCGCTCGATCTCCGGCGGGTAGGTGTGCAGCGAGACCATCAAGCCGGCAACATCAGCAATATTCACATTCACAATCAACCGCTCCAGCAATGCCACGGCATGGGTATACGAAGGGCCACGCACATTGACCCGGCGCGGGTAGCCGCTGCCATCAGTAACCAGGTAGTAGCCATATTCGCCGCGCGAACATTCGCCGCGCACATAGGTTTCTCCCCGTGGAATCTTCCAATGCAGCACATTGGGCAGCTTGCTCATCAGCGCACCTTCCTGCGGCATACCGGCCAGAATTTGGCGAATCAGATCAACGGACATCAGCGCATCACGGCGGCGTACGTCGGCACGGGCATAGGCATCGGAAGCCGTGCCGGTTACCGGTTTGAAATCAAGTTTGGGATAGACCAGATAGGGGTGGTCGCTACGCACATCCTTGGCCACGCCACCGGCGCGGGCGTTGGGACCGGTGACACCGTATCGCTCCATCAGCTCCGGATCTATCCTGCCCAAACCCTTGGCGCGTTTGGTAAACACAGCATTGTGGAACATCACCTCTTTCACATCCCTCAGAGTACGCTCGATCTCGCACAGGGTCTCCTCCATGCGTTTGGCAAAGCCCTTTGGCAGACCGTCGCGCACGCCACCAGGTAGGATGAACATATGATAGATGCGCGCACCGGTGAGCTCTTCAAAGCGGTCCAACATCAGATCCCGCACATAAGTGGTCCATTGACCGATGACACCCAAGCCGAAGGCACCAGCCTGACCGCCCAGATACATCATGTAGCTGTTGAGGCGGCCCATTTCCAGAACCAGTGTGCGGATCCAGTTTGCCCGCTCGGGTACTTCCAGGCCGGCCAGTTCTTCGATGGCGGCGGCATAACAGTATTCGTTAAAGTCCGGCTCCGGCACGCAGACACGGCAGACGATGGGAAAAACCTGAATGAAGCTGCGCCGTTCCATCAACTTTTCAAAGCCGCGGTGCAGATAGCCGACATGGGTCCTGCCCTCCACCACTTCATCGCCGCAAACGGTGAGCTCCAGCGACATGTTGCCGGTAATGCCCGGATGCTGCGGGCCTTGCCAAAGCTTCAGATATTTGCCTGAAGCGAGATCAATAGCTGGCGTGCTTGCGGAAGAGGTGTCCAGAGAAAAGTCAGAGTCGGGAACAGGTTTCATCTTAGTTGCTATCCGGATAGAGCTGCTGCTTCATATAATGAGCCGGGTCCCAGGTCTCACGCCCGGGTCGCTGCTTGAAGTTCTCTTCAGCGAACTTCATGGTATCGAACAGTTCCCGCTGGTAGGTTTCCGCCGTCGGCCACAGGTCGTGGATACTCTCCATGCTCACCAGAGCGTCGGCCGGGCGTTCAATCATCACGCGCATGCCGAGATCACACCCCTTCTCCCGGTTGGAGAGCAGGTAGGTAAGTTGAAATTGCCCTTCCTCCAGCCAGTCCACCGCGGTAAGCAGCACCAGGTGGGTAAAGCCTTCCGCATCACGTAAGTGCACCAGCAGGGATCGCAGATGTTCGGCCGATAGAGTCACGAAGCCGAGGTCCGGACGCTGTTCGGTCAGTTCCCCCATCTGAAACTGCCTTTTCAACCGCTTGTATAGATCACTTAAACTCATGGCATCACCAGTTGTAATCGGGCATATCCCAATCGTGAATCACCCGCTTCTGATTGGCTTTGTACCAATCGAAGTGCTCGGCGTATTGATTGGCCCCTTCGGCCTTGCCGGCCCGAATAAGCTTCTTCAAATCTTCGAAACCCGCCAGCAGCGCCTCGGGGCGCGGCATGCAGCCGGCGATATAGAGATCGACTGGTAAATAGTCGTCGAGGCACTTGATGGTGTTATAGGAATCCCAGTACATTCCACCGTTGAGGGTGCAGGATCCCAGGCCGATGACATACTTGGGGTTCTGCATCTGCTCATAGGAGCGGATCACCCGCTTGAGCGTCTTCACCGACAGGTAGCCGGAGATGATGAACAGGTTGGCCTGGCGCGGCGTCGGTCGCCACTGCACACCGTAACGATAAGCGTCGAAACGGGGGGTCATCAGCGGCCGCATCTCGATGGCGCCGCAGCCAGTGCCAAAACCAAGGATCCAGAGCGATTGTGCACGCGCCCAGTTTAAAAAATTCTCCACGATCTTGAGATAAGCGGGAGGCATCACGGTCGGTGCCGCTTCGCAATAGTAGTCTCGCAGGGGATCGACCTCGAACTCGAAACCGTCGGGGCCTTTGACTATGTGCTTTTTCAGTTCCGATTTCATCCTATCCTCACACCACAACGACCGATAACACACCGAGCGGCACCGCCCAGATCATGAACCAGCGGATCGACTGCTCCACCCGAAAGCGTGGGAACACCACACCGACAAAGGCCGACCATAGATAGATCAGGAACACTTTTAAGAAAAACACCGGCCAGCTGGCTGCGCCACCGAAAAACAGGGCCATGTAGATGACGATCTTGGCAACGGGAAAGATCGCCCGGTTGGTCTGCATCAGCGCCAGGTAGGACGAGTGGTATTCCGTGGGCGGACCGATGGGGATCTCCTGGGGCGCCAATACCACATCGAAGGGCGGCCGCATCATGGAGCCGAGAAAAGAGAGCATGGCCGCTGCCACTGCCAACGGATTGGTGAAGAGCGTCCAATTCAACACGCTACCCTGCTGGGCGGCGACGATTTCGGTGATGGAGAGTGTCTGGTATTGGAGCGCCACCGAGAACACGGCCAAGGCCAAGGGCAGCTCCGCGGCGGTGACCTGAGATAGACCTCGGGTGATACCAATCGCGGAATAAGGGTGGCCACTCTCGGCAGCGCCCAGCGCCATGCCCAAAGTACCGAAAAAGATGAAATAGAGCGCCAGGATCAGGTCACCGGCGAAGGAGAAGTTCGAGAACACCTCCGAGCCATAGATCGAGGGCACGAACAGCAACAGGCCGACTCCACCGGTGAGGCGAAACACCGGCCCCAGGTAGTACATGACACCGTGAGTGATTGAACTCCTCTGGCCATAGTTCTTGATGACATCAAAATAGTTTTGCCACACTGGAATACCGTAGCGACGACCAACGCGGGCGGCGATTTTCTGGATCAACGCGTTCTGCAGGTAACCGAAATTGATGATGATGAAAAGCGTCAGCAGTGCATAGGGAATCTTCATCCAATCGAAACTCACGACAGCCCTCCCCCGACGCCAAGCATATAGACGATAAGAACAAAGGCCAGAAACTGCACCGCATAGGTCTGGCCGTTACCGGTGTATAACCGCCGCCCCAGATCGGCCCCGTTGTGCAAGGAGTCGGCAAGCGTATTCCAAAATCGGGTGGCCAAGGGCTGCACCAAGAAACCGAGTGCCTTGCGGTAGGGGGCAAAAAACTCCCAGGCATAGTGGGTGGTCTCAGGCCGATAGGGGCGTTCGGCAGCAAAGACGATATTGAACTGCTTCACCTTTTGGGCGCGACGATTGACGAACAGCAGCCACAGAAACAGGGTCGCGAAGATGCCCCCTATAATTAGCATGATAGGAATCGGCTCCCAGTAGCCATACAGGCTGCTGATGTGAATACCTTCCCAGTTCAGACCACCCTCGGGGAAGAACTGGTTCATATAGTGATCGACGTGGCGCAGCGCCAGCCCGGGAACAAGGGCGAAGCCGATCAACAACAGCACGTAGATCATTTGCGGCAGCACGACCCAGAACGGCGCCTCTTTCAGCTTACGGTGCTGATCTTTCAACTGCCCAAGGAAAACGGTATGAATCAAGCGGAAGAGATAGAGGAAAGCGACCGGTCCCGAAAGAAAGATGAGTATCATGGGGAGCCGCATTTCGGAGTCCAAGATCGCGTTGTAGAAGATCCAGCGGCCGCCAAAGCCCGATAAAGGCGGCACACCCGACATGGCGATGATACCAATCAGCACGGCGATGAAGGAGAGCGGCATCAGGGAGATCAGGCCGCCCATCTGGTACATGGCGCGGGTGCCGGTGCGCTTGGCCACGCCACCCACCGAAAGAAAAAGCATCGACTTGTAGATGTAATGGTTGATTACGAACATCAGCGCCATCAACCAGCCCAGGTGGTTCATCATCGCCAGCCCGAACAGCGCATAGCCCATCTGGCCGATAGAGGAGTAGGCAAGCAGGCGTTTAGCGTCTTCCTGGAAAATGGCCATCAGGTTGCCGAGCAAAGCAGTGAGCGCGCCTACCCAGAGCATGAGGTGTGTCAGCTCGATGCCATAGAGCTGCTGCTTACCCATGTGCATCAGTAGGATGAACAGGCCGAACAGGCCGGCCTTGAGCAAAATGCCGGAAACCATCGGCGAGACATCTGTTTCGGCCTCCGCATGGGCACCCGGCAACCAGATGTGCAGTCCGATGGCCGCAGTCTTGGTCATGAATCCGATGGCCAATAACAGGAAAATCCAAGGTGCCAAGGGTGTTAGCACCGTTTTTAACGCTTCAAGTTCTATTTGATGCGCACCCTGGGCAGCCAAGGCAAAACCGGCCAGAATCAGGAAGGCGCCACCGAGTGAAAACACAAGATAAGAGAGTGCATGGGGCTCGGAATCTTTACCACGCAGAATCAGGAAATAGGAGCCGATGGTCAGCACTTCCCAGGCGGCGAAAAAGGCGAAGGTATCGGTAGCCTGGATCAGCAGGGTCATGCCGGCGTACATCAGCATCGCAGATGGGTAGAAACCGATACGGCGGCCGTGGGCGTCGAAGCTGGCCAGCAATGTCACCGCACCACCGGCCAGGAAGATAACCGCGAAAATCAGTCGCAAGGGATCGAAATCGCTCCAAGTCAGTGCAAAGTAGCCAGCCATGCCAGCGATGGCGAGCGCGTTCTTGATCCAGGCCGGCAGCCATTCGAGCAGCACAAAGGCAAGCGCAAACAACAACGGCAGCAAGGTCAGCAGATTGGCGCGTCCCGACAGCTCACCCCACAGGTAACCGAGTCCCCAGCCGATGAGGACCGTAGCGCCGATAGCTAAAATGCCACCCGGTGCAGAAGCGAGATCCTCAGCCGGCTTATCGCGCTTGATGGCGTAGCCGAACCAGCGAAAGAGATAGGTCGCCTCGATCAGCGCGCCAAAAAGAATCAGACCCAACAGCGCCAGACGGCCCTCGGCGGCGAGCACGTGGACCAGTTCCCATTTGGCGTAGAAACCGGGAAAAGGTGGCAGACCAAGCAACAGGCAGATGAGACTGGCAAAAGCGAAAAGCATCAGCGGATGACCGCGCAGTGTTGCCCAGGCGGTAAGTTCACGCCTCACAATCAGACCGGATAACCAGAAGAGACCGGCCTTAGCGACAGCATGGGCGCAAAGGAGGCCCAGGGCGACGAAGTCGGTGAGCTCTCCCAGTACGTCGCGTTGACCCAAGACCACCAGGATCAGACCGGTCTGCGCCACCGAGGAGTAACCAAGCAGACGTCGGTCATTGGTCTGTGGCAGGGCCAACAGGTTGCCGATGACGAAACTGACGATACCGATACCGGTTGCCACGGGCAGCCAATCCGCACCACCAACAGCAAGCAGCTTTTGCACGGCGTAGAGCGCCGCGCTGGCGCCAGCCGCTGAGAACAGTGCCGAGTAAGCCGGATGTGCCGATTCGTAGATGTCCAGCGCCCAACCATTGGCAGGCACCGGTTTCAGTTCAGCGACCAGGGCGATGAACATCAGAAAGAAGATAAGTGAGCCGTTCGGCATCATGCCTAGGGATGCCTCCACCATGTCATCGACATTGAGCGAGCCGCTAGCATGGTAGGTGAAAATGATACCGACCAGCAGCAGGATACCAATTACCTGGGTGACAACCAGATACTTGAAACCTGCCGCCAGGGCGCGCTCGTCATTGGATAGTAGGATCAGGCCACCTGTGGCGATGGCAGCCAACTCAAAGAAAACAAACAGGTTAAAGATGTCGCGTGTCAGGATGATACCGCAGTAGGCCATGATCGCGACCAGTAACACAGCTATGGAACGTCTACCCAAACGCAGCAGCGTATCGCGTAAGGCCAGTGCCGAGAGCAGGCCTGTTACGCAGACGATCAGCACCAGAGCGGCTTCGGGTAGAGCCATGCGCAGTTTGATCGCAAAAGGCGATGGCGTGCCGGCGGTCATGATCTCCACCGGTGCCGCGCCGCGGTAGGCGAACATCAGCAGCCAGTCGAGCGCCAACCAACACATGAAGCAGAGTGCGACGAGCATCAGAGCGTAGCCGGCGTGTCGCCATTGCTCCTTAAGCAGACCGAGCAGGAAGGCGGCAGCCAGGGGGGCTGCGATGAGGAATATTGCATTCACCACTTGAGCTCCGTGAAGCTGCCAATATCGAGGGAGCGCTTCTTTTCAAACAGCTTGTAGGCATAGGCCAACATCAGTGCCGTAATGCCGACACCAATGACGATGGCGGTAAGTACCAGCGCCTGTGGCAAAGGATCGATAATTAGCGTGGCGGCTTCGTCTGCGGGCACAGCCTGATCGAGGATCGGCGCGGTGCGACCGGTGATATATCCGACCGCGACGAGAACCATATGCACACCGGCTTCGGCAAGGGTAAAGGAGACGATCATGCGCAACAGATTACGGTTGGACAACGCACCATAGAGACCGATCAGAATCAGGGTAAAACCAGTTGCCATGACAATTTGTGCGATCACGGTGCTTCTGTCTCCGAAAAGTCAATCAACATTGAGGAAAACTCTGCACCGACCTTAAGGCCGATAAGCGAATAGATCAGGGGAATGGCGCCCGCTGAAAAGAGGTGTCCCAGTTCACCGAGTGGCAGGATGCGATTATCGAGAAAGCCCCCGGCCAGCAATAAACCCATTGCGCCGAGGCTCACATAGAAGAAACCACTCAAGGATTCTATGATGGCGATCAGACGGTGGCTAAAATGTTTGACCGGATCGACCAACAGGGTCAACAACACGCCCGATGCGATGACCGCGCCCCCCTGAAAACCGCCACCCGGCGTCAAATGACCATTAACGAAGATGTAGACGCCCAACAACATGAACAGTGGCACCAGTAGTCGCATACCTATGGTTAGCAATTCGCCCACTGGGGTAAGCTGTTGTCGTTGCTTTTCGCCCTGACGCCCACTGGCCAGAACCAGACCGACGATAGCAGCGGAGAGGAATAACACGGTGACCTCACCCAGGGTATCGAGACCGCGGTAAGTCACGATAATGGCAGTAACGACATTGGCCGCGCCAAGATCATCGGCGGTGTGATCGGCATAGTAGCGACCGGTAAGATTAAGTTCAGTATCCGGTTGATAGGCACTTAGCAATTGCCAGAATATCGTACCTAGCACCAGCATCAGTAGCAGCACGATCAGTCGCTTAATCAAATTCACCCTCCTCGGCATCGTTTTTACCCATGCCGCGTACGCGCCCGAGCACAAAGAAGAACAGGAAGGTGGTGAGACCGCTGCCAATGGCGGCTTGAGTCATTGCCACATCGGGCGCGGCAAGGATAATGAACAGGACTGAGGCGAACAGACCGACCAGACCTGCCGCCAGAATCGCCACCGGTAGTTGCTTGGTACGTATCGACACCAGTGCCACAACGATCGTTGCCAACGCCAGCACCAGCGTCATGATGGTAATCATGCTGTTCATTGCGGTGATTCCTCCATATCTTCCGCCAGGCGGTCCACGATGGTCTTTTCGGTTTTTCTGCTGCCGATGCGATGCGCGGCACGAGCCAATACTTGCGACGATAGCGGATTGGTAGAGAGAATGAACAGACCGATCAAGAGCAGCTTCGCCCCCCACCCAGGGTGTAGACAAGCGATACCCATCAGTGTCAACAGCGTGCCAAGGGTGGTTGTCTTGGTACCAGCCTGTATACGGTTGAACACATCCGGCATGCGCACCAGTCCCAGTCCGCCCAAGCACAGGAATACGGCACCGAAAAACAACAGTAGGCCACCGATGAGATTCAGGGGAGTGTCATCGAACCTCCCAACCCCCGTTCCAGATAACGTGCGACGGCAATGACGCCAAGAAAGGAAAGAAGCGCATAGACCAATGCCACATCGAGATAGATATAACGTCCCTGTTTCAAAGCCACCAGTATGATGCCTACAACCGCGATAATGGTCAGTACATCGAATGCCACCACCCGATCTGGCGCTGACGGGCCGATAAAAAAACGCCAAAGCGACAATAGAAAAGCCAGTCCCGCCAGGGTAGCAGCCATTAAAACAAGCACATCAACCATAGATAACCTCGAGATAACGCTCGAATCTTGAGACGATATTGGCGGTCGCGCCCTCCACGTCGAGCGACTCGACAGTCACCCAGTGGATGTAGAGCCATTCGTCGCGGAGTTCTACAGTCAGCGTGCCGGGTGTCATGGTTATCGCGTTGGCCAATAACGCACGCGCCACTGGACTCTTGAGCTTGGTGCGTACCTTGACGATGCCCGGATTTACCGGTAACGCTGGCGACAGCACGATAGCGGCCAAGCGGATATTGGATTTAATCAGTTCCTGCAAGAAATAGAGAATGAAGATCACTGCGGCGCCGAAACCACGTGGTGTCATATTGAAGTCGGAAAGAATACTTCGTGAGCTCTGAAAAAACAGCGCAATCAGGGAAGCTGCCACAATGCCCACGATCAGGACATCCGGAGCCAAAGAGTTATTGAGCAGCAGCCAAAATATAAACAGTACTACAAACAGCCGCACAGAATGGCGTGCTTTCCGCATCCAACCTCCATATTGCTTAATTTTATCGAGTGAAACGAAAACGCTCGGCAGATCTACTCCTCTATGAGAGTTCTGCTTGTCAGTACCTCAAAGGAACCTCAAGCCCGCCTTGTAACCGAGCATACCCTACAAAATACCAGGTTTTATTTGATAATTATCAATCGGCTCATAAATAGCCATCCTATTCCTGTGGTGATGCAGCTATCCGGCCATACCATCATAATGAGATTGGTACAGTATCGCGCTCCAGCCGTCCCTGCCCTACCAGCTACCGCCCGGCACGACATTATTATTATGTTTCGTTTTCTGCATTTGCTCGATGAACGCTTTCAATGTGTCTAGGAAATCAAGCTTCGAAAGCTTGCGAAAAGCCCTTCTATCCATGTTCAATTACCATATCACTCACATCACAAATGGCGAAGTATCACCAAGTTATCATCATGAGCTGTAAATATTGTACTGCCTTGAATAGAATAACTTTGCACCAGTAGGCCGCGCGGTTCATCGGTATGGGTAAACCCCCGGCTATGCCGGGGGAGTCGCATAGGTTTGACCGAAACATCGGCCTGATTAGCCTTCATGGTTCGACCAAGAACTGTGAAGGAGAAACCTATGCCAGACTACAAAAGTCTGTGTTACCTACAGCGAACAGTTGTTTGAACGAGACCTGCTGGCTCGTTATATTCATTTTTGAAAGTCGATTCAAAGGATTTGTCGATGCCAGTCAAAATAATTAAAGCCGCTTACACAAAACTCCAATTCCGACGAACGCCGAATCCGGATGCAGCAATAGCGTTATTGGGCGAGCAAATTCCTTCAAACAACAATTTGAACAACATCAAGTGTGAATGGTAGAGTTTGATAAATTAGGATATAACCGGGCCACATTCGACTACGGCATTGCAGTCACTTTTCAATAGTGGTGCATGTGTCCATACTCCCTCCGCAGTGTACCTGCCTACAGACTACGCCATAAAATTTGCTGTATGCAGGCACACTGAGGTAGAAAGCGACACATTTAGTCGCTGGGTAAAAACACTAGTCTACATCTTAATTCGAGGCGTCTGGAGTGCGAGAAAACGGATTAACCCATACTGTATTGGAAACATATTGAGTGTCACAATTCCGGTCATGTATGACAACATAGACAAATTTTCCCAGTATGTATTCAATCGAACCTTTAGGAACAGCAAACCACAAATTGGTTAAATCATTATTTGAGTTCAAGGCACAAAACCCATATATCCTCTTATGGGTAAATCGATCGTAGATATCGACCCAGGTACGCGAGGAGTCGGTGTTATTGCCACAGGCTGGTAAATTAGGTGCCGAATCAAAAAGACTATTCGGGTACTCACTCCAGTTATTTACTTTGAGGTTGTAGCGTCTGAATTTTTGAGAATCCACATAATAGGTTTCAGAACCCTTGTACTCAAGATCTGGTTTTGGAAGATTGGGAAAACATTCTATTTTTGCTTTGATTGATGGGTCACCAAACAGGTTCCATGTCAAAAACATATCTGTACCTTCATCACCATCAGCCCCACCATAGGCATCCATCATTGCGGATGATGCACTGAAAACCAAGGCACCATAGGAAGAGTGTGTCTCATTCGCTAACATGTCGTTAAATGCATCCTGAGCCTCCATCGGTGGATTCCAGTATTGGTTTATAGTAGAACCATAAAATCCAATTGCACCAACAGGATTTCCGGTTGAACTGTTCGTAGCCCGTAACCACGCTTCAGAAAAGCTCGTTGTATTTGTAAAGTTACCATTCACACATGCAACTGAGAAAATAAATGGTAATTCATCATCATTAGTGAGGTTGCTGACATCACTATTTGAAAAACCAGAGGTTGCCCAGGAGGTTGACGATCCGTGGCCGGTATAGTTAATAATCGAAATGCCATTATTTACAGAAGCCGCTATATCGGCTGGGGTAGGATTGCCTGCAACATCCGCTCCCCCTTGAGATCCATCATAAAACTCACCAATATCAGTATAGTGCCAACCGTTTAATATTGACCGTATATTTCGTATATGCTCAAAATCATACTCCCCATCATCACCAGTTCCTTGGTCTGAAGCGATACCCATTCCACGATGAAACCATTCGCCTTTCCATCCTGTCTCATAGAGAATTGTCCGTGCGACCATTGTCTCTACTTCAACACCGGTTTCTGCAGAAAATCTTCCGACAAAAATATCCGGATAATTATCAGAACCAGAGACTAATGAGTATGTTGGGTCAGAACCACCAAACTCATGCATTGGCGAAGGAAGCTGCCCATGATCACCGACCAGCAATACATAGGTTAATGAATCATTGTTGTCAAAATAATTTTGTATATAACTTTTGATATCACTAGCATTTGATCCGGCTACACCTGTCGTCACCATGACAGTTGATAGACCTATACTATTTTTGTGTTCGACAAAGGGTGTTATTTCATCGGCAAATTCATCGGCCGATATGACCAACATTTCTACTTCATCTGCAGGTCTTTCCCTTACTTTGCTACTGTCCAGATCAACATTCATGAAGTGGTTATTATAGACCGGAATGAAATGCTCATTATAGGTCGCGTTAACACCGTCCTGGCTATTTCTTTCATCTTCTCCTTCAAATAAAACTTCAACACGCAGTTTACTATAGACACGAACCGTTTCAGTTACTGGATTGTAGGTAATCGGTGAAAACCTGACAGAGACACCTCTAAGCTCCCGCAACAAGTAGGGCTCACCCAGGGAAACCAACTCTTGTGGGTAGAACTGATCCTCTTGATAAATCTCGCCAAAAGAGAATGGAACAGTTGCTGGGTTCACATTTCGCAACAATGCCCCTTTGGATGGTGCAATTCGAATATCATAGTCAACATACTCCGACTCAAGCACTCTTACACTTATACCTGACTTGGCTGGTATCGATATACTGCGGGAGAGTCTTGGCAGATCAGGCACTCCTTTCTCTTCAATTAGTGCCTCACCAGGCAGTTTGATGGTCGAGTATGCCTCACCATCGACCATAACCTCTTCTTGCTCGAAGTTTCCTAGTGTCAATTCAATCACATTTGAATTGACTGTTGAAGAGATGATTTCTACACCGTTCTGTACATTGCTTACTTCAACAGTTACGGCAAATGAGTTCGAACCAATCATCAAAAAGAAAAATAGAGCGACAAGCCAGCGACTGATTATCCTGGAATTTTTAATCACCCAATAACTACTGCGTTTTACTTTTTGGTTATCCATAACCTTTAACTCCTAATTTAACAAAAACACTCCAATTGGAATATGTTAATGACAATATTTAAACTTGCTTGGTATGTTTATATTACGATCAGTATTTGCCTCCTGTTTGTTAATGTTCTTACTTAGCGCACTGAAATTAAATTATTTTAAATATACCTATTAACTATGAGCAGTTATGCTAATAAGTAGAGGCATAAATAATCACAATTCAATCGCGATAGGAATATTTTGAAATATTTAAATAGATCATTACTCTCGGATTATTCTGAGAAGTGTTTTCTGATCTTAATTAAGGCAGAGAGGAGAGGTGATTAACTACAGCATGTTTGATGAGTAACATAACAACTTCCATGTTGATGATTATCGATTTTTAGTAACTAAATATCATTAGTAACTATGATATCTACCCCGATGACAAAAAGTATTTTCAATCCAAGCATGGAATGAGTCCAATCTCTTCGCTAGGTCACCATATACCATAAAGTGACTGCCATCATTGCGTGAGTTAATCTACCAATTTCATCTCCTCACCGCCAGATCTACGAGTATGGTATTATTTGGGATTGAATTCTTACTGCTGATTAGAAATAATAAAAAGTTTTGCTCAGAGCCAAGGAAATAAACGGCAATATATTAATAAGGAATGAATTATGCGGACAACTCAACTACTTCTTCTATCTATTGACTGCGATGGCTCTGATGTTGAGTCATCTATTCACGAGCGTGCAGATACCTCAGGCGACGCCGATACAGAAGAGTCTGTAATTCGCAGTCATGCGCTACTCGGTCCTGTGGTCGATGTAAGTGTTGACATCTATAATTATGTTGATTTTTAGTTCGCCCTAAAAAATCAGTTGGCCGCTCCATTCTAATAGCAGGTTTACGTTACCCGCTGGATGTATTGAGGAGTCAGGATGATACCTTATCAGAGTTATTGGAGGTACTGATATCGATGCGGATGACGATGGATTGATCGATTCGACACCAACCCAGATTAATAGCCGATTTCATATTACTGCCGCCCAACAGGACTAGGAACAAAGATGCCGAATTGCCCTCATTAGATCAATTTTCAGTAGTGGCAATAGAGTGAAATCCACCTAAGGGATGACATACTGAACGTTTACCGAAACATATCGCAGTAAAATGTACTATTGTATAGCGATCATTTTGGTTGTCACGTTATTGCAGGGAAGATAATAAGAAAAATTGCTTGGCTCTTTTTTCAGCTCTGGCAATTTCCATTGAATCTAAATCTTTATTAGTTTCTGCTCACAAATGAACGTAAACATTTTCAGGCTTGGTCGAACAGTGCTGAGGGTGTTTACAGCAAGCACTCAACTCCACCTGCACCAAGTGCACAAAGATTTGTGTTTTTTTGCGTTCATTTGCGGTTCAGCTGTTATTATTAACCCGCTACCTAAATGCGCCATATTTAGGTGCCGGGTCAATAATTACAACCGCTCACACATATCACGCATGGTAAAACCCTGCAGATTGATCTGCAGCCCTTTCAGTAATCCCAATACTTTGAATCGCTCTCCCATCTCTGAGGGTAGGGTCAGGCGCTTGACCCCTTGCATCAGGGACATGTGTTTAGTCACATCTTCTGGATCGGAATCAGCCAGCAGGGTATCGAGTCCGTTGGCGAGTAGAAAGTGGGCCTGGGTGGTATAACCCCCGAGCCTGAATCCGGACTCGATGGCGACTTTGGCAGCGGCGGTAAAATCGACCTGGCAGGTGATGTCTTGAATGCCTACCCAGCGAAAGGGATCACTGTGAGCACGATGCCGGTAATGGCACATCAAGGTACCCTGATCCCGTTGGGAATGGTAATACTCGGCACTGCTATAGCCATAATCGATCAACAGCACCACTCCCTGATTGATCGACTGAGCCAGACTCTTTATCCAGGCCGCCTGACGCAGATTGATCTCAGATTCGTAGACCGACTTGAAAGGACCATATTGAGCTTGCAGCTGCTCTACCGCTGCTTTCAGTCCCGTAGTGGTCGGCTCACCAAAGCAGGCCTTCAGTTGATCCCCATCCTGAATCACGAAACACTCCTGGATTACACCATCCTCGATACGAAAACGGCTCACCGGTAGGGCATCCAGCAACTCATTGGCCAACACGCAACCGGAAAACTGTTCCGGCATATGTTGTAGCCAGACAACCCGTTCCAACAACTCAGGCACTTTCGCTTCAAGGGTGGCTTTTTGGCGGCTCTTCAACTCTGGGCTGACCTCGAGGATCTGGTATCGATCCGGAAGTTGATCGAGGCTTGCCAATGCCTCCAGCAGGTCAGCGGCAAGAATGCCTGAGCCGGCGCCAAACTCCAGCAGATCGGCTGAGGGCAGATCAGAGAGTATGGGTGCCAGCTGACGCGCCAGGCACTGGGCAAACAGTGGCGAGACCTCCGGCGCGGTGATGAAATCCCCATGCTCACCGAACTTACGACTGCCCGCCACATAGTAGCCAAGGCCAGGGGCATAGAGGGCCATATCCATAAAGGTATCGAAAGCAATGGCGCCACCAGAGTGCTCGATGGCGCGTACAATCTGACGCATCAGGCGTTCACTGACTGCTTGCGCTTTGGCATCCGGCATGGGTAGTGCCACCGGTGATTTTCCTGCTTGAGCGCTGAGACAGTCCGGCATAGTTCAGAAACCTATTTGAATACGTTAGAGTAGTGATCATGTAGTGTAGCCTTTTGCTATGGCCTAGACCATTGCCAGAGATGCGTACTGTACAAATCCATGCCCGACGATAGGAATGATATAGAATCTATGGCGAGGTACATCCAATGACGCATGATCTTTCTAGCCTGTCGGGTCAAACCGCCTTGATCACCGGCGCGGCACACCGTATTGGGGCAGCGATCGCAACCGAGTTGCATCGCCAGGGCATGAATATTCTACTGCACTACAGAAACTCCAAGTCTGGAGCGGAAAAGCTCCAACAGCAGCTACAGCTGCAGCGGCCCAATTCGGTATCCGTGGCGCAGGCCGATCTGAACCACACCAGCAGCCTGGCTCAGCTGGTTGAGCAGGCCAGCGCAATCAACAACCGCCTCGACTTGCTGGTTAACAACGCCTCCAGTTTCTATCCTACCCCGCTGGATGAGGCGACAGAAACCGATTGGAACGATCTGATCGGCAGCAACCTGAAAGCCCCCTTCTTTCTCTCTCAGGCGGCCGCACCGCTGTTACGCAAACAGCAAGGCTCAATCGTTAATCTGGTGGACATCCACGCTCTGAGACCCTTGAAAGCCCATCCGATCTATTCAGTGGCCAAGGCGGGTAACGCCATGCTGATCAAATCCCTGGCCCGGGAGCTAGGACCCGATGTGCGAGTCAACGGCATCGCCCCAGGGGCCATACTCTGGCCGGAACAGGGTCTGGGTGAAGCGGCACGCCAGACCATTCTTGAACGTACCGCGCTGAAACGCCCGGGCAGTGAGAGTGATATCGTCAATACCCTGGTGTTTCTGCATCGGGATGCCCCATACATCACCGGCCAGATCATTCCGGTTGATGGTGGCCGAACCCTACAACAATAACAGCTGGAGAGTCGTGATGAACGAACCAACCACAGGACTGACATTCAAACAGAGCGTTGACCACATGGTGGATAGAGCGCTGGCCTATATGGAACTGGAGCCCGGTATCGCTAATGCGATCAAGAGTTGCACCTCGGTGTTGCAGGTCAGTTTCCCAGTAGAGATCCGCGGCAAGGTGGAGGTGTTCACTGGCTGGCGGGCGGTTCACAGCATCCATCGACTGCCCGCCAAAGGGGGGTTGCGATACTCGGAGTCAGTGGATCAGCAGGAGGTTGAGGCGCTGGCTGCCCTGATGACCTATAAGTGCGCCATTGTGGATGTTCCTTTTGGTGGT
>JARRQD010000074.1:0-12094 GCA_037382205.1 Candidatus Thiodiazotropha sp.
ATTGCAAATAGGATTGGGGGTGACTTTACTTTAACTGCAGATGACGGAACTGAGTATTCCTTGAAGAATTCACGGAGTAAGGTCGTTATCTTGACTTTTGGCTACACATTCTGCCCTGATATATGCCCAACCACCCTAAGCAACATAGGCAGTGTACTCGACAGCCTTGGCGCTGAGATAAATCGGGTCGATGCACTTTTTGTATCACTTGACCCTGATCGGGACACACCTCAGCACTTAGCAGAATACACACACTATTTCCATCCAAATATTCTGGGATTAACTGGAGACCCAAAAAGTCTACGTGAGGTTGCTGATCAATATAAGGTTAAATACAGTTTTGTAAATAAGGGTAAAACAAAGTATTACACAATGGATCACAGCGCTAATATTTACATTATTAACACTAAGGGTAACCTAATAAAAATACTGCCCCATGGACTTCCTCCACAGGCTCTGCTCAATAGCCTGAGATCTTCCATCTCTAAATAAATATAACCTCATTTGTCATGATTAGTTAAGCTAAACAACTGATATATTTCATAATTAACTAATAATATATCTTTTTCTATTAGATGACTTGAAAAGCATACAATTCATCGCAATGAAGCGCTTAGTATCGCTGCAGACAGCTGATTGGGCGGCGACCCTAACTGGCTTGTGGCAGACACCGACAATCTTGCTCTTGGTAACGGGTTCCCTGATCGGGCTGAATTTCCCGCTCGGCAAGATCGCGGGTGAAGCCGGGGTCTCGCCACTCGTCTGGGCCATGTTGATCTCACTCGGCGTGACACTGATGCTATTTCCGGCTATGCTGGTGACTCGCTCTTTGGTCTTCCCAGCCCCTCGTGTATTGCGATATACCGTGGTATCGGCATTGGTATCGTTTGTGACATTCAACCTGTTGCTGTTCACGGTCATTCCTCATGCTGGGGCAGGGTATGCAGGGCTGATGTTTGCCTTGTCACCGCTGTTTACAACCATGCTTGCTGCGATGTTCAAACTCATCAAAACACCCGGACGCATCGGCCGCATTGGGATCGCGCTCGGCATGCTTGGCGCAGCGCTGGTCAGCCTGACCCGTAGCAGCAATCCTGAGGGCCCGGGAATTGAGTGGGTATTGGCCGCCCTGGCGATTCCCATCGCCCTCGCGGTGGGTAACGTCTATCGTACCCTGGATTGGCCCGAAGGAACCGCACCGAATGTGCTGGCCTTCTGGGGGCATGCATTTTCCAGCTGTGTCTTCATGACCATCCTGGCGACAACCCGTGACAACCTTCCACTGGCGGAGATCGCGCCTGCTGCAGGTGCAGCCCTTGTCCAAATGATCGTCTCGGGTTTGACTTTTCCTGTGTTCTTCCGCCTGCAGGTGAAGGGAGGCCCTGTATTACTCAGCCAGATCGGCTATGTGGCTGCTGCTGTTGGGTTGATTAGTGCGACTCTGTTTCTAGGTGAAAGCTACAGTGCGATAACCTGGCTCGGGGCTGCCGTTATTGGCCTGGGCATCGCCACCACGATCATAGCGCAACGGCTTGATCAGGGCTCCCAATATGGTGGATCCTGAATCTGTTCCGAGATGAAATCGATGAAGGTCCGAACTTTCGGAGAGTGGATTGCCAGGTCAAAGCCTTCATCCACTAAATCGGTCGTGCGATCATCCAGTACGATGTCCACGTTCAGCTCGGGATAACGTGCCTGAAAGTGGGGCAGTATCGGCGCTACGTGCAATATACCGAATGACATGGGCTGCAGAGTCGAAGTTCACCCCGTGGTTCATCTTGTAACCTTGAGAGCTCGAGCTCAGCCTCCTCGATCTCATCCAGTGCATTGCGGCTGCGCTCGTAAAAACTGCGTCCACCCTCGGTCAGGCTGAGGCTTCGGGTGTGCGCAAAATCTGTTTGCGAATATTCGTGGCATGCTTTTACAAGAACCTTCTTCGGGAGAGGGAAGGGGTGTGGGGGTCAAAGAAACTCTGCGAATTCGTAACCTGTGGTAAGCCTATTATTTAGGATGTGGTGAGGTACGAACCGCATCATGATTTTCGATCATGTGCCAATATGTGTGCGTGACCTTCTGCGATGGTAATGGCGGTATTGTCTTCGTATTCAGCTTGGGGTGGGTAGTTGATGGCTGGACATGTTGGGGTTCGCACCGCTCACCCGCAACCTACGGAGGGTATCGCAAAAGTTGGTGTTAATAGGCCAATTATTCTAACTCAAGTTTCGGAGTTCAAAGTTCATCCACAGCCTGTAAACAGGATGGGCATGCCTCATCAAAAAAATTAAGCCGTTCATTAAAATAAGGCGTTCGTCATTCCGGCGCATGCCGGAATGACGGAGGTAGATGAATGATGGCGTTTGCAGTTTTGCACTAATTATGAACTCCGAAACTTGAGTTATAATAAATGATATTATTCGATTTTTACCTGTTAGGCCTTTGATGGATGACGGCCACTTCCTGCGAAGATTAAGACATAGTGCCAGGTTGGGGTCAGCAAGTGTGTTGCTAGCTGGTGAAAGATTTTGGGGCTACCGAGGGTTAACAGCCTCTATAGTCGCCCTCATAGCCCTGTAGCCCTGTAGCCCTGTAGCCTAAAACCAATAATTCAATATTTCAATAGATCAGAAGCTGGCCATGTACTAACATGCGGCTAGAAGGGCAGAATTAAGTACGAAAAGGTCATAAGACCACTCAAGAAAACAGCCACTCGTAATTTCAGCGTAAATGTTTCAGGGCGTTCAATGAAAGTTGCCGTTATTTATAACCGTGAATCACAGAAAGTTATCAATCTATTTGGTCAACCGAACCGAGAAAAATATGGCTTGGCAGCTATTCGCCGTATCACCACCTCGCTCAAAAAAGGCGGCCATCAAGTCAAGGCATTTGAGGGTGATAAGGACCTGATTGACAGTCTTGAGGAGTTTATGCCCCGCACTCTGGTCGGTGAGCGGCCCGGTATGGCCTTCAATTTAAGCTACGGCATTCAGGGGCAGGCGCGATACACCCATGTCCCCAGCATTCTGGAGATGGTGGGGGTACCCTATGTCGGTTCAGGCCCGCTTGCCCATTCTCTCGCCCTGGACAAGGTGGTGGCAAAGATGCTGTTTGTACAAAATGGCGTGCCCACCCCGGCCTTTACGGTTCTCGATGCGCCGGGTTTTGAATTGCCGGCGCTTAATTTTCCCCTCATCGTCAAACCGAAAAACGAGGCGGTTTCATTCGGCATCCGCATCGTCAAAAACGAGAAGGAGCTGCGGGAAGCTGCTGACCTGATTTTCAAGGAGTTCGAACAACCCGTGCTCACAGAGCAATATATCGAGGGACGGGAAATCAACATCGGACTGCTTGGAAATGGATCGACACTCGAGACTTTTCACCCCGCCGAACTGGTCTTTGGTGAAGGTGGCCCGAATATCTATACCGAGGATGATAAACGGCGCGTATCCGGCCGCGAAATCGGTGTCACTTGCCCCGCATCACTCGATAAAGAAATCGCCACTGAGGCCCAGACAATTGCCCGCAAGGCCTTTACCGTGCTCGGCTGCTATGACTGTGCGCGCGTGGATATGCGCATGGATTCCGACGGCAAGCTTTATGTTCTTGAAGTCAACAGTCTACCCAGCCTGGGTGAACACGGCTCCTATGTGGCTGCGGCAGAGGCGATGGGGCTCGATTTTTCCGCTCTGGTGAATCGATTGGTCGAGGTGGCATCCGCGCGCTATTTCGGTACCCCGAATCCTCCTGAGCTTGTGCGCGCCCGCAAGACGGAAAGCGAAAAGGTGTTTGCCTATTTGACCGAACGCCGCGATCAACTTGAGAAGCGCATCGAGCAATGGGTCAACCTCTCCAGTCATAGTAACGACCCAGTAGGCATACGTTACGCGGCCGATGAGATATCCAAGGTTATGAAAGAGGTGGGGCTGAATCTGGTGAGTGGTTACAGTGACCCCCCTCATGTCTGGGCCTGGGAGAGTCCCAGGGGGTTTAAAAATGGTACGCTGCTACTCTGTCACATCGATGTTCCCTTCAACTCCGCCATGGGCGGAGAACACTTCCACCTTGATCCGGAATGGCTCTATGGTGAGGGGATAGGCGCATCCAGGGGGCCACTGGTGCAGCTTGAATATGCGCTCAGAGCCCTCCATCGAGCGCGCAAGATCAAAGACATACCTTTCGGTGTAATGATTTATGCCGATGAGGGACGGGATTGCGAGGAGAGCGCCGAGTTTATCGAAAAAGCGGCCGAGGAGGCGAGGGCAGTGTTGGTGCTGAGACCCGCCAACACGAATAACAGTCTGGTTGTGGGTCGACGCGGCCAGCGCCGCTACCGGGCGGTGTTCCGAGGCCAACCGCGTAAATTAGGACAGGCCGCGAAACACCCTGAAGTGATGCTGAGGGCATTGAGCGCCCTGGAAGACATCGCCCAGCTGAATGATCGCAAAGCCAGACTCGCGGTATCCACAGTCAATATGCAGACTCAAGCCTATCCCCGTCTACTGCCTCATCGAGTTGATGCGACACTACAGGCCTCCTTTCCCAACAGCCGGGCGGCAGATCAGTTGGAGGATCGAATTCGAAGCGTTCTCGCTGAGCATCAAGCTGAGCTCGCGCTGCTCTCTGAACGTGTGGCAATGCCGAGCCGTCGGATCAACAATGACCTGCTTAAAAGTCTGCGGGAAACCGCCAAGCGGTGGGAAATTCCGCTGAATACGGAAACCAGCCTATGGCCCTCGGTGGCTGGATTGGTCCCACCAAAGGTCCCGGTGGTCTGTGGCATGGGGCCTGAGGCGCGTGCACTTTATACAGGACAGGAAGCGGTTTCCCGCATCAGCATCGTGCAGCGAACCCTGCTCCTAGCCGAGTACCTGTTGAACGGTGGAAAACGGTGAGCGCCACCCGTAAGACGAGAAAACCTCGGGATATGGATCTGCTTGAACCGAGCGATCACCGGGTGGTGCAGCCGCAAAGGGTCGGCGTATCGGCCAAGGGAATGGTCTCCACCCAACACTATCTCGCCACCGATGCCGGCTCAGAGATGCTTAACTCTGGGGGAAATGCAGTGGATGCAGCCGTGGCCGCCGCCTTTGCCCTCGGTGTGGTCGAACCCGCGGCGTCCGGCTTGGGCGGGCAAACCATGATGCTGATTCACCTGACCGAAAGCGGGCGCAAGTTCTGTCTCGATGGTGCTACCCGTGCACCCCACCGGACACCACCAGGAGAAATGGAAAGGGCTGAACAGCTGCGCGGACACAAAGCTACCACCGTGCCTTCCACCCCGGCGGTACTGGCCTGGGCCCTGCAACATTACGGCACTAAATCACTTGAGGAAATCCTGCAACCGGCTATCCGATATGCGGAAGAGGGCTACCGGATCTCGCCTTTACAGCACTATCTGACGAAACGGGAGCTGGTTCATCTCAGGGCACATTCCGCTGCCCACCTATTTCTCAAGAATGGCAGAACCACTTATCCCATCGGCTCAGTCTTCCGACAACCGGCTTTGGCTGGAACGCTTCGACGTCTGGCGGAAGTTGGAATAGAAGACTTCTATCAGGGTGAGATCGCACGCCAGATCCATGACGATATGGTCGCCAACGATGGATTAGTCCGCGACGACGATCTGGCGCAGATCCCCTGGCCGGTGGAAAGGCGGCCCTTGGCAACGCATTTCAGCAACCAGCGGGTTTTTACCTTCGGTCCGCCAGGGGCCGGGCGCACCCTGATCGAGGCACTGAATCTGCTGGACCAGTTTCCACAGTCCCAACGGGATCCAGAAACCCTGCAAGGAGCCCTGCTACTGGCTCACGTAATCCGTAAGGCTAACCTGGACCGGTCTGACCGGCCAGATGATCCCACACTGTTTGCCCAGGAGCTTGAGCTGGGTGAGGATATCACGCATCTGGATTATGCCAAGCGGGTAGCAAAACGCATCCAGTCGAGAATCAAAACCCATGGCGACACCAGTCACATCTCGGTCATGGACGCAGAGGGCAATGCAGTCGCCCTGACCCAATCCATTGAGCGAGTCTATGGTTCTTTTTCCGCCGCAGCCGAATTGGGTTTTCTCTATAACAACTACATGAGTGCTTTCGAGTACCAGGACATCAGTCATCCCTACTACCTGCGCCCCAATGCAGTGCCTTGGGCCTCAGTGGCCCCAAGCTTGGTATTCCGTGGAAACAAACCCTGGCTTACCATCGGTTCGCCGGGCTCTGAACGGATCGTTTCCGCCATCCTTCAGGTGCTGCTGCGTCTGGAACGTGGCGCATCCCCATTCGACGCGGTGGAGGCGCCGCGCATGCACTGCTCGATTGAGGGCAAGGTGTCATTGGAAGGCACCCGCATGCGTGACGACATCCCGAGCTTGTTGCGCAGCCGAGGATTTGAAATCAGTGTACGCGATCCCTACTCATTCTATCTCGGCTGCGTACAACTGGTACGGCATGAGGATGGTGAATTCATTGGCGTTGCCGATCCCCGTCGTGATGGCTCGGCCAAAGGGCCATGAAGCTACCGATCCTGATCTCCCTACCACATGCCGGGCTTTCGGTACCGGAGTCGTTCCGATCAAATTGCCTGCTCTCCAGGCAACAGATCATCGAAGATGGCGATGAATTCGCTTTACAGATTTATACCCCGCTGCAAGATAAAGTGGCGGCCTTCGTCACTACCAATATTGCACGTGCGGTGCTCGACATGAACCGCCAGGAAGACGATCTGCGCAAAGATGGGGTAATTAAAACCCATACTTGTTGGGATATACCCATCTGGCGGAGTCCCCTGGATGAAAAAATGCGACGGCAGCTGCTCGAGCAATATCACAGGCCATATCACAGACAGCTAACCGAACTTAGCAAAAGGTCTAATCTGATACTCGCCGTTGACTGTCATACCATGAACGCCCATGGCCCTCCTGTTGGCCCTGACCCGGGCGTGGAGCGACCTCAGGTGTGTCTGGGCAATGCAGACGGTCAAAGTTGTTCGTTTGAATGGATGGAGATTTTGAAGTCTACCTTTCAGGTCGGTTTTCCCGGCGAAGTAAGTATAAATCAACCCTTTTCCGGCGGTTATATTACACGTTATCATGGTGATGAAATGCCATGGGTGCAACTTGAACTTTCGCGGGGGGATTTCGCAACGCCAGCAGAAAAATACTCTATGGTTTACACTGCATTGAAAGAAGCTATTGACAAGATTTCAAATCGATAGGAACAAGGCACAAGGCCTTCAATACATAAATAGCTAATATGAGCAAAGAGATAGAACTGATTGGCTGGCGTGAGTGGTTAAGCTTACCGGAACTTGGTATCCAGGCGATTAAAGCTAAGATTGATACAGGTGCGCGTACCTCAGCGCTTCACGCTTTCAGTGTCGAAAGCTATCAAGAAAACGGAACTCAGATGGTTCGGTTTGGGATACATCCATTACAAAAAAACACCGATTTTGAACAATGGTGCAGTGCAAAGGTCATTGATGAAAGAGAAGTTTGTGATTCTGGAGGTCACCGGGAAATCCGCTATGTGATTCACACCCCAGTCAAGTTAGGTACCTGTAAAGTGGATATAGAGATCACTTTAACCAACAGGGATACCATGAAATTTCGCATGTTATTGGGGCGTACCGCAATCGCGGGTAATTTTAGAGTGGATCCGGAAGCTTCGTATCTCATGGGTAAGCCGCGAAAAAACGCTCGCAAATCATTGAGGCCAAAAAAATGAAAATCGCCATTCTTTCAAGAAATCCAAAATTGTATTCTACTCGTCGTCTTGTGGAGGCCGGTAAGCAACGAGACCACGAAGTAAACATTATAAACACGTTACGTTGCTACATGAACACAACGTCAGCCAAGCCTGAGGTTCATTACAATGGTAATGCTCTGGTGGGTTATGATGCAGTCATTCCACGAATCGGTGCTTCTGTTACATTTTATGGCACAGCTGTACTTCGTCAGTTTGAAATGATGGGTGTCTTCCCGGCCAATGAGTCAGTTGCCATTACTCGGGCACGCGACAAACTGCGTTCACTGCAACTGTTGTCTCGTGATGGCGTAGGGATGCCAATAACAGGTTACGCCAACTCTCCCGATGATATTCATGACTTGATCAAAATGGTGGGTGGCGCCCCACTGGTGATCAAGCTGCTCGAAGGCACACAAGGTATCGGTGTTGTGCTTGCTGAAACCAAGAAAGCCGCAGAGAGTGTCATAGAGGCGTTCATGGGCCTGAAAGCCGATATAATGGTTCAGGAATTCATCAAGGAAGCCGGAGGATCAGACATCAGGTGTTTCGTTATAGGCGGTAAGGTTGTCGCGGCAATGAAACGACAGGCCCCTGAGGGTGAATTTCGTTCTAACCTGCACCGAGGTGGTACGGCCGAACTTGTAAAACTTACACCAAAAGAGCGGGCTACCGCTGTAAAGGCAGCGAAGGTCATGGGGCTCAATGTGGCTGGTGTCGATATTCTCAGATCAGAGCGGGGGCCACTCGTCATGGAGGTCAACTCTTCTCCAGGTTTGGAAGGAATTGAGTCGGCCACAGGAAAAGATATTGCTGGTCTGATCATCGAATTCATTGAAAAGAATGCACGTCCTTACAAAACCAGGACTCGTGGTAAGGGGTAAGCATGACCCTGTTAACAATCGGTGGTGTCGATATACCCCTTGGTAGTCGAATAAACCTTGATCTGCCAATTGCTCAGCTGCATACCCACACACAGATGACTATGCCCATTCGAGTATGGCGTGGAAAAAAGGATGGTCCAAATCTCTTTATTAGTGCCGCCATTCATGGAGACGAGTTAAACGGGGTCGAGATCATCCGTCGGCTAATGAACCAAAAAGTGCTATCTCGACTGCGAGGAACATTAATAACCATCCCGATTGTCAATATCTACGGGCTTATACAGCATTCACGATACCTGCCTGACAGGCGTGATCTCAATCGAAACTTTCCCGGGCATGAGCGTGGTTCCCTTGCGAGCCGATTGGCAAATTTATTCATGCAGGAGATTGTTGAAAATGCCACTCATGGAATTGATCTTCACACGGGCGCTTTGCATAGAAACAATTTACCTCAAATCAGAGCGAACATGAAGGATGAATCAACCAGTCAATTGGCCCACGCTTTCGGCGTGCCTTTACTGATTGACTCACAGCTTCGTGATGGATCACTGCGGGAAGCAGCGGCAGAATTCGGTATACCCATGCTGCTCTATGAAGCAGGCGAAGCATTGCGATTTGATGAGGTTTCTATACGTGCCGGCGTAAAAGGCATTATCAATGTTATGCGTTCACTGGGCATGTTGCCTGCGATCAAGCGAAAAGCGGCTAAACCGTATGAGCCCATTGTGGTAAATCATACTTCATGGGTTAGAGCGCCAGAAAGTGGGATATTTCGCGCCCTGGTGCCTTTAGGTTCAAGGGTAAAGCGAGATCAATTGCTTGGTGTCATCGCATCACCTTTTGGTGATGAAGAGTATGAAGTCAAGGCATCTTTCGGTGGTATTGTTATTGGACGCACCAGCCTTCCACTCATTAATGAGGGTGACGCCTTGTTCCATGTAGCCCGCGTTCAGGGGGTTCGAACAGCAGAAGAGAACGTTGAAAGCTTCACTGAGGAGATGGCGCCTGAAGCAACGGTATCTGAACCATACAGTGATGCTCCGATCATTTAGCCTAGGCTCTGTTGCGCAGATCTTCAGATTGATTACCAATGTGGCATGGTATTGAGTTGACCCGCGAATAATAAGTGCATCTTGTTTCGTTAGACACGAGCCTAATAGAAAACGCGACCGTGGCCGCGTTTTTCTATCTAGCAGATTTTTTTAAAGCCATAGCAGGGCGCTTGTTTACTCTTTCGGCTCGCCATCAACAGACTCGCTATCCACTTCGGATTCATCCTTGATAAAGTCCTGCAAACACTGAGAGAGATATGATTCCATCTCTTCCTCGACGATGCCATCTTCTTCCGCGTATTTGTAGCACGTTGATTCAAAATCCGCCATTTTAGCTTCATCGATTTCAGCATGTACATTGATGGAGAAGAGCGCTGCCACTACGACAGTAGATAATTGTTTTTTCATGGGTATTTTCCCAAAAGTATTTTAAAGACAGATAGATTGTGAACAAAGACAATGATTCAGTTTAAGGTGTTATAGCCGTGGCTATTGCCTCATCTATCGGAATCATCCTGTCTTTTATCAGCCTCTACCAAAGTATCAATACACGCTTGAATGTATTCTGGGCGTTCAGTGAGGCGAATCTTTTCAACCTCTGCACTGTGAGTACACCAATTACGGTATTCTTCACCCACATCACCCTTGCTCGCGATCAGAGGCATGCTTGCAAATATCAGACAGGATGTTAAAAGAAGTTTGTACATATCTCACTCTCATCGTTGTGCGGTCTAATATGATGTTGGCCGCAAGAGCAGATTTTGTACATCGAATATGGCTCTTATGTAAAATGAAAGTTACTGATCGTAACGATTAAATTCCTGATTATACAAAGGGAGTAAGCCCATAAATGCCAGAAAACACAAGTGAACAATCCAGTCGTGAACTGCTCGAAGGTGTCATAGCAGACCTGGATACTGGACGAACCGATCATCTGCTTGAGACTCTGGAGAATATACATCCTGCAGATATCGCCAATCTGCTCGAATCGCTACCTCCTGAGGTTCGAAGTGCACTATGGGAAGTCGTACCTGCTGTGCAAGAGGGCGATATTCTCAGCTATATGCGTGATGAAGCTCGTACCACGATCATAAAGAAGATGGATCATGGCGAGTTGCTCGCGGCGGCTGAATCCATGGATGTAGAGGACTTGGTTGAAGTTCTTGAGGAAATGCCGGATGACTTGTCTGAAAGCATCATGATTGAACTGGATCAAGATCATCGCCATCGTGTGGAAAATATTCTAAGTTACGATGATGGCACAGCCGGGCGTCTCATGAATACAGATGTGGCCAGTGTTCGCAAAGATGTCACTTTAGCTGTGGTACTTCGTTGGCTTCGCCGGCATCACTCTTTGCCCAAGCATACGGATGCGTTGATTGTCACTGATGAAAATGGACAGTATTTGGGAATGTTACCCATGGAAATTATTGTAACAGGTGACCCTTCTACCGTTGTTGAAACTGTCATGCAGGTTGGCACCATGCCGGTAAGAACAGTTACGGATGAGATGGAGGTCGCGGCGCTATTTGAAAGAAGAGATCTCATCTCAGTTGCAGTAGTCGATGAGAATCAATACCTGCTCGGGCGAATTACAATTGATGATATTGTTGATGTAATTCGAGAAGATGCCGATCAAACAGTTTTTAAAAATGCAGGTCTTGAGAAGGAGGAGGATCTTTTTTCCCCTATATTTCCCAGTACAAAACGACGTGGTATATGGTTGGGGATTAATCTTGTTACGGTATTTTTGGCAGCTTGGGTAATCGGTAGATTTGAGGAGGTGTTAGAGAAGATCGTCGCACTGGCTATATTGATGCCGATTGTTGCCAGCATGGGGGGTATTGCTGGAAGTCAAACATTAACTCTTATCATTAGAGGGATGGCCCTCAATCAGATCGTCAAATCTAATGTACGCTGGTTAGTGATCAAGGAGCTAATGGTTGGATTTCTCAATGGTTTAGTATGGGCTATTGTGGTAGGGGTGGTAGCATTTCTATGGTTTAATAATAGCGGAATAGCGGCCATTCTTGGTGTTGCAATGACCATTAATTTGCTTGCTGCGGTTCTTTCTGGGGTCACCATTCCTCTTATATTGCAAAAAATAGGCTTGGACCCAGCACTTTCTGGTGCTGTTATCTTAACCACAGTTACGGATATCGTCGGATTTCTCAGCTTTCTAGGGTTGTCGTCGCTTTTTCTGATCTAAAGTTAGTGTGTCAAGTGCTATTAAAATCGAATTATGGAGTAGTCGATGCAAGTTTTACATTTCGTACCGGGTCACCCTGCAACGCTGGTGGACTCCGATGAAGTGCCGGCAGAGGCGGAGGGTTTTCTGTGGGTCGACGTGGAGCGTTCTGAAATCGATTGGGATTCAAACACCCACTCATGGATAAAAGTGCTATTCGATGACCGCCACATC
>JARRQD010000075.1:0-6040 GCA_037382205.1 Candidatus Thiodiazotropha sp.
TCCAGTGAGGCCTGACGGCCCTTATTGGACTGCAGTTCCGCTCGCGCCTGGTCAAGCTGATTCGCCTGCTGGTTGTTCGTTTCCCGCTGATGATTGATCTGCTCGACCATCTCGCTCAACTGATTGTGTAGAATCTCAAGCGACTCTTTCTGGCCCGACTCTTCGGTTTCCAGTTCACCGATTTCGCCCAGTAGACGGCTGTCATCCAAACGTGAAAGCTCTTCATCAAAACGTTGCAGACGGCGCTCCAGATTGCTGCCCTGCTGCTCAAGATGATTGATCCGGGTGCGCTCCACCTGTGCCGTTTGAGCCGGTTCCGCAGCCTGTTGATTGAATTGATCCCACTCGGCCTGCCAGCTCTGCATGGCTTGCTCAGCCTGGTTGAGTGCTTCGGAGAGTTTCTGCTCATCCTCACGAGCCTCCATCAACAGTGGCTCTTCGGTTTGCAGATTGTGATTCAGCTCATTCAGCCGACTCTCATCCTGCGCCCGGTGGGCTTCAGATTCCTGAAAGGCCTGCTCGACCTGCTCCAGATCCTGCTGCTGCTGTTTCTGGGTATCTCGGGCAAACTGGATCGCCTGTTCCAGACCACTGATCTCGGCACCCAGGCTGTAGAAACGCCCCTGTACCTCATTGAACAGGTCATTGGCTTCGGTGTGCTTCTCCCGATCCTCTTCAATCACCGACTCCAGCTTGCGTTGCTCCGCCAGGGCCGCTTCCAGATGGTTCTGCAGTTCGGCAATATTACGCTCTCGCTGTTGCAGATCCTGATCCAGAGCCCGCCAACGCAGTGCCAGCAGCTCGGCCTTGGTCTGCCGTTCCTCCTGCTTTAAGGTTTGATACTTTTCTGCGGTTGCCGCCTGTCGCTGCAGGTGCTGCAGCTGTTTTGCCACTTCGTCCCGCAGGTCGGTGAGACGTTCCAGGTTCTCCCGAGTGTGGCGGATGCGATTCTCGGTCTCCCGACGACGCTCCTTATACTTGGAGATGCCAGCCGCCTCTTCGAGGAAGGTACGTAGATCTTCTGGTCGTGCTTCGATCAGGCGGGAGATCATCCCCTGCTCGATGATCGAATAGCTGCGTGGCCCCAGCCCGGTGCCTAGAAATAGATCGGTGATATCGCGACGCCGACAACGCACCCCATTGAGAAAATAGAGGGATTGTCCATCACGGGAGACCTGGCGCTTGACCGAGATTTGGTTGTATTGGGCATACTGACCACCAGCTCGCCCCTCCGCATTATCGAACAGCAGTTCGATGGACGCCGCACCGACCGGTTTACGGGCTGTTGAACCGTTGAATATTACATCCGCCATTGATTCGCCGCGCAGCATTTTGGCTGAGCTTTCGCCCATCACCCAGCGGACCGCATCGATAACATTAGATTTGCCGCAACCATTCGGCCCAACGATCCCGACCAGATTACTGGGAATCGGTACAGTGGTTGGATCGACGAATGATTTAAACCCGGCGAGCTTGATTTTCTCCAGACGCATGGGCCGCTAAGATACACCAAAGAGGTGCAATGTTACAGGGGACAAAAGCAAAAATTTGTACCCCAGCCTTTTTTAATAACTTACTGTTTTTTCAAGCTTATAAATGAAATGTTTCAGACTGAGCACTGGCTCACGTATAATTCATCGCCATTTTACTAGAGAGACTGCAAAACCATGCCGAGCCAACCGAGCAAAGAACTGGAAACTTTCGACAATCCACAACCTGAAAGAGACTATACGATCCGTATCAGCATCCCTGAATTCACCTGCCTCTGTCCGAAAACCGGACAGCCCGATTTTGCCGAGATGACCCTGGAGTATGTTCCTGAGAAGCTCTGTGTCGAGCTCAAAGCCTTGAAAATGTATATCTGGTCGTTCCGCGATCAAGGGGCCTTCCATGAAGCCGTGACCAATGAGATTCTGGCGGATCTGGTGGCGGCCACCCAACCTCGATACATGCGTCTGACCGCTGAATTCAATGTCCGCGGTGGTATCTATACCACGGTTGTTGCGGATCATCGAGCGGATGGCTGGCAACCCCCTGTTCCGGTCACCCTGCCCTGAACCACCCCCGGAACGTTTAAATAAAGATCATGGGGCTCTACATTGGCATCGATCTGGGCACCTCCGGTTGCCGGGTAATTGCGATCGATGAGCAGGCAGAGGTGGTATTGACACGATCCCGCCCCCTACCCGCCTCAGTGTCACCGGCCTATGGTGAGTACCAACAGAATCCTCAGGATTGGTGGCAAGCGGTTTGCGAGCTGCTGAGGGAGACCGCTGCAGAGACCGACAATCGGCCGATTGATGCGATCGCCGTGGATGGCACCTCCTCAACCCTGCTGCTGACCGACCGCCAGGGCAGACCAATCACCCCGGCGCTGATGTACAATGACAATCGCAGCCGAGACAGCCTGCAACGGCTGCAGCAACAGGCACCAGAAGGGAATCCAGTGCTGAGCGCCAGCTCCAGCCTGGCAAAACTACTGCATCTGAGCCAGCAAATAAGAGGCGAAAACTACCTTGCCCTTCACCAGGCGGACTGGATCATGGGACGCCTGATTGGTGACTATGGGAACAGTGATGAAAACAATGCACTGAAGTTGGGATACGATCCGCTGACTCGGCAGTGGCCAGAGTGGCTCAATCGCCTGCCCATCGATCGCCGCTGCCTACCCAGAATCCACCCCTGCGGCCGATTCGTTGGCCAACTGAGCCAATCAGCGGCGCAGGCAACTGGGTTTAAAAGCGGTATCCCAGTCGTCACCGGCACCACCGACAGCAATGCGGCCTGCCTGGCTTCAGGCGCTCGCACGATCGGTGATGCGGTTACCTCGCTTGGCTCGACACTGGTATTGAAGATTCTCTCGGACCAACCGATATTTGACTCCCGCTATGGTATCTACAGTCATCGCCTGGGGGAGCAATGGCTTGTTGGTGGAGCGTCGAACAGTGGCGGCGCTGTGTTAAAACACTATTTCAAACAGAGTGAATTTCCCAAACTAACCGCCGCCATGCAGCTTGATCAGCCCACCTACCTCGACTACTACCCACTGCTCTCAGCCGGCGAACGTTTCCCGCTGAACGATCCCGATCTACAGCCAAGATTGACCCCAAGGCCAGCAAATGACAGCCGCTTCTTTCAGGCAATCCTTGAAGGCATCACCAATATCGAGCTGCAAGGCTATCAACGTCTACAACAGCTTGGCGCACCCACGCCGATACAAGTTTTCTCGATTGGCGGTGGCGCAGTCAATGAACCTTGGTGTAAGTTGCGGCAGCAACGATTGAAAGTGCCGGTGATCCGAGCCAGACAGCCGCAGGCCGCCTTTGGCGTGGCGCTACTGGCTCGAAATGGGATCAACACTGACTGAGTGTTCGGCGCTAAAAATCTCATGGCCTTTCGCGCAATTGACCTTATGAGCACGATCACAGATCTGAACATTCCGGCGCTTGCCATCGTTAAACCTAAAAAAACCAGTTGACCGCTCCATACGCTGTCCAACTGATCTTTTTAGGTTAAAGTGGTGCGGATAACAGCCGATAATGGGTACATAACTCTCTGATCCCAGGAGACCAACCGTCATGCGAATCGATCGACATGACAGGGATGTTCTCATCAAGCTTTTAAGCCGTAGTGAAGACAGACTGATTGATTTAATTCTCAACTATGCCAATCAACAGGGGTATAGCCGCTACAGCTCCACCTTGAAGGAGGCCTGGAGACTCTCCATAGAGGGTCTGAGCCGAGCGATTATCAAAGTCGTTGAAGGGTCAGATAGGATCCCAGAGATGGTGCCGGATGAGGATTACTCCAGCGATCCTGCCACCAAGTTCGGCGTTATAGAAGCGCAACGTCACCGTGCCAGAGGCGTCAATCTCTCGATGTTTCTGGGATTGATGAAGTATTACCGACAATCCTATCTTGACCTATTAAACCAAGCCAATGTATTCAACCACCCTGCATCGATTGCACTGTTGGTAAGACGTTTTTTTGATCGTACCGAACTGGCCTATTGCGACGAATGGGCCGGAACCAAGGCTGAAGCACAAATCAAGGTCTTGAGTCAGAGTAATCTACGATTGGCTTCTGAAAAGAACAAATACCTCACCCTTTTCGAGAGTCTCTCATCACCAGTTATCCTCTGTGACGAAGAAGGTAAAGTAGATAACTACAACAATGCCGCTGGCCATTTGTTGCTGAACAGCGACACTCCCGGCAGTCGATATTATGCAGAACAGCGCAATGACTTGGAGCCCCCGGGACTGGCTCAAGAGCTCAGACACATACAACACACGATTGAGGATCTAAACAGTGCACGTCAACAGCTGGTTCAATCCGAGAAGATGGCGGCAATCGGACAGCTCGCCGCCGGCGTCGCCCACGAAATCAACACGCCGATTCAATATGTGAATGAGAACCTTCATTTTATCAAAGAAGCCTTCGAGGACCTGGTGGCTTGCACGAAAACCTACCAGCAACTGCTCCTCTTCTTAGAGACTGAAAAGGCGACACCGGAGCTTCTCAGATCGGCGCGTAATCAGCTGAAGGATGCCGAACTCGACTATCTCTTCGATGAGATCCCGGAGGCTTTGTCACAGTCTGAGGAAGGGGTAAAAAAAGTTGCCGAAATCGTCTCCGCAATGAAGAATTTTGCCCAGCCGGGGACCACAGAAAAGGTCCATACTGATCTCAATGAGTCAATTCTGAGCACACTCAGTGTGTCGGCAAATGAGTGGAAAAATTATGCGGAGATTGAGACCGACCTGCAATCGGATCTGCCCTATGTTCCGGTGGTTCCCGGGGAGATCAATCAAGCATTGCTGAATATTGTTGTCAATGCCGCATCGGCCATCAGAGAGAAACGCGAGCGTAATTCATCAAGAGAAAAAGGCAAAATCACAATCCACACACACAAGGAGAATGACTGGGTCGTGATCCAGATCAGCGATACCGGCATTGGCATTCCGCAAGCGATTCACTGCAAAATCTTTGACCCCTTCTTTACCACCAGAGAGCTGGGGCAAGGGACTGGACAGGGGCTCACCGTCGTCTACCTGGCTGTGGTGAAAATGCATGCTGGTATGATCTCAGTGCAGAGCATACCTGGTGGGGGTACAACCTTTAAAATCATGTTGCCCATCACACCGAACGTCAATGACGGTGCGGAACGGGAGCTGTGGCGGCATAGCCAAAAGAGTATAGTTTAGGGCCTGTTAACACGAATCCGATAGGCCCTAGATGGCTTGGCTTGATCAGACTGGTTTTGTATCGAACAATTAAGATACACTTCCTTTCTATTAACCCTACCCAGGTTGACTCTCTAACTTATTATCTGGGCTGAAACTGGACAATTGTTCCAGTTAGGCGTGGGTGTACACTAAAAACGACAGATTTATTATTGGAAAAGGAATATGGGCTCAAGAACTCTCTTCAAGGAAGATGGACACTCTGTAATCCTGCTGGAAGGATTTGAACAGGGTGAAATGGTACCGTCCAATCAACTTGTCATACAGAACGGAAATGATGCCATATTGATGGATCCTGGCGGACACAAGGTACATTTTGAACTTATCAATGAGCTCTCATTTCTGATTCCAATCAGAAATTTAAAATACCTTTTCTTTTCTCACCAGGATCCAGACATTGTGGCGGCTGCAAACGCCTGGTTAATGATGACGGACGCTGATGCGCTGATCTCTAAACTTTGGTCGAGATTCATTCCTCACTTTGGTATCGATGAGCTTTTATTGTCTCGCTTGAAGGAAATTCCTGACGAAGGCATGCTGCTCAAGTTGGGTAACACTGAACTGATCCTGCTACCCGCTCACTTTCTCCACTCTGCAGGTAATTTTCACCTCTATGATCCGATTTCGAAAACACTTTTTTCCGGCGATCTGGGCGCCTCCATTGGACCAGACTATATCGAAGTCAGCGATTTCCAAAACCATATTAATTATATGGATAATTTTCACCTGCGTTATATGCCATCCAATCAGGCCAACAAGTGTTGGGCTGAGATGGTCAGGAAACTGGAGATAGAGCG
>JARRQD010000075.1:6062-18123 GCA_037382205.1 Candidatus Thiodiazotropha sp.
GCAGTTTATCGACTGGATTGCCGAGTGACCCGGTGCTGTAGAGGGTATGAAAAATAGCTACAAAATTCCTGATTGAGATTTCAGACTTTCCTTATACCATAAGGTAGTGGACAGTTCTCAGTTAAAACTTTGTCTGATAACCAAGACTCAGCACATATGAAGAGTCGTAATTCTCTTCACTTGCATGATCTGTCTTGCGCCACTCGCCTGCAGTTGTAAACTGCAGTTTGGACTGGTTTTGCCAATGGTATTCCAGCTTGAGTGTCGGCAGTGCTTTCCAGTAAGAGGTACTTTCTAAATGATTGTCTGTATAGTCAATCTGCAGCTTAGGAACCAAGCGCCACTGCCGTGTAAACGCATAGCTGGTGTTGAGTGAAGAGCTGGAGTGACGGGTTAAATTGCTCACACGACTGTGAAAACTCAATGAGCTTGACTCCCCTGGCAAGAGTAAACCTTTCCCTGACAAGGTGAGTTTAAAATAGTATTCATTATAGCTGTCTGGAACTAGACTTTGAGAATTTGAAAGTGTCTCATCAGAAACGTTCAACACCGCCACGTCACTGTTCATCCTGATATTGTGCAACAAGAGATGAGAGAGGCTCAAGCCAAGCGCAGCAATATCTTTTGTACCGTTTGCAGATAGAGTGATTATACGATCTGTAGGCAGTCCGAGTCGCCAACCATCAACCAATGACAGACTGTTGTTCAAGTAGGGCATTTTGGGGCTTAAGATATTACGCTTAAAATAGTTCAGCGTGGTACTCAAGGTTGAACTGGGTAATATCTTCCAAGCGCTGGAAAGAACAAAGCGCCCCAAACTACGATATTGCAGATCATAATCCGCAGAAATGAGCAGAGACCGATGTGCCTCGGAATATCTCAACACAGTGCCCATTGAGGTGCCATCATTTTGCTTGGAATTTTTATATTCAACTAGGTAGCTGCCTAGGTCCCAACCTTTCGGCAAGCTGAGTAGGTTCACACTTACCCCATACAACTGCTTGTTTGTAGAGATCTTTTTTGCACCACTGTAGGTCGGAAAACCGGCGATTCCGCTGATTGCAACATCACCTAGACCATATTTAAGCATCAAACCATCAATGTCGGTCAGCAGGTGGTTCGCTGACTCTATTCGATGCCCAAACATGAAACTTCTTAATTGTCCTGCACCCTCTATTGTTGAACAATTAACTGACGGATCACCATACAAGCAAGGAGCAACAAATGTGTCTTGATTTTGAGCGTCAAGGTTCGCGGTAGCCGTTCCCTCACTGGCAGATTCAGGGTGTGGATTGCTCCCTTCACTTGTACTCGTCGATAAGGCGTTTGATTCATAGAGATTTTCAGAGGCAGGCTTGAGTTTCGGCTCTTGTAGTGCGTCATTCGCAATATGATTCGATAGCACCAAGGAGGGTGCGATTATCATCGATAAAGCTAAAAATGTACGCAAAAAGAGAAGCTTCACTGAGTCGTGCCCTGAGAATAATAACCAATCCTAATATAGCCTTCTACTCTTGATATAAGAGACTAGAAGTAGAAGGTCCCTGGTTAATCTTTTCGGTAAGTTGGGTAAAAAACTTAATCAATTCGTTAGAAATGAGAAATAATGGTTTAAATATTGGCTCATATATGAATTAAAGTTGTATTTTTGCAATTGACACGCCATCTCTCACGACAGAATAACCCAACCTCGTTTGTAATGAGTGACATGGTCTTTCACGTTTACCTAGCTCAGATTTGGTAGATCTCCCTGACCATAGAACTCGAATGCCTAATGGTTATCGACTGTGGCCAGTTAGCTCCCCTTCCTCAGGGTGTTATTGTCAAGCATGATGCGAATATATCTCAATTAGGCTTTAGCGACAGTCCACTCTGGGAGAGTGCTGGAGTGAGGGATTTGAAATCGAACGCGTTGACCTTCTATCCCACTAATTCTCTCCTTCTCGACAAGGGATAGTGGTAAGTCGATTCAGATATCCATAGATCCTGGTAGATTAAGTAAACGCTCAATATTTATGGACAAGCGGTTATTCGCCACCCTCTCCCCTTGCGGATGGTGTCGTAAAAATATTCAGTGATACGTCGTTATCCCTGAAAATGCGCGCACTCTGTTTAGAACTCACTCCGAGCAGTTCGCCGCAACACGGGTTACTGGAGGGTCCCTTCTCCTTCCGGGAGAAGGACAGTTGAAACATTAAAGCGCAAGCTTTTCAACCCATTCCCGGTTCTTTTAGATCCCCTCACCCCACCCTCTCCCTGAGAGAGAGGGCTCGAAGTGTCTAATGATTCCAGACAACCGTGCGAGAACGGGGATGACGAAAACAGTGTAAAAAGACCTTTTACAACATCCTTTGCGAGAGAGGGAAAGCATAAAATAGCGTAAGTGTAGCTTACATTACTACTCAAATCGTTACAGCTCTTCTTAGCCGTGTGCGAAAAGAATTGTTGTGGAATTTCTGGTCATACAGCTATGCAGGTTAACCAAAGCACCACTTTAAAAGATAGGACTCCTTGGCAAAGGGTGAAATCGGTTTGATTAAAGGGCTCCCTGACCAATGGTTTGGCAAAGTGCTCATTAAAGTTTTTTACTTTTATGGGTTGGCAGATCACTCGTTTTTAAGGCATTTAATTGATCCATTGTATGAAAAATAATCTTCTGCTCCTTATGTCCAGCATAAAGTAGTTTCAGAGAATCCAGTTCCTGCTTTGCCTCATTCAGGTGATTATTCTCAAGTAAATTGTTGATATGCTTTATTCTCAGGTTAAATAATTTTGATAGTGATTCTCTCGCACGTCTGTTAAGCGGTTCTATGTCACGAACATGCTTATACACACCATAGGCATTGTCACTTTGCGGCGGCCAGAGGACGCCTTTTTTCTCCTGCTGGCTTGCAAAATCCAGTAAATAGACTAAATGGTTGGCGGGGTTATTCAACTTTAGCGCAGAGTTGATATATGATTGATCAGCTTTCGCTATTCGTATTTGAAACGCATGCAGCCGTTCATCAGTATCACCCAGCTTTAAAAGACGACTAATTGCCAGGTGTGCTATCTTGTAATTTTTATCTTTTATATCAGCTTCTATTTGAGTATAGACCCGACCTTTAGTCTCCCTTAATCCTTGTAACGCCACCTCACTTCCTGGTTGTAATGCGATAATTTTCAAGTAATAGTCATAAGCACTCCTTCCAACTGGAAAGATATTTCTTTTTCTTTTGAATGCAACTATTGCTCGATTGAGTAGCTGAGTAACCTGATTCGACTGCTTTAGATCCTGGCCATTATGCTCAACCGCATCATCCTCTTTTGATAATAACCGATTAATGTCATTTAGTTTCTTTGATTCCGGAAATATTTCTAATGCCCGGCCAAGCGTCTCATTTGCTTTTATTACCTGATGATTGTTGATATATGATTTAATCAGTAACAAGAGTTTGGTCTCGACTTTATCCAGACCTTTTCTAGCCTCTGCATTTGTAGGATCAAGCTTCGTAATCTCCAGATACGATTCCAGTGCGTTGTTACCCTCTGGTGTTACAAGCTGTGCTACATTGAGTTGCATTTTCGCCTGGGTAAGACGCTGGGCAATATATTGACCCTTATTACTTTTTATGAGCAGATGTTTCGCTCTTTTTTTCGACAGCTCATTGATTACCTGCTTAACATCATAATAAGGAGAGAAGTACTCCATTGATTGCTCAATGAGATACAATGCTGCTGAATAGTGGTGTAAATCACTCTTACGCTCTATATCTTCTAAAAGCGCACTCCAAGCACTGCGCAAGCCACGCTTTGCATCGCCACTACTTGGTTCAATGGTTAAGATTTGTGCGTAGTGATATGCCGCGTTATCTCGCCCTGCCCCATAAAGATAACCCTCATTAATAAACTTTTGGGCTAAGTTCTTGTGCATTTGTATTATCTGCTGTTGCTCTGGATTTCTATTTTTCTCTTCCTGGCGAGTTGATTCTTGTATACGAGACGGCTCAGTTTGCTTGGAACTTTGCGCAATAATTTTGTTTAAAATTTCAATAGCCTGCTGGCTTTTTGGTAATACTTTTAAAGCATCCAGAATTACCGCTTCCGCACTTATCAGTTGGTTTTTTTGTAGCAAGGATTGAGCTTCTGAAATCAGTTTATTTCTTATTCGCTCGATACCCTTAAGTGCGCGTGGTTCGGTTGGTGAAATCTTTAGTATTTCTAGATAGGTATCATAGGCATTTATGTTTTTCGGCCTAACATAGGATTTTTCAACCTCTTGCTGTACAGCTTCTCTCACTAAGCGTTCTATTTTACTTGCAATTGAGTGCCTGCTGAGGCTCTGCTTTAGATGCTGAAACTGATACTGATCACCAAAATACCCTTCGAGGGTTTGCAACAGTTCATTGGCACGCATCAATCTGTTTGTGTTTATGGCGTCCTCTAATTTCTGCACATATATCTTTTTCACCTTCTCTAATCCAGAACGAGCCTGCGAGTTTTCTGGATCAAGCTTCAGCACCTTCTTATAGAGAGTCAGGGCTTGATTCTTTTGTTGCAAATCCGGGTCGGCAAGTTTGTTATCAGCTTGTATTAATAATTCACCGACCTCCTTGTGAATTAGTTCACTATTTTGCTGGCCGGTTATTGTCCCATCCATGGTGATTGCCGTGACTCCAACAACAATCAGCAATGCCGCAACAACCCATCTCAATTTCTTACTCTGGTAATTCGGCAAATACGATGCTAGTAGCATTGGCTCGGTAAGCTCTCGTATAAATCGATCAACAGATGCCACACGTTTACTCTTATTCAACTCAACCGCATGGCAGATTGCACGATACTCTTTACCGGTAAGGTATTTGCTGCGTTTTACTTTAAGCCCCTTCTCTTTTGCTGTAATTGAAATTGCCCGCGCATAAGGATGGGTTTGAGTTAAAAGCTCATGGGCAATACAGCCAAATGCATAAATATCATCTTCTGGTGTTGGAGGTTGATGATGAATAACTTCGCAACTGGCGTAAGCAGGTGTATAGGCATTGAATATTTGAGTATCATTCAAGCGCGTCATTTCGGACGCTTCATCATGCGTATGAAATGCACGCGCAATTCCAAAATCAAGTATCTTAATCTTACCGTTTTTGAGTAAAAATATATTGCCAGGCTTCAGGTCTGAATGAACGATCTTGTGCTCATGGGCATAGGCCAAACCATAACCGATCTCCCGTATGACTCTTATTGCTTCTTTTTTAGGCAAGGAAGAACGCCCATTAATTACCTTGTTTAGAGGAACACCATCCATGTACTCCATGGTCATATAGGCAATATCACCGTCACGATCAAAATCATAAACTGTTACGATATTTGGGTGTGCAAGAATCTGCGCCTTTTTTGCTTCACGCTGTAGCGCGATGAGATATTTAGGCAGGTCACGAAGCTCTGAGGATAGAACTTTAATTGCTACGATATCGTCTTTATCGTTAACCTCTGTTTTACGCAAATCACGGGCCTTGTAGACAACCCCCATACCCCCTTTGCCAATAATTGGCCCCAGTACAAATCGATCATTGAGTACTTTAAGCTGTTTGGTTGCGTTATCAGTATTATTGGGCCTGGGAGTTTTGCCCGTTCTCGGCGTGTAAGTCTGCTGAGTAATCGCCGAGATATCATTGATCAAAGATTGATAGTGATTATCACTCAACAACCCTTTGCTATGTGCAGTGGAAAGAAAATCGACAAGATCACCATCACGACTATTCAAAGCCACCAAATTGGCAGCGATCTTTAACTCTTCAAAGGTGTTTTTTCCATCCACAAACCTCTGAAAACGTCTCTTTAAATCGGATAAACAATTTGCCACACGCTAACTTCTTCAAATTAAGATTGTTTATAAGAGTCAATTCCATCTCTCATTCTTTAGAGACCCCATCAAGTATAAACGGACCAGCTCCGAATTATACCATTCATTTTCTTGGTGAGATCTAGTGTGGCGTCCTATACTGTTTGACGTTTTCAGAGACCCGCAAATGACTCAAGACAAGGCGCAGCCCGCTGTCAATGGTTGCCCCATTAACAAGCGCTGCAACGCAGGATTGAGTCATTTGCGAGCCTCCCTTCGGGCGCGCTGAAAAGCCATCATCCGCGTTGTTGCGTTGCTTGGAAAGGGCGCGCCATTCCCTGTGCAACGCGCCGAGCGGCTGATCGCTTCTCGTCGCGTTGAAATCGTCAAACAGTATAGGACACCACACTAGAGTGTATTGCCAATCAGTACGAATATAAAATTAACATAAAACAGGTCAAGATAAACCATATCCCATAAAGCAAATGAGACCCTCTTCATATTATCACGAGCGATGAGGGTTGTTACCTGAATTTCATGCTATACAGCCAATAAATAAACCACGACCAGATAATCTCCATTCACACAGAGATCCAAGCCTTACTAAAAGCTGTTTATTTATCACCCATTTTACCGCATAAACTACAATCCGTGTTCTTAAATATAGAAATGGTACATCTGTAACAACCCAGACAACTTAAAGAATGCTTTATCTCAGAATAAGTTGCACCACTAGGCACTACTTTTTTCGATAGACATCACTCTCTATACAAGCGCCACTGTTTACTGAAAATTCCTTTCACCCTACACGGCTGTTCCACTTAATTTGCCTGGTAAGCCTTGTTTCTACATGCATTGCTGGGCTTGTTTGCATTGACCAACATCTTTGGACATGAGAGTCGACTTTCGAGGTTCCCTCTACCTCAGGGATAAGCGCAGGATAAAGGGAATAGAAAATCAAGCGTTAGCTTTTTAAAGTCCTCACCCGAGCCCGCTCTCTGAGAGTGAGCGCTAAGTGGATCAGCAATGTTCGCCTTTGTGAAAGATGTTTTTCTCATTCCTGATTGTAACAAAATCTCACCATTCAATAATTTTGTTTTATGCCAATCTTGAATGACAGTAAATATTCACTTGATCACCATGGTCTCTCGTTGAAGCTAAACAGGTGAGGATAGGCCCAGCTCCGGTGCACTGGGTTGGCAACCATTCTCCACCAGCTAACCTACCGTTTCATCCTCACCCAGGAATACAGGAATATCCTTTCGATAACGACGCATCACCAGATTTGCCAACAATCCTGTCCAACCGGTCTGGTGGGCTGCACCGAGTCCCTGGCCTGTCTCGGCGTGAAAATATTCATAAAACAGGCTCAGATCACGCCAGGCCTGTTCGGTTTGAATGGGGCTATCGCGCCTTAAGGCCGGCACCCGTCCATCCCTATCCCGCCGATAGAGATTGACTAATCGTTCGGAGATGAGAGTGGCAATATCGCGCAAGGTCAGGGGTTCATCCGAGAGGGCTGGGATTTCGTATTTGAAACCATCACCGAGAAACCGGTGAAACTTTTCGATGGCTTGTATCAACGCGTAGTTGGTCGGTATCCAGACTGGACCACGCCAGTTGGAGTTGCCACCAAACAAATAACTCTCCGACTCGCCTGGCGCGTAGTGAATGCCGATTCGACCGAGGCCCGGCAGTTCACCTAGATCCCGATAGTGTTCATGCAGTTTACTCAGACTGCGTACACCATAGGATGAGAGGAACTCATCCTCATTCAACAGTCGCTTGAGAATACGCGGCAACATGGAGTGGTCGACCAGCGCCAACAGGTGTTCACCCTGTTCATTTTCCCAATCTGGGCAGGCACAGACATAGCTGCCCTGAAATGCTCCCTTTTTATGCACCTTCAACATCTCTCGGAATCTGGGGACGTTCTCCAGTAAGCGTTTATCCACCACTTCCGTGGCGAACATGGGAATCAGTCCAACCCAGGAATAGACATCGACCCGATGGTATGAGCCCTGGGGGGTGATCAGCAGATCCTTGAAGAAACCCGCCTCCATATCCCATAATGATGGGCCGTGTTGATCACCGCCACTGATCGCTTTAGCGATCGCCAGAAACTGTTTGTAACACTGGATTGCGATATTCTCATAGTCAGCATCATCGACGGCCAGCTCCAATGCCATCACGGTCATATTCAGGGCGAACATAGCCATCCAGCCGGTGGCATCCGCCTGTTTCAGGGTATAACCAGGGGGTAAGGGTCTGGAGCGGTCATAGACAGAGATATTATCGAGCCCTAGAAAGCCCCCTTCGAACAGATTCTGACCATGCTTGTCCTTTCGATTGATCCACCAGGCGTAGTTAAGTAGCAGTTTATAGAAAACCCGCTGTAGATAGTTTTTATCTCCTTTACCCTGTTGGATCCGTTCCGCCCGGTAGACCTTCAACGCTCCCCAGGCATGGACTGGTGGATTGACGTCACTGAAGGACCACTCATAGGCTGGTATCTGGCCATTGGGGTGTAGATAGTTATCACCCAGTAACACCTCGATCTGCTGTTTGGCGAACTCCACATCCACCAGCGCCAGCGCCACGCAGTGGAACGCCGTGTCCCAGGCAGCGAACCAGGGGTACTCCCAGGTGTCGGGCATGGAGAGAATATCCGCCGTCCTTAGATGCTGCCATTGATGGTTTCGACCCAACTTGCGCGTATCGGGAGGCTGGTGCTGATCCCCATGCAGCCAACGATAGACATCGCAATGGAAAAACTGTTTACCCCAAATCAGCCCGGCCAGTGCCTTGCGCATGATGCGGCGATCCTCGGACCCTGCCTCCGGCAATAGCTCATCGTAAAACACATCTGCCTCACTGCGTCGTGTGGCGATGATGCGTTCTGTTTTAGCAAAGGGTTCTGGCAATGGCTGTTTGCTCAATACCAGATCGATATTTCTGGATTCCCCAGCGGGGACTGCGAGTCGATACAAAGCAGCGCATTTTGTCCCCTGCTGCTGAGGATTCACCGCGGCCTGCTCCCCATCAATGATCAAGCGGTGAAAGGCATCTTTCACATAGGGCGTTTGTGGCGCAACACCCCAGAGCTGCTGTGTATTGGATTCATTTTCAGTGAACAGAAGTTCCGCCTGTTGTTCACCATAAAGATGATAATCTCCTATCTCCTGGTGAGATGCCTGAATACACCAGTTGGCAGCCGAACCGGTATCGTGCTTTTTTATTATCGGCTTACTGCTCTCTCCCCCCCAGGACCAGTCGTTGCGAAACCAGAGCTGAGCAAGCAGGTGTAGTTGAGCGCACTGTTCAGCATGGTTTTGAACGGTGATCCGGATATGAATCTGTTCCGCCTCGGCCTTGGCATAGATGACCGAGACATCCCAATAGCGGTTCTCGTCAAAGACTCGGCTGTCGAGCAGATTGAAGGGGAGATCGAGTCTGTCCCGGTGACGGTTCTCCTCCACCAGTCTTGAGTAGGGGTATTCGGCCTGCGGGTATTTGTAGAGATATCTTAACCAGCTGTGGCTGGGAGTCGCATCGGTGTAGAAGTAGTACTCTTTGACATCCTCGCCCCGGTTTCCCTGGTTACCGGTCAGGCCGAAAGCACGCTCTTTCAGAATCGGATCCACCCCGTTCCACAATCCCAGGGCGAAACAGAGATGCTGCTTCTCATCACTGATACCGCCAAGTCCATCCTCATTCCAGCGATAGGCCCTGGATCTGGCCTGATCATGATCGAAATACTCCCATGCGGTGCCTGCGGGGCTGTAGTCTTCACGGACGGTTCCCCAGGCCCGTTCGGAGAGATAGGGCCCCCACTGCTTCCACGCCGCTTCCCCATTGCGCTGTTGTTGCAGGCGCCATTGCTCTTTATTGAGTTGTCGGACGTTCATTCCCACTCCTGCCAATCCTGTTCCGGTTTCACCCAATCACTGCCCGTGGATGATCTGCTGCAGTCGCTGCCAGGCCACTAGAATCGTTGCCACAGACCAGGCCTGTGCAGGCGCCCCTCTGGGTTGATGAGGAGGTTCTGCATCGAAAATTTCACTGACATGGCCAAGTCCCGCATCCTTCAGATGATCGCCGAGGGGTTCCAGGCGCTGTTGTGCCGCTACGGCGTCACCACTCACCAAATACTCAGCCCAGGCATAGTGGCCCAACAGCCAGGCCCACACCGTACCCTGATGATAGGCCCCATCCCGATCCGCAACACCACCCTGGTAGCGAGGGGTGTAGTCTTTATGACGTGGACTCAGGGAACGCAACCCATGGGAGGTGAGTAACTCGCGGGAACAGATCTCCACCACCTGTTTTTGCTGTTCGGGTTCCAGTGGTGAGTGACAGAGACTCACCGCCAGTATCTGGTTGGGACGAAGACTGAAATCATCACCATTCGGCCCATCCAATAGATCCAGCAGCCCCTCCCCATGGGGATGGATAAAACGCTTGAAACTGGCTTTTACCACCTCAGCCAATTGAGCATAGTCGGTCGACGACTCACCCAAGCGCTCAGCGAATCCCGCCATGATCATCAATGCGTTGTACCAAAGCGCATTGATCTCCACGGCTTTGCCGGTTCGCGGTGTCACCACCCAGCTGCCGACCTTGGCGTCCATCCAGGTCAGCTGTACCCCAGACTCACCGGCGCGTAGCAGATGATCCTGGGGATCCAAGCCGATACCATATCGGGTGCCTTTGATGTGCCACTCGATGATATTCTGCAGTACCGGATAGATCTGCTGCAGACTCTGCAGATCATCACTGGCTTCGAGATAAGCATGCCAGGCATCGAAGTACCAGAGCGCCGCATCCACCGTGTTGTATTCCGCGGTTTCACCCTGATCGATAAAGCGGTTGGGCAGCTGCCCCTGATCCACCAGCTTGGCATAACTCATCAGTATTGAGCGGGCACTCTCCAGACGACCGACGGCCAAGGTCAATCCGGCAAAGGAGATCATGGTGTCTCTGCCCCAATCACCAAACCAGGGATAACCGGCGATAATCGAATCCCCCAGCTCCCTGGAGGGCAACACTCTTTTGATCAGGAAGCTGTCTGCAGAGAGACGCATCTGGGTTATCCAATTGGGTTCGCTGAAGTCTTCAGATGGAGGCTTACTCAGACGCTTATCCCGGTCCATAAAACACTGCATCGCAGCAGGGAGATCGAACAGCAGCCGGTCATTCAGCGTCACAGCAAAGCCGACCCACTCCCCCTCCTGCAGGTCAAAGATCAGCTGCCCCAGGGAGAGATTGTTGTCGATGGCGGGGAGGCCACGCTCTACCTCCCGACTCAATAGAAAACCTTCGTGCCAATCCTGTCTGGGCTTGATATCCGCCGGCGTGGCATGCAGGTAGAGCCGGCCCCCTTGCGGCCATTCGATCTGCAGTCGGTTGTCTGTCTGTTTAAACGTCGCGGTGGTGCCTCTTACCGGCATGTTGCCATGGTGATCCCGATGGTTGACCAGCAGCTTAAGTTTGAGCCTGGCCGGCTCACTACCACCGCCTGTGCAGCGATAGGCAACATAGGTGGTATGTTCACCTTCGAGCATCCAGATTCGCATCTCCACAATGCGATCGGCGCAGGCAAAACGCCAGACAGGCATCCGCCCCTGTAGACGAAACTGCTCGATATTCCGGTAACCCGCGGGTTCCACCACATCCCCATACCAGCGATTGGTGAACAGCGGCCACTCTCTGCCCGCCAGATCCAGGGTAGCATCCGCTTTAGCCATCAGCAGCCGCCGATCCATCGCCCCATGCAAGGGCGCAATCAACAGGCCGTGATAGCGTCTGGTCAGAGTTCCGGCGATGGTGCCTCCGGCATAACCGCCAAGCCCGTTGGTAAGCCACCACTCACGACGCTCCGCCTGCCCCAGATCCCCACAGATATCACGCCCGAAGCGAATCAGATCGAACATATCAGCCACCCTCTCGGAATCCAGGGTATAGCGTCATACCACCATCGACAAACAGGGTTGTACCGGTCACATAGTCGGACTGATCCGAAGCGAGCCAGACGGCTGCCTTGGCGATATCTTGCGGATCTCCGATACGCTCATAGGGGATCAGCTCCAATAGCGAGGCGGCGGCCTCCGGTGTCTCCCAGGCAGAACGATTGATCGGTGTTTTAATCGCTCCAGGCGCAATCCCGTTGACCCGGATCTTCTGATGAGCCAGCTCCTGAGCTACACTCTGCATGAACATCATCACCCCGCCCTTGGAGGTGGC
>JARRQD010000075.1:18131-19733 GCA_037382205.1 Candidatus Thiodiazotropha sp.
GGCATAATTGACATGGCCGGCCCAGGGGATCACCTCATGTACTGAGGACATACAGATCACCTTACCGGCGGCACAGGAGAGGCTCTGATCCACACCACGACGCAGAAACTCCCGGGCGGCAGCTCGGGTACAGAGAAACTGGCCAGTGAGATTGACATCCATGACCTTGTTCCACTGATCGAGGCTCATGTCGACAAAGGCCGCATCCCGCTGGATACCCGCATTGTTGACCAAAATATCCACACTCTGCCAGGCCTCGATGACCTGCTCGAACATCCCCTCAACATCCGCTTCGTTACTGACATCAGCGTAGACTGCCATCGCCTCACCAGCGAACTGTTCGATCTCCTCGACCACCCGCTGGGCTTCCGCCTCATTGACCACATAGTTGACCGCCACCTTCACTCCGGCCCCGGCCAAACCCTTGGCGACCGCTTCCCCAATACCGGAATTGGCTCCAGTAACGATGGCCCGCTGTCCGCTCAGCAGAGCTGCCTGTTGCCCGCTCATGTCATGCTCCTCTGTTATTCTTGAACGATTCTATGACTGTTGCTCTTACCATTAATTTCGCTCTATCATCCTGGCGTATACCGGGATCCAGGAAAATCATCTGGCCGGGAATCTCTACGCACAACAAGAACCAGCAATTTTACAAAACCTTATCCTGTTAACCCATCCTAACCGCATTTAAAACCCATTCTAGCCCGGTTATTGTTACGGAAACACGATCGAGGGAAAATTGTAGTATGCAGAATGTAGACAATCCTTGAAAATTTATGTCGGATTCAGCACGCCCGGAAAAATCTACCGACGGATAGGGCGAGTCGAATCAGGACAGATACAGGGCTATTTCTTAGCTTTGGGCCGCTGTGGGACTTGGCGAAATTTATCCAGCAAATGGTGAAGACTCAGCAATGGGTGGCGCAGCAACATCCTGGGCCCAGCATAGCGCATCACTTGCTGCACCTGTGTCCGCATCGTATTCGAGTAACAGTGGACGCTGCAGTGATTGCAAGCCGGCTTCTGCTCTCCAAAGGGACAGGAGTCCAGCCGCCGTTGTGCATAGTCAAGCAATTTTTCACATGAGCTGCAAAGTGATCCATCTGTATCATGTTTGTCCCGGCAATAGATCACCATCATGGCGCGTATGGTTTTTTGCTCACGTTTGATTCGTTGGCTCATTGTTTTAACAGATCTTTACCTGATAATAGTTGCGGTTGTCTCAAACCACTGCAGTTAACTGTTTGTCGCTGAGTCTGCTCAACATTGGCCTGTCCGAACTCAAGGCATCAATTTATTTTAAACACTATTCGTTTTATACATAGAATCTCAGCAGTAGTGACGCAGGATTTAGTAACTAAACATAATTCAAATCCGAGCATCAAACAATAACCAACTGAAACATAAAATATAAAGAGCGAAGACCCGTCGTAATCATCTGCAAATTCATTGATTTAAGTTTTCTAAGCAAACCCAAATTGAGATCACACTTTTACTACCTCTCCAGATCAGAGTTCAGTATACTGGTAACACCTTCACACTTTTCATTTGAACCTATTCAAATAAACACGGCATACAAATCATCTTTTAAAGATGGATGGA
>JARRQD010000076.1:0-13147 GCA_037382205.1 Candidatus Thiodiazotropha sp.
TTTGGGGGGTACATGAGAAAACAGTCCCCACAAGCCTGATGGATCAGCATAAGTTCCAGGACGTAAAGAGCATGGATGGAAAGGATATGCCCTACAAGTTGAGCCAAGCGCTCGCCAAGCTACAGAACTTAGAATCACTCTATAATACCTTGAGTGATGAAGCACGCTCAGAGTATGCTCAGGGTTACATACGTTTGTTGTTTACCTTTCTGGTATTTACCTACTTTTTAACACTGTATCTGAATGGCCCCAAAATTCTTGGGCTTTCCCAGGCGACCTGTCTGGCCGGAATCTATATTGTTTTCTCACTACTGGTTCTGTTCTCTTTCCGCTATTTCAAGCAGCCTTCTCGGCTAAGAAAAATCACCACCATGCTGTGTGATCATACAATGACCTGCCTCGCCATGTACGGCGCCGGGGAATTAGGCGTACCTCTGTTTACAGTGCTGGCCTGGATTACCGTCGGGTATGGTGCAAGGTTCGGTGCAATGTACCTCTATGCGGGTATCATACTCTCAATACTTGGGTTGCTCGTGTTGATTAATTTCTCGCCATTTTGGGGTGATCATCCGCTGACAGGTTATGGCCTTATGGTGACGATTATCGCCATTCCGCTTTTCGTTTCAAAGATCTTGGGAGAGTTGGTAGATGCCAAGGCCGCTGCAGAACAGGCTAACCAGGCCAAAAGCCGGTTTTTGGCCAATATGAGCCATGAGCTTCGAACTCCGCTCAGCGGTATTATCGGCCTCTCCAGGTTGATCATGGCGGAACCCCTGAGTCGCAATCTCGGTGAGAAAATAATGACAATTGACTCTTCGGCGAGACATATGCTCAACCTGATCGACGATATATTGGATCTTTCGAAGATTGAGGAGGGGCAGATCAAGGTCGACCGGAGTATGTTCGATCTTCATGCCTTGATTATCTCGGTCTGTGCCACACTGGATCCAATTGCCAAGAACAAAGGCATTCGCTTGATGACCCACATCTCCCCGGAAGTGCCGATCAACCTGATCAGTGATTCACGGCGGATTCAACAAGTTCTGAATAATTTGATTGGTAACGCCATTAAGTTCACTCACCAGGGGTATGTGGACATCCGGGTTAACCCTCTGCAACTTTCTGAATTTGAAGCGACCCTACGCTTTGAGGTTATCGATACTGGCATAGGTATCCCTGAAACCGGACTAAAACATATCTTTCAACGTTTCAATCAGGTCGATGACGACATCAATCGGGAGTTTGGCGGTACTGGCCTCGGAACGACGATATCCAGGGAGTTGGTGATGTTAACATCCAGATTAATCAGCCGCTCTCACTTTGGGAGATCTCTACGGTGCATGTAAGATCCTCGATCGAGTTGCAGCAGCAGGTGCATCGTATCAGTGATCAAGGAGCACAAGTTCCATTCGTTATACTGGATGTTGATTCGCTTTGTGGTGATGCACTAACGATGGTGAAAGCACTCAAACGGTCAGGCGATATCGATGTTCATTTTGTTTTGGTTGGTGATGGCAGCAAGTTGCAGTCAATGAAGATTCCCCAGGAGGTTGATTCTATCGTCAGGGGGCTGGACAACAGCAGACTTCTCTATAACGCAATACATACCGGATTACTGAATACAAATCTGCCGGATGGCGTTGAGTCCATCCATACCTGGAAACAGCTTAAGGAGCGGGGCGACCTTAAAATTCTGGTTGCTGAAGACTCCTCGGTAAATCGCCTGATACTTGGTGAGGTACTAACTAAGGCCGGTTTTAAGGTGGATTTGGCTGAAGATGGTGAATTAGCGATGAAGAAACTTGAAAGCGCACGCTATGATATTGCGATCGTCGATATGCAAATGCCTCGATACGGTGGGCTCGATGTGATTCGAGAGTACAAAACGGGGCAAGGTTTGTACAACCCCATTCCATTTATCGTACTGACGGCGAATGTTTCACAGAATACTGAATTGCAATGTAGAGTGGCAGGTGCTGATGTCTATCTTCAAAAGCCAGTAGAAGCCAAGAGATTGATCGAACATATTCTATTACTGGTTCAGACCTAAAGAGCGTCAGGCCGATGGCCAAGCGGGTACACCCCTAAGCTTTCTACTGGAACGAAGTCTCTTCCGGCTCGCCGCTATTATCAATCACAACCTGTCTGATACCCTCCATGCGGGAGACGATATAGCCGCCCATCATCAGCGCCAACGGTTCATTGTCGGTTTCAAGCGCCGTGAGTAGCTTGCCCGCAACTAATTGACAGCGTTGGGTTTTATCTGGATTCTTTACCCACTTCTGACCGATCTGCCAGCCCTTGTTCATATCTAGATCCATTTTTTCAAATGAGTCACTCATGGCGTCAATGTAGCCATCTGGTATTTCGAGGTTCATTGACCAGTCGTCGATAATAAGATTAAGTTGCATAATACAGACTGAAGATCACTCAATAAATAAAGATTCAGAAAAGGTGCCCGGTTTTCGATGACCAGGGTCGTTATAATCGGATCTCCTAAAGGTAAAATCAAGCGTATGGAAGACCGGGAATTACTCGCCGTGGTTGAATTGGGGGGCTACCCCAATTTCATCCCGCTCTATCAGCGGCTCAACTTCAAGGTGGAAATGGTCAACTCTGTGCGCAAGGCGCAATCCTGGCTAAAGAAGCATCACCCGGCGGTGGTTGTCGCGGAGTTCTACTCCGACCCCCAGTTCAGAGATCGCATGAGCAACCTGGAATCGCTGTTGGCGACCCTGCAACGCTATGACATAAAAGCCCGGATCGTTGTCCTCATCGATGAGAAATATCTGCAGCGACTGGCGGGGGTCAAGTCACGCTACCCAGTGCATGCAGTATTGACGTTCCCGATCGACGAAAGGGCCATGCAGTCAGCTTTGCAATCAATATAGGAGTTTTTTGATGTTGTTGGAAATAGAGGGTTTACTCGATTCGGCTCTGCTACAGAAAATCGATCAGATTCTTACTGAGGCAGAGTTTGTCGATGGCAAACTGACCGCCGGTATGGCTGCTCAGAAGGTCAAAAACAATCAAGAGTTGAAAGGATCGCCAAAACAGATGGAGCTGTTGATACGGATTCTGACCAGTGCCATGGGTCAGAACGCCACATTTCGTTCAGCCGTGCTCCCCTACCGGATGGCCGATCCGATCTTTGCCCGTTATCACTCGGGGATGACCTATGGGGATCATGTCGATGACCCCATTATGGGGTTGAGCGGTCAGCGGTTTCGCAGCGATGTCTCGATGACCCTGTTTCTCCGCGAGCCAGAGACTTATGAAGGTGGCGAACTGGTGATCCGCACCACCTTCGGGGAAAAGCGCGTCAAGTTGGCTGCGGGCAGCGCCGTGATCTATCCCTCGTCGAGTCTGCATCATGTTGCAGAGGTCACCCGGGGCGAAAGGCTGGTGGCGCTGGCCTGGATACAGAGTTATGTGCGAGATCCTGCTCAGCGAGAGCTGCTGTTCGAACTCGATCAGGCGAGGGAGGATTTATTGACGAATCGGGCTCAGCAGCCGACCACCGGATTGGTGGATAAGTCCTATGCCAATCTGTTGCGGATGTGGAGTGATGTTTGAAAAAAGATTGCTGGTAAGCATGCGGGGTAGAGGAACACGCCTTGCCCCCCGCATGCCTAGCCGGGATAGCTGATCAGTTTAACCTAAAAAGATCAGTTGGACAGCGTGATTCACCCAGTAGGTGACCATAACCATCGAAGCTCTTTTCATCATAATCAAACACCTGCTATTTGAATGGAGCGGTCAACTGATTTTTTTAGGTTTAATAGCCACCTTTCCGCTTGGTTTCAGGCAGACCGGCAATCTTACTGGCCTGTTTTGCTGGGCCCTTGGGGAAGTGGATGTAAAGTGATTTCGCATCCACCTTGCCCTCATCGGTCCAGACGCCTTTGAAGTGCTTGACCATGTTGCGCTCGTTCGGCTGATTGCCATTGTTGTTGATATATTCATCGCGTAGAAAGTTGATGATTTCCCATGCCTTTTCAGACAGGTTTACCCCTTCCTCTTCAGCAATGGCCTTGGCCACATCTTCACTCCAATCGGTCATGTTGACCAGATAACCGTTCGCGTCGGCTTCAACTGTATTACCGTTTACTTCATATGACATTGATCTCTCCTAACTAAAATGACGAGATTGACGATCTCGTTAAATCAAATTTTGTTTTGAATTCTCTGTTCCACTCGGAGTCCGTATGACAAACCGAGCCAAGCGGTGAATTTGCAGCCTGTAATCTTAAACCTAAAAAGATCAGTTGGACAACGTGAAGGGTGCGTTTGTGGTGGTGCAGGGTAAGGCGCAACGACACGGAATAGCCTGCTATTCCAGGGAGTTGCAACGCCGCCATGCGCCGCTACAAGCGTGCAATTCACGCTGTAGCGTATTTTACCCAGTAGGTGACGATAACCATCGAAGCTCTTTTCATCATAATCAAACACCTGCTATTTGAATGGAATGGTTAACTGATTTTTTTAGGTTAAACAGTCTTGTGTGGATTAAACAAGCCAAAGCCGCGTGTGCGGAATGGGCCCAGTCCTTCCTTCTGCAGAGTTACCGCATCATCCAGGGTCAGGCCGGCCACCATCAGGCTTTTTGTCCTCAGCGGGCCATCCGGAGTGGCAAACTGTTCACCTTTTCCACAAAGTATCTTCTTAAACCTCAACTTAAGTGCGCCCAGTTGGTCAACCGAGTTTTGCAGAAACTCATCTTCCGACTGATTCTCATCATCAATCAGATGTCGGCAGTAGAGGGTGGTTGTCATGCCGAGCAGACGGGTGTGGGATTTGCCGATCTCCAGGCTGTGTCCATCGATATCCAGAGACTGGTCAGTGAGTACCCCGGCATCCTCTATGCGACTGTTGGGCAGGCGCAGGATCAGTGGTGTGCGTCTCGACAGATAGAGCAGTTGGTCGCTGCCCGAAGGGCGCTCCCAGCCATTGCCTGAATCCGCCCCATAGATGAGATGCAGGCCGGCCTTGGGTTCATCGGCAAACCAGGGCAAAACCTGCTGTATGGCCTGGGACAGAGCCCAGGCATGATCAATGGGGAGGGTGGGGCAGTTGATTTTAAACAGTAGGTCCAGCACATCGTCCGGGACTACGAAACGCTCTTCATCTTCCTCTTCCTGCCAGAACATCTTCGCCTCCAACTCAGGCTTCTGCTGGAATTTTACGGCGAAGCTCATCCCGGTCATACCACCAGTCCCCATCGATGATGACATCGAGCACTGTGGCCAGTCGGGGCAGGAATTTCGCTGGATCGTCGAGTTCCATGCGCTCCACCCAGAAATCGAAGATCTCCTGTTCCTCTACCTGGCTGTGGCGTCTGGCCACCTGTCCCATCAATTGGTTGGTGAAGAATCTGAGATCCTCCTGCTCCTCCCCTTTGGCGCGCAGATCGACGATATAGCAGGCGGTTGCTGCCGCCACCGCAGCACCATCTGAATTATCCGGGGTTTCATCGATCAGGTGCTGCAGCATGGCGACACTAAGCTCCGGATCGATCGGGAAAGTAACGCCGAGCCAGATGCCGTGAGCCAGCGCTTTAGCGCCATCTTCTTTTTCTGCTTGATAGAGAACATCGCAGGCCTCCACGGCAGCCAGCCAGAGCTCATCTGCTAGTGCCCGGTCAAAGACACTTTTAGCGATCTGCCAAGCTTCGTCAGGGCGATCCAAATCGAGCAGAACGTAGCAGCTTTCAATCTCCAGGGAGAGGCGTGACTGAAGCGAACTGTCAGGGCTCTGGTTGTCCAGCTTTTGGCGGATCTCATCCAGCTTTACCTCGAGAAGCTTGCTTGATTTAACAGCATCTTCAGCGCTTTCGCTCTCGCCGAGAAAGGTCTCTGATTCCAAATACTTCACAGGTCTCTACCCTATATTATAAAAAAAGTTGTGGTGCTATTTATACCCTTAGGTGAAGGCCGCTTCCAGGCGATCTTCCCAGTTGTCTGGTGTGTCAGCAAAGGGCGGTTTGACATCAATACGGAAAAATACTTCCGTCTTTGAGCGCTCGTTGACCACAGTCAGTAACTGATCGAAGTTATCGACCTCGGGATGTTGCATCATGATCTCACTCAGGTACAGCATATTTTTTGGTGCCTATTTAATTACTCAGTAAAATGCTCGGATATTACTATTGAACAATATGCTCAAGTTGGGTTCAAGTCCTATCTGCAGTTTAATCGAGTAAAACTCACCCATGGAGAAAAAATGGGATCTTTTCTTAACTGAGTGGCTTGGGAATGATTTATAACTTGCTGTGATTACGGGAGTTATAGTGGGTTTAACGTTTAAAAGATTGTTGCTAAACAACGCTTTTCTATCCCTTTTGGGATAGTCGTTTCTATCGCTGTCTCCCCCATCGGAAGGATATGGGTCTGCATAAGGAAACTCTAAACTTGCTGTCCAGTAGAAGCAGGCCCGGCCTGTAAGGTTAAGATTGCGGGTCGCAGCCAGATTCAACAGCTTGGTTCTCAGCCAAGAATAAGAGATGTGGAATAGGCTGACGACCTCGATAAACGACCATTGGGAGAAACAGTGATGGCAAAACAGATGCATGATACCCCCATGCTTGATCAGCTGGAGAGTGGCCCATGGCCCTCATTCGTTACCGGCCTCAAGCGCCTCGCCAAAGACAACGATATGATGGTTGACCTACTGGGTCAGCTGGAAACCTCTTACGAAACCCGCAAAGGCTACTGGAAAGGTGGTACTGTGGGCGTTATCGGCTACGGCGGTGGTATCATCCCCCGTTTTACCGAATTGAAAGGTGATGACGGCAAAGCGCTTTTTCCAGCGTCTGCTGAATTTCACACCTTACGTATCATGCCGCCTCCAGGCATGCATTACGATACCAACACAATGCGCAAATTCTGCGATATCTGGGAAAAATATGGTTCTGGCCTGATCGCATTCCACGGTCAATCTGGCGATATCATGTTCCAGGGCTGTACTACAGATAATGTTCAGCCAGCTTTTGACGAGCTCAATGAAATGGGCTTCGATCTTGGTGGCGCCGGTCCTGCTGTACGCACCGGTATGTCCTGTGTGGGCGCGGCGCGTTGTGAAAACTCCTGCTTCGACGAGGGTCGTACCATGCGCATGCTGGTCAACAACGCCCTTGACGATATGCACCGTCCAGCGCTGCCCTATAAGTTCAAATATAAAGTCTCCGGTTGCCCGAATGACTGCATGAACTCAGTGCAACGTGCTGACCTGGCAACCATTGGTACCTGGCGTGATGACATGAAGGTCAATCAGGACGAAGTGAAAAAATTCGTCTCTGAAAAAGGTCGTAAATATGTCATCGACAATGTCATCACCCGCTGCCCAACCCAGGCGCTGTCGCTGAACGATGACGATAGCCTGGCGGTGGACAACCCCTCCTGCGTTCGTTGCATGCACTGCATCAACGTAATGACCAAAGCGCTTGCTCCCGGCGACGACAAAGGCGTAACCCTGCTTTGCGGTGGTAAACGTACTCTGAAGATCGGCGACCTGATGGGTACGGTTATCGTACCTTTCATGAAGCTTGAGTCCGATGATGACTTTGAAACACTGGGCGAACTGGCTACCGAAATCCTCGACTTCTTCGCTGAGAACGCGCTGGAGCACGAGCGTACCGGTGAGATGATCGAGCGTATCGGCCTGGTCAACTTCCTGGAAGGCGTCGGCCTGGAGATCGATCCGAATATGATCGAGCGTCCGCGTATGAATCCTTATGTCCGCACCGACGGCTGGGATGAAGAAGCGGCGAAGTGGGCTGAACGTAAAGCTGCACAATAATTCTGTTTTCTGCTGACTGACAGCAGGTTGTAAGGGGGGCATCGGGTTCGCCCGGGTGCCCCTTAAAACGAATCAATTACCCTATTTTTTTGGAGGTAGGTATGTCGGAACCTCGTATGCCGATCGAGAGTGGCGTCCCGGAGATGGAGCCCTACTTGCACCCCGTCCTGAAGAAGAACTATGGCCAATGGGCCTGGCATGAGCGCCTGCGTCCTGGTGTTCTTCATCATGTTGCCAACAGTGGTGACAGCATCTGGACAGTGCGTGCCGGTACTCAACGCCAGATGGACGTCTACACCATTCGCAAGCTGATGGATATCGCTGATGAGTTTGCTGAAGGTTACGTTCGCTTCACCATTCGTTCCAACATTGAATTTATGGTCAGTGAAGAGTCCAAGGTTCAGCCGCTGATCGACAAGCTGAATGAAGAAGGCTTTCCGATCGGTGGTACCGGTCCTTCGGTCTCCATGATCTCTCACACCCAGGGCTGGTTGCACTGCGATATCCCTGGTACTGATGCATCTGGTGCTGTGAAAGCGCTGATGGATGAACTTTACGACGATTTCACCAAAGAAGAGATGCCAAACCGTGTGCGTATCACCACTTCCTGCTGTCAGATTAACTGTGGTGGCCAGGGTGATATCGCGATCAACATCCAGCACACCAAGCCACCTAAGATTGACCACAGCCAAGTAGCCAATGTGTGTGAGCGTCCTTCGGTTGTTGCTCGTTGTCCGGTTGCTGCGATCCGTCCTGCGATGGTTAACGGTAAGCCTTCTCTGGAAGTCGACGAAAAGAAATGTATCTGCTGCGGCGCCTGCTTTCCGCCTTGTCCGCCGATGCAGATCAACGATCCTGAGCACTCCAAGTTCGCAATCTGGGTAGGTGGTAAGAACTCCAATGCCCGCTCCAAGCCGACCTTCCACAAGCTGGTAGCGGCTGGTGTACCGAACAATCCGCCACGTTGGCCTGAAGTTTCCACTATCGTTAAACAGATCCTCAGCGCCTATAAAGAAGACGCCAAGGATTGGGAGCGTATCGGTGAGTGGGCTGATCGCATCGGTTGGCCTAAGTTCTTCGAAAAGACCGGTCTGCCTTTCACCAAGTATCACATCGATAACTGGCGTGGTGGTCGTAACAACCTGAATGCCTCTGCGCACATCCGTTTCTAATATCGGCTGTCGTTGTATAGGCAATAAACAGGAAGGTTATACTGATGAAATTTGCGATTCAGGTAAACGAAGGTCCGTACCAGCATCAAGCAACGGACTCAGCATACCAGTTCACAAAGGCGGCACTGGAAGCGGGACACGAAGTAATGCGTGTCTTCTTCTACCACGACGGCGTGAACAACGGTACCAAACTCACAACCCCGCCACAGGACGACCGTAATATCGTCAACCGGTGGACGGAGCTGGCGAAGAAATACGATCTCGACATGGTTGTCTGCGTAGCAGCCGCCCAGCGTCGCGGTATCGTTGATGAAGGCGAGATGCAGCGAAACGGTAAAGACGCTGAAAATATCGCTGATAACTTTCGTATCTCCGGTCTTGGTCAGTTGATCGAGGCGGGTGTCCAGTCAGAGCGACTGGTCGTTTTCGGTGATTAATTGATAGAGGTTGATATGTCTGAACAGATTAAAAAATTCATGTACATCAACCGCCGTGCGCCCTATGGCACTATCTATGCCTGGGAATCACTGGAAGTTGTGTTGATTGGAGCAGCATTTGACCAGGATGTCAGTTTGGCCTTCCTGGATGACGGTGTGTTTCAGTTGGTTAAGGGGCAGGACACCGCTGAGGTGGACATGAAGAATTTCTCCCCGACCTATCAGGCACTGGGTGACTATGATGTGACCAAACTCTATGTTGAGAAAGAGTCTCTCGAAGAGCGCGGTCTGACCCTCGATGATCTGATGCCGCTCACCTATGAAGACGAAGACGATGATTGGGCCGAGAAGGACTCAATCAAAGTTGTGAGTCGTGCTGAAATGGCAGACATCATGGAAGAACAAGATGTCATGTTTAGCTTCTAATTCGGAGTATTGAGAATGAGCACGCTACACACAGTCAATAAATCACCTTTCGAGAAGTCTTCTATGGATAGCTGCCTGGCTTACGCTAAAGAGGGCAGCGCTGTACTGATGTATGAAGACGGTATCTATGGTGCCATCAAAGGCACTGCAGTTGCAGACAAGATTGCCGCCGCAAGCGGTGTCAGCTTCTATGTACTGGGTCCCGACCTGAAGGCGCGCGGAGTCGCTGAAGAGAAGGTCGTTGATGGTGTCGAAATCGTGGACTACCCCAAGTTTGTCGCGCTCGCTGCTGAGAACGATAAAGTACAGGCTTGGGTCTGATTAGTTTACTGAACAACTCTTAACGTAATTTGGAGAGAATATATGGCTATCGAAGCAAACGGTAAAACCTTCGAAACTGATGAAGAAGGTTACCTGACCAACCTGGGCGATTGGGAGCCTGCAGTTGCTGAAGTTATGGCGGCAGAGGATGACCTCGAGCTGACCAGTGAGCACTGGGAGATCATCAACTTCCTGCGCGAGTACTATGAAGAGTACCAAATTGCTCCTGCTGTCCGCGTTCTGACCAAAGCCGTTGGTAAGAAATTGGGTAAAGAGAAAGGTAATTCCAAGTACCTGTATGCGCTTTTCCCATACGGTCCTGGAAAGCAGGCGTGTCGTTTCGCCGGCCTGCCTAAGCCAACTGGCTGTATCTAAGAGACAAAACCACTTGGTGGGTGGATATCCTCCACCCACCAGTGATCCGATCATCACTTGAGGAATGCAGGAACATGTCATCTGTCTACGCGTTGCTGTTTATCGTAGCGACCATCGTTCTGGTAATTGGCTTGGCGAGAAAAATCGTCCAGTATGCCAAGGCGCCTGCACCATTAAAGATTCCCACGACTCCGGCGCCTGTGACGCAGACCGGGGTTGTACTCAGAATGTTTCGCGAGGTTGTGCTTTTTGAAAGTCTGTTCAAAAGCACAAAGTGGACCTGGATCTTTTCCTGGATGTTCCACATGGGGCTTTTACTGGTCCTGCTGAGACATCTGCGCTACTTCATCGATCCTGTGTGGTTGCCTATCGAACTGATACAACCCTTCGGTAAGTATGCAGCATTTGCCATGGTGGCGGGCCTGGGTGGTCTGTTGATCCGCCGAATTGTTGTTGACCGGGTTCGCTACATCTCGGCTCCTTCCGATTATCTTTGGTTGTTGATACTGATGATGATCGGTATGAGTGGCGCGATGATGACATTCGTCGTACACACCGATGTGGTGGCAGTGAAACAGTTTTTTACAGGCTTCTGGACTTTGAGCGGCGGTCAACTGCCAATGGATCCGGTCCTGTTACTGCATCTGACTCTGGTCGCTGTGTTAATGATCTTGCTGCCATTCAGTAAGTTGTTGCACATTCCTGGAGTCTTTTTCAGCCCAACCCGCAACCAAGTGGACAACTCTCGCGAGCGTCGTCACTTGGCCGAGTGGGCTAGAAAACTAGAAGAGTCTTAAGTCCACGCTTGGCCGATGAGGGTTACAAATGGCTGGAGCTGAATTCGAAACACCGGAACTGACTGAGTTTATTGAAGTTCCTAAATTGGTTGAAGGTACCATGGAGCACGTTACCTGCTTTGTGGCCAAACCTGAACATCAGGAAGACTTGGGCTTCCCCGGTGAGAAAGTAGAGAACTGGAAAGAGGTCGCTATCGATAAGATGGGTGATCTGCTGAGCCGCTATCGCTCGTTCCAGGTTTTCATGGATGCCTGCGTGAAGTGCGGTTCTTGTACCGACAAGTGCCACTATTTTATCGGCACCAAGGATCCGAAAAACATGCCGGTAGGTCGTCAGGATCTGCTGCGCAAAGTCTATCGTCGCTACTACACGTTTGCTGGAAAGTTTTTCCCCAAACTGGTCGGCGCTGTCGATCTGACGGAAGAGATAATCGACGACTGGTACAGCTATTTTCACCAGTGCTCCCAATGCCGACGCTGTTCTGTATTCTGCCCTTACGGCATCGATACGGCAGAGATCTCCATGGCGGCGAGAGAGATTCTTGACTCCATCGGTATCGGACAGAAGTACTGCAACGAAATCATCGGCAAGGTACACAAGATCGGTAACAATCTGGGTCTACCCGGTCCGGCCATCGCTGACACCCTTGAAGGTCTAGAGGAAGATGTATACGACGAGGATGAAGTCGCCGTTAAATATCCACTGGATGTAAAAGGGGTCGATATCCTGTTGGTTACGCCTTCAGCGGATTTCTTTGCCGAACCCCATGTTGATGGCCTGATCGGCTACGGCAAGGTGTTCCATGAAGCCGGGGTCAGCTGGACTCTCAGTACCAAGGCTTCGGAGGCCGGAAACTTCGGCATGTTCATCGGCAGCTATGAAAATATGCGCCGAGTATCGCTGAGAATCCGTGAAGCGGCTTTGGAGTTGGGTGTAAAACGCATCGTATTTGGTGAGTGTGGTCACGCTTGGCGTATCGCCTACAGTTTCCTCAACACCCTGGCCGGACCGTTCGATTTTCTTGATCCCGCCTATCCGGTACCACAGCATATCTGTGAGTTCACCCTGAATGAGATCGAGAAGGGTACCCTGGAGTTGGACAAGTCGGAGAACGACGATATGTCGATCACCTTCCACGACTCATGCAATGTGGCCCGCGCTTCGCGCATGGGCGACAAGCCTGGTGGCCAGTTCGAGATTCCTCGTAAAGTCATCAAGGCCGTGGTTAATAACTACCACGACATGGAGTGGGATACCATTCATGAGCGTACATTCTGTTGTGGTGGTGGCGGTGGTCTGCTGACCGACGACTTGATGGAGGTTCGGGTTAAAGGGGCAAAGCCTCGCATGACCGCTTTCAAGAATGTCATGGAGGAGAAAGGTGTTACCCATTTGGCGGCAATCTGCGCCATTTGTAAGAGTCAGTTCACCAAGATATTTCCATACTATGGCATGGATATGTTCCAGATTGTCAGTGTTCACCAATTGGTCAGTAATGCCATTGTGTTGAACAGAAAGACGCCGCCCGAGGAAGCCCCGGGCTACGGCGAAGACGATGATGATTAGAGATTAAACCTGAATCCGTGGGTTTAGAAGGAGTGCAGCGTGCAAGATATTGGTTCAGATAGCGTAATAAAATTTGCAGCCATACCCAAAGGTCTGGTGAGAATTTTTATACCGCTAGACGGATCAAGAGCTTGTGCGATGTGCCCTGATCAACTCACGAGTTCAGGTTAAAGACTAGCAAGCTCAACAAAGATTCCTACCGAGTGTAGGGCACGACCAGACGAGTTCTATAAGGAGACTGAATATGGCAACTCC